>DASPNH010000133.1:0-46473 GCA_035626675.1 Binatia bacterium
TTGAGCGCGTCGCCGATGGTCTTGGAATTGGCGCCGATGCGCTCCATCAGCTCGTGCCGATCATGGATCGGTCCGGGCGGCAGGGCGTCGTGCTCGTGTTGCTCCGCCATCGCGGCGGCGGCAGCCGAAAGGGCGATCGAAACGATGCAGAGGCTGAGCTGTGTTTTCATGTTCTCCTCTTTGCCTGAGCCGTGATCACTGTTCCACTTCGTGCTCGATGGGGGAGACGCTGCGCAGGTAGGCAGCGATGGCGCGGCGGTCGGCATCGCTGGCATCCTTGTAGCCGAGACCGCCGCCAACACCGTCGACCACTTCGGCCATCGAGCCCTGCACGTTGTCGAAGTTCGGCAGCATGCCCGACTCGAGGACGCTGGCGATGTCGGCCGCGTCCCAGTCGGCAATTCCGGTTGCGTGCGGCGTGATGTTGGGAACCGTCTCGCCGCCGGGGCCTTGCGCCGTTCCCGCCATGTAGAGCGATCTGTCCACGGCGCCGAAGCGCGTGCGCGGCGTATGACAGTCGGCACACAGCGAGACGTGGTCGGCCAGATAGCGTCCGCGCTCGATGCCTGCCACGGGAGCAGTCGCAACGTTCACGATCGTGTCGACGAACAGGAGGTTCCATGCCCGGTAGGCCCAGCGTGCCATCGGAAGCTCGCCTTCGTGCGGGCGATTGCTCTGCCGCGCCGCCGGAAGAGTGCGCAGGTAGGCGATGAGGTCGGCCGAATCCTGGTCGCTCATGCCGGCATACCAGTAGTAGGGCATGGCCGGCGATTCGGCATCGCCACCGCGCAGGACGCCGCGCCGGATCGCGCCATCGATCTCGCCATTGCTCCAGGCGCCGATGCCGGTCTCCTTGTCGGGAGTGATGTTGGTCGAGAAGAAGGTGCCGAACGGCGTCTCGATCTCCTTGCCGCCAGCGCCCACCGGGCCTCCCGCCAGCGTGTGGCAGCCGCAGCCTCCGGCCAACGCGAAGAGCTCGCGGCCACGCTCGGCGGAGCCGCCAGCATGAGCGTGCGACAGCGTAAGAGTCAGCAAAAGAACGAGCAGACTTGCGGTGCGCATCATGCCGGCGCCGAGGCTGTCACGGCCGGCGCTTGGCGGCCACAACGCCAGCCGACCGCAACAGATTTCGACAAGGCCGTTGACGGTTTCGCGAAGGAGGCATAGCCCCGCGTCTGTGGGAAATTACCCCTCGATCACGGACGTGCCCATCGGACGAGGCGTTGCCACTGCCGCGGCTCCCTTGATGCAAGTCAGCGTTCCAAATGGTGAAAACGGCGAATGGGCGGCGCAGGCCTCGTTCCCTGCATCGAATGGAGAGCGCCTTGCCCAGCCCGAGCCGGACCAGGTCCAGGCGCACCTTGGCCGCTCTTTGGCGCCGACCCTGCTTTCCCGGGCTCGTTTCATCGTCGCGTCCTTGGCCGCGACCTGCATCATCTTCTTCGTGGCCCGGGCAGCCGTCGGCGAGGTCCTGCTGGCGGCGCAGGTCGTGCGCATCGCCAACCTGCTCGCGGTCCTTTTCGTCGGCGGCGTGATGAGCCTGACCGTCATCGCCGCCATCACTGCTCGAGAAGGTCGCGCCGTTCGGCGTCCAGGGTGGCATGCTGAGCGGCGCGGTGCTGGTGGGTCTCGGTCTGTGGGTCGCCGCGGTCTGAGCGGCGGCACGCATCATCACGAAAAGAGACGTTCACCGTTTCGTGACGATGCCGCGCCGACGACTCGCTCATCCCACGCGCGTAGCACTCATGTGGGGACCGGCGCAGTTCCGTTGACAGCCATCCCCCGCAGCGCGATGGTTCACCGCTCGCCAGCTGGAATGGAGGATCTGCCATGTCCGGAAACCTTTGCCGTGCCGCATTTGCCGCCCTGCTGCTCGGACCCGCCGCTGTCTTCGCGCAACAGATAGATGTTCCGAAATCACCGGCGCCGGGCGACTTGCGATCCGCTGGCAGGATCGACTTCCCGATCTCGTGCCAGCCGGCCTTGCAGTCCGACTTCAACCGCGGCGTCGCTCTGCTGCACTCCTTCTTCTATGAGGAAGCGCGCAACATTTTCACGAAGATCGCCGCGCAGGATCCTGCGTGCGCGATGGCGCAATGGGGCATTGCGCAGAGCTGGTGGCATCCGATCTGGGCGCCGCCAACGACCGAGGAGATGGCCGCCGGCAAAGCCGCGGCCGACAAAGCGATGGCGTTGAAAGCGACGCCGCGCGAGCGCGCATGGATCGAGGCGATCAACGTCTATTACAACACTGCCGATCCGGCCGTCGCCGAGTCGCCCGGGCAATCCTGCCACGGCCCCGTCGGACCGCGTGACCGTGTGGTCGCCTACGAGCGCGCCTTCAAGCACGACGTGTACGACAAGCACCCGGACGACGTCGAAGCGCAGGTATGGTATGCGTTCGCGGTGCTTTCGGTGGGCTACGCCACCCCGCTCGACACCACACTCAGCAACCAGAAGGCCGCCGGGGCGATGCTCGACGCGCTCTGGAAGAAGCATCGCCAGCATCCCGGCATCGTGCACTACATCATCCATAGCTACGACTATCCGGCGCTGGCGGCGCATGCGCTGGACGCGGCCAGGGCGTATACCGACATCGCACCGTGGGTGCCGCATGCGTTGCACATGCCGTCGCACATCTTCACGCGCCTTGGCATGTGGGACGAGGCGATCGCCGGCAACCTGGCGTCGGCGAAGGCACAGGACGATTACTCCAAGCTGCAGGGCCGCACGGCCATGGACACGCAAGAGCTGCACGCCCTCGACTACATGATGTACTCGTACCTGCAGCAGTCGCGCGACGTCGAGGCGAAGAAGGTGCTCGACCAGGTGCTAGCCGTCGAGAACACCTTCCCCGAGACCGATTTCGTCGGGGCTTATGCGCTCGGCGCGGTCCCAGCGCGCTACGCGCTCGAGCGCAACGCCTGGAAGGAGGCCGCCGCACTGCCCGTGACGCCACGCAAGCAGTGGGAGGTCAACCCGTTCGCCGAAGGGCTGATCGAGTACGCGCGTGCGCTGGGCCGCGCTCGCACCGGCGACGCCGCGGGCGCGCGCAATTCACTCCAGCGCATGGCCGCGCTGCGCGACGCGACGACCGACATCCGCTTCGCGTATTTCAAGAAGCACCTCGAGCTGCAGATGCAGGCCGCCACGGCCTGGCTCGCCCACGCCGAAGACAAGCACAATGAGGCGCTCACGATGCTGAGCGCGGTCGCCGATGCAGAGGACGCGCTCGGCAAGCATCCGGTAACCCCCGGCGCGCTCGTGCCGGCGCGCGAGCAACTCGGCGAGATGCTCTTGCGGCTGCAGCGGCCGCAAGAGGCGCAGCAAGCCTACGCCGCCGCGCTGAAGATCTATCCCTCGCGCTTCAACTCGCTGTACGGCGCTGCGCGCGCGGCCGAGGCGCTCGGCGACCAGAAGGCCGCGCGCGAGCACTACCAGATGCTCGCGAAGCAGGCCGAGAAGGCCGATGCGCCTCGCGTCGAGCTGGCGCACGCCAAGGATTATCTGGCCGCGACCGGATCGCGCACGGACGCCGACGTCGTCAACGAGCGGTGAGGTCGCGGCGCGCGGACAGCGGGCCGTGCACGGATTGTACCCGTCCGCTTTATTCGGCAGGTGTGCGTCATGCCGATGTCGGATTACATGCGCGCCTTGCGAGCCAAGCTCGGAAACGATCTGGTGCTGTCGCCTTCGGCCACGGCACTGATCTTCGATGACTCGGGTCGCCTCATGGTCATGCGTCATTCCAACCGCAACGTCTGGGTCACGCCGGGCGGCGCCGTCGAGCCAGGCGAGAATCCCGTCGACTCCATCGTCCGCGAGGTCTGGGAGGAAGCGGCGCTGCACGTGGAGCCGGTCGAGCTTCTCGGCGTCTTCGGCGGACCAGAGTTCCGCGTCGAGTACGACAACGGAGACGTCGTCGCCTATGTCATCGCCGCGTATCGCTGTCGCGTACTGTCGGGCACTCCGAAGCCGGACGGCGAAGAGACGTTGGAGGTGCGGTTCGTGACCGCGCAGGAGCTGGCAGCCCTCGACCTGGCACCGTGGGCACGCACGGTGCTGCCGCGCCTGATGCCGAACTCGGGCACGCCCTGGCTTCCGGCGCCGACCTGGAGTCCGCCTCAGGCCTGAGCGGCGCGCCAAAAAACTTGCCGCTCCACGCTGGCGAACGTCATCGTGCTGCCGGTTCTGCGCGCAGGCGTCAGCGTCGGCGAACTCCTTGCACTGCCGCAGCGGCATTCCATCGGTGAGGGCCTCTTCGTGCACCGCAACCGCGGCATACGATTTCGTCGCTAGCGAGCGATGCGCCGGCCGTGCTAGTGACCGCGTCACCGGCCTCGCGGTCGCGATGCCGATGTATGGTTGACGAAGCGACGAGATGCCTGACGGGCGTTTATGCCCATCCCGACGACGAGACGTTCTCGGGCGGCGGGACATATGCCAGGTACGCCGCGGCCGGCGTGCGTTGCACGATCTATTGCGCGACAGCCGGTGATGCGGGGAAGACGTCCGGGATCGCCGTCGAGTCCAGGGAGGAACTCGGCACCCTGAGACGCGCGGAGCTGGAAGCTGCACGCAAGATTCTGGGGATCGCGGAGATCGATCTTCCCGGGCACCCCGACGGTAGGTTGATCGACGAGAACGCCGACGAGATCGTTGGCGAGATCGTCCGCCATTTTCGGCGTGAAAAGCCCCAGGTCGTCATCACGTTCGGGCCCGAAGGAGCGCCGAATACGCACCCCGATCACCGCGTCATCTCGCGCTGCACGACTGCCGCATTTCTGCTCGCCGGCAACGAATCGGCGTTCGCCGAGCAGCTCGAGTCGGGCCTCGAGCCGCACGCCCCATTACGGCTTTACTACGTCACGTGGCCGGCGCCGGCCTCCGATGCCGTCTTGAAAACCCGCGGCCTGCCCGCCAGCGCAAGGATAGACGTGCGCGCCTTTCGCGACATCGAAGTGCAGGCATGGGCGGCGCACAAGACCCAGCAGTTCCTGCAGCAGCGCTTCCATGAGACGGCGTTGACGGACGAAGAGCTGTTCGCGTACGCCATGGGAGTTCCGCAGCCGTCACCGATGGTGGACGATCTGTTCGCCGGCCTCTGACGGCGTGCATCTGATTCGAACGGTTTACCTGCCGGGTCCCGGTCGGGGTCCACGTAGCGAGTGGCAATGGAGAACCGTGCTGAGTTCGCGCCGGGCGCGTGGCCGAACGCCGGCCGGATGGATGGGCCCGGCTTGACACGAGCTGCTCCCCGCGGCTCGCTCCCAGCCTAAGCGCCTGGCGTTCCTGGCATCGTCGCTTCGCATCTCGGGCGGAATGCACACCGTGGTCGGCTTCGCAGCGCGCCTGGCGGCGCGAGGGCACGACGTATCGATCGTGTTTCCACGCGGTGCCACCGATCCCGGTTTGCTGGAACGACTCGGCCCTGCGGTGAAAACGGTCGAGGCCGGCACCGGATTGGGCCCGAGGATGACCTATTCTGCGATGGCGCGTCTTGCGGCGGCGCTGGCGCGCGCCGTGCCCGACTGCGACGTCATCGTCGCGACGCACGCGCCGACGGCAGTCCCGGCGTTGCTGGCGAGTCGGCGAAAGCAGCGACCCCGCGCGGTCTGGTTCTACCAGGACTATATGGAAATGTTCGTCGGGCGTCCGATCGAGCGGGCGGTCCTCCAATTCCTGCCGCCCCGGTTCGAACAGCTTCTGACAGTTTCGGACGCAGCCGCCGACGATGCACGCAGGCGCGGCGCACGGCACGTGACGAATGTTCGCATGGGGATCTCCGAACCCGAGCTGTTCCATCCGCCCGATGATGTTGCACTGCGGGTGCCGGGATTGATCGCGTGCGTCACCGACATGCGGCCGCGCAAGGGACTGGCTGATCTGCTGGCGGCCGCCGAGCTGGTGTTCGAGCGCACGCCGGCCCTTCGTCTGGCAATCATCTCCAAAGAGGAATGCACGATTCGGACGCGCGTGCCCTTCGAGTTCCATCTGCGGCCGCCGCGCTCGCAAATCGCAGACCTGTTCCGCCGCTGCTCGGCATACGTCTCGCCCACGTGGTCGGAGTCGTTCGGTCTGCCGCCGCTGGAAGCGATGGCATGCGGCGCGCCCGTCATCACCACGCAAACTCTCGGAGCAGCCGAATACGCATCGGCCGGAAACAACTGTCTCGTCGTGCCGCCGCGCCAACCGCCAGCCCTGGCGCAGGCAATCGAATGCGTGCTGAGCGATGCGCAGCTTGCGCGCAGACTGTCGCAGACAGGTGCGGCGACGGCGCAGACGTTTCGATGGGACGAGTGCGTGAGCCGGTTCGAAGAGGCGTTGAGTCGGTGAGAGGCCGATGGACTCTTCACGCGGCACCGGGAAGCAGCGCCGTCGCCTCCGGTGCGCGTTACCGCCAGCGCTGACACCGGTGGGAGGCCTCGATTCTGCGCCGGCGCCGCGCAGGCGCCGGCGCAGAAATGCCGGCGTCGCTCGCCAGCAACCAGGACGTGCGTGCCCGATATCGTGGAGGTTCACTCGGTACCGCAGCGCAGCTTGCGATCTTCGCCTCGATCAACGCAGCGGCGAGGATCTCCTCGATGGCATCGAGAGCGAAGAGACCAAGCTTCGCGAGGCGGTGCAGGACCTGGCCGATGTCACCGAATCGAAGCTGGATCCCGTCGAGTATGTCCGGCGGAACCCGCTGGCGCGGTGATCGCGCCGAAACGAAGGTTCCATCCCCGTCGGTGGCCATGGCCGCGTTGCGGTGTTCGGCATTGGGCGTGAAATCGCTCATGTCCGACAAGACGGGAAGAGGCGGCTCGAACTGAGGAAGCTCCGCGGCCGTTGTCGTGGTGGTGACGATGGTCACGAGGCTGCACGCGCAAGCACCGAGGCGGAAGGCGGGTCCCAGAGGAAGCATGTCGTCCTCCTTGGCCGTCTGATGCCGGGTCGCGACCACCCTTATCAGGCTGTCCCGGGGAACGTCCAGTGGCTCGCAGGCACGAGGTGTGTCTGTCGTTGGACACAAGGGTGTCGACGAGCGGCGCACCGCGTCCGGCCCGTATCACCGGCGGTTGGGCTGTTGGCGTCGCTCGGCAAGAACCGTGGCCCATACCAACGCTGGACCGGCTGCGAGTGAGATGGCGATCAGGATCATCTCGCGTCCTGAGGACGCAACCAGGCTCCGCCAACCATTTGCAAGGACCACCGTGATAAACGCGCCATAGACCTGTGCCGTAAGAGCGGTGAGAACGATTCGTAGCCAATAGAATCGATTCTTCTGCATATCGGCGTAATCACCAGACCACCCGAGCTGTGACAACCCTGGGCTCGCGAGTGCGTGATGATGTGATGCGCCGCCGCCGGCATCATCGCATCTGGCTCGCGATGCACAGCTGGCGGGTGGCCCCGCCTCTGACCGGCTGGTACCGCTCGCTCGCCCAGCACGAGCAGGATTGTTCGTGCCCGCCCGCGGTTTTCGGTAGCTTCCGCTTCGTGGCTGCACACGAGACCAGCGCCGACCAGGACATCACCGACCAGCTCAACAAGAGCTGTCACTGCATCGCCGTCGACACCCAGGCGCTGCAGCGCTCGCTCGAAAACGGCGCCGGCGAGGCCGGCGTCTACGCCGCCATCCTTCGCGATCAGCCGCACCTGTTCTCGGCAACGCCGGTCTTCCTGTCGCGCGATCATCTGGCCCGCATGCAGCGCATCGTCTCGGCCATCGAGTCGGTGGTGCGCACGCCGCATTACACGGCGCGCGCACTGGAAACGGCGCCGGCCATCGCACGCTTCGAGCCGGGCACGCGCGGCGTGTTCCTCGGCTACGATTTTCACCTGAGCGATGCCGGGCCTCAGCTGATCGAGATCAACACGAACGCCGGCGGCGCGCTCCTGAACACGGCCCTGGCGCGGGCCCAGCGTGCGTGCTGCGAAGAAGTGGAGGCGGTGGTCGCTGCGCCCGGGGCGGGCGAGAGCGTGGAGGCCGAGTTCGTGGCGATGTTCCGCAACGAGTGGCGGCTGCAGCGCGGCCAGCGCCCGTGGCGCAGCGTGGCCATCGTCGACGAGAACCCGGAGAGCCAGTATCTGTATCCGGAGTTCCGGATGTTCCGCGAGCTCTTCGAGCGTGCAGGGCTGGAGGCACGCATCCTGGACCCGCGCGTCTTCGAGCACCGTGACGGCGCACTGGTCGCCGACGGTCGCGCCGTCGACTTCGTCTACAACCGTCTGACCGACTTCTACCTCGAAACCGGAATGTCCGCGGCGCTACGCTCTGCCTACCTGGCCGGCGACGTCGTGGTCACGCCCGGCCCGCGCGACCACGCGCTGTACGCCGACAAGCGCCATCTCATCGCGCTCTCCGATGCCGCCGTGCTGCAGTTCTGGGGCGTTCCGGCCGCGACGATCGCGCTGCTGCAAGCCAGCGTCCCTCGCACCGTGCTGCTCGAGAACGCCAACCGCGAGCAGATGTGGAGCGAGCGAAAGCGCAACTTCTTCAAGCCCGCATGCGGTTACGGCAGCAAGGCCGCCTACCGGGGCGACAAGATCACCCGCGGCGTCTGGGAGGCCATTGCTGCCGGCGACGAGCCGTACGTCGCGCAGCGACTGGTTCCGCCGAGCGAGCGTACGATCCGGCACGACGGCAGCGAGGTTCCTCTCAAGCTCGACGTTCGCTGCTACGTCTACGACGGCGTGGTGCAGCTGGTAGCGGCGCGCCTGTATCAAGGACAGACGACGAACTTTCGCACCGCCGGCGGCGGCTTCGCTCCCGTCTTCACCGAGGCCGAGTTCGCGGCGGCGTGACTTCGCAAGCATGCCGCAAGACTTCGCCGGCAACCTGACTGACCACGCAGCCTGACCGTCCTGCCCAGCCTGACCTACGCGCCCCACATCACCCCGCATGCCGAGGTCACTCGGGCTCCGCCTCGCGCAGGCTTACGGCGCCAGTGCCGAAGCCTCTGCAACTGCGTGCTGCGGCGCTCGCGCCTGCGCAACCACGGCGGGCACGACCGGTGAGGGCTGCTCGCGACAATCTCGTACGAGGTCGGCCAGCCCGGCGTTCATCACTTTCTGCCACGCACCACCCGTGGCCGCCTGACCGCTGTCGCTGGCGGCGCCGTGCAGCGTGACGGCGGTCGGAGACAGGCCGGCGACGGCCGACGAAACTCGCACTTCCGACTGGAACTCCAGCGTGATCGCCCAGAAGCCGGGCGTGAACCACGACCAGAACTTTTCGATGTCCGCTTCGAAGGGGACGGCACTGTCGTAATCTACATCGCCTGGCTCGACGACGCGGATGCCGCCCTCGCGCAGGCCCGCCGTCAGCGCTTCGCGCGTCAGCTGCTCGACGGTGCGCCCTTCCGGCAGCAGGATGTCGCCGAGGGCAGCGCCATAGGTGTTTCGCTTGCGTGCGATGGCACGACTGCGAAGAGGCTTGTTGCCGATGTCCCGGTCCTTGAGCGAGGGGATCGAAGGCTGGTTCGGTGCGACCTCGAACTTCCGCTGATCGCGCACCTCGACGATCTTGATCGCCGGTCCGGTTGCCGGATTGGCCAGACTGGGCTGGCGAATGTCCAGGACGCCCCGCGAGGTCGCGCAGCCGCTGGCGCCGGCGAGCATGGCGGCTGCGGCAAGAAGTCCAATCCGTTGCCAGCGGCGCTGGCGAGCAAGGCTCTGAGTCTTGGGGTGCATGGTGATCCTCCTGTCGACGATGGAAGCGGATCGATTCCGCCGTGCGGGAATATCCGGTCACTCCCGGCTTGATGCCAGCGGTCGGAGAATGTCGCCGGGCAATGTGACCGCAGACACGCGCGAGTCGTTGAGTCAGGCGCGGCATTCTTCCTACAGTCGGACCCCAAAGCAGGTTCGGGAGGCAGCACGATGGATCCATCCCTGGTGATTTTTGCGATCGAAGCCTGCGTACGTATCGGACGCAAGACCTACGACGTGCTGATCGACGAGACGCAGAATGCGTCGATGCTGCTTCCAGTCGGCTCGCTCGCGGGCTCCTACACGCAGGCCGACGCCATCCATTTCTTTGCCCGTCCCGAGAACGAGAAGCTCATCGCCGACGGCGGTCCCTACGCGCACCTGCGCGGCAAGCCCGGGCTGGTCGATGCGATGCGCACCGTGCAATCTCTGGACGCCGTCGTCGGCGAGCACTCGGTCGGCGCTTCACCAGGGGCGGCGGCGATCGTCACCATCTACGAGTTCGAACAGTACAAACGCGGCCTCGGTCCGAAATCGCCGGCGCAGCGAATCCTCGGAACGATCGTCGAGATCGGCATCGACTACTTCGCGGCCAACCCGAAGGCTCTGGCGATGGATTCGTCGTCGCGCAAGATCGTCCGATCTCTCGTGGTCGGTCTGCAGGATGTCGACCTCGCCGAAGACGAGCTGGGCAACGTGGCTCGCAACCTCATGCTGGCGGCCCTCGGAACTCTCGAGAAGCACCCCTCGATTCTGTCCGACGATGCGCGCGTCAGTGCATTGCTGGGCGGCATTGCTGCCGCGGCCCGCGACGAGATGAGCTCGACTGCAACCCTGGGCGAGCTGCAGCGCCGCGACGACCTCTTCCGACGCATCGCGGGCACGCTGATCAAGACCGGCGCCACTACCGTTGCCAAGGATCCGGCGCTGTTCGTTCACGGCAAGGGCAAAGGCAAAGAGGCGATTCGCGAAACCGTCGCAGCGGTGCTGACGGCCGTGCGCGACGCCGACGATCTGTTTTCGGACGAGGGCCTGGACGCCATCGTCGATGCGGCGCTCGGCGCCGCAGGAGAGAACTTCGGTGTCTTCGTCGAGCATGAAGCGCTGCGCTCGCTCCTGACCAATACGGTGCATGCGCTGGCCGAGGGTGAGGCGCGCGACCTGTTCGGCGGCGCAGCAGCCGAGAAGATCGTGCTTGCGGCACTGCAGACGGTCGTCGAGAACAGCGAGACTCTCATCGATCCGGCCAAGCCGCAGCAGCAGCTGATTGCCGCCGCCGTGACGGCGCTGGCCAACGGTCTCGCCAGCGACCTGGCCGGTCCCGGTGGCGTCAAGGACCTGTTCTCGAGCAAGCAGCTGGTCGAGCTGTCACGCATCGCTTTCGAGCAGGTGGCGCGCCATCCCGAGCAGCTTTTGGGAAACGCGGGCGACGATCCGCGTCGCATGGCTCTCGCGCAGATTCTCGCCTCGGTTGCCTCGGCGGCGGGCGCAGATCCACAACGCCTTCTCACCGGCGCCGGATTCATCGACCTGGCCGAAGCGGCGCTGCTCGTCACCGTCAAGAACGCCGACAAGCTTCTCCATCTGGAAAAAGACGATCCGACCACCAACGTCCTGTACTCGGTACTGGCGGCCGTTGCCGGGGCGCTCGCCGATCCGGGCGCCAACGCCCGGCTCGTCGACCGCGACACTTTCGTGGCCATCGGCGCCAGCATCCTGCCGGTAGTCTCGAACAACCTCGATCGCATTCTCGGTACCGACGCCACGGTCGTCCGCGACACCGTCGCTGCAGCGTTGCAGCTCGGAACCGGCGAGCTTGCCAATAGGATCAATGCCGGCAACTTCCCCATCCTGGTCGAGGATCTGCTGCGCGACGTCCTGCTCGGCGACCTCGCGCCCAACGACCGGGCCGCCGTGGCTGAGGCCGCAGCCGAACTGCTTCGCCTCGCCGCCTGACCTCAGGAGCACCCGATGCGATACCCTGTCCGAATCTTCCCCATCCTGCTGGCACTGACCGTTGTCGCCGCCTGCACGCCGATGCAGTACCGCGACGTGCAGGACGACTTCCATGCGGCGGTCGCAGGCGACAACGTCCAGACTTTCGAAACGGTCGGCGCCCTGACGACGAACGATTCGGAGCGGCGCTACGCAGAGATCGAAGCGCGCCTGACCGACGATGAAATCGCGCGGCTCGACCAGCGCCTGCGTCCCAACGCTCATGCCATTCGCGCCGTGTCGCAGTGGCGCTCCGGCAAGCTGGTCGAGGCGCGCGAGACTGCGCTGGCGGGGCAGGCTCTGCCGAACGTCGCGCAGAGCCCGCGCGATCATCTGGTGCTGCTCATGATCCCCGCGCTCGTCATCGACGAGCAGCTCGTGGCCCGTTACAGGAACGCAGGCGAGACGGTCACAGAGGCCGATTACACGGGGAGCTATGCGGCCAATTTCGCAACGGCGGCAGAGGTGCTGCAGAAGGCCGGCCAAAGCGTGCAGGCGAGCACGCCGGAGTCCGTCATTTATTATGTCCATCTGCAGCGCTGGCGCGTGTTGCAGAACTGGTTCGTGGTCATTTCGGGCATCGATCGCGGCGGCTCCGAAAGCCCCGCAGCGGTGCGCCGTGCTCTGACCGATGCGCGCCAGCGTCTGGGAGTGGAGCTCGCCGCTGCGATGACCGCCGAGGAGAAAACGATTCCCGACGGGCACCCGCTGCGGCAGACGATGACGGCAATCAGGCAGCGTTGACGCATCGGACGCATCCGTCGCCAGTACGAACGCGCTGCGGCGACCGCGCCTCGATTAGCCCCGCCGGCCAGTCGTATTAGCGTCTCGTATCTTCAAGCTACAGCGTAACTTCTGGACATTTCGCCTCGATGTCCTAGAACGGCGACGGAGCCCGCCGCCATGAAGCGAATCCTTATGCTGCTCGGATCCACCATCGGCCGAAAGGTGCTGATGGGAGTGACCGGTCTGCTCATGATCGCGTTCCTGATCACGCACATGGCGGCCAACCTTCTCGTCCTCTTCGATGCGCATGGCTACAACGAGTACAGCCACAAGCTCATCACCAATCCTCTGGTGTATCTGGCCGAGTTCGGCCTGCTCGTCCTCTTCGTCTCGCACTTCGTCACCGCGTTCGTGCTGACCAAGGAGAACCGCGACGCGCGTCCGGTCGCCTATCATCGCAAGGACATGGCGGGAGCGCCGAGCCGCAAGAGCCTCGCCTCCTCGACGATGATCCTGAGCGGCATCGCTCTGCTCGTCTTCGTTCCACTGCATCTGAAGACGTTCAAGTTCGGCCACTGGTACGAGACGGCCGACGGCGGCATGCGAGACCTGTACAAGCTCGTGATCGAGGTGTTCCAGAGCCCCGGCTACACGGCCTTCTACCTGATCGCACTTCCGCTGCTCGGATTTCACGCCTGGCACGGCTTCGGCAGCGCCTTCGAGTCCATGGGTGTCGCCTACAAGAAGGAGCTGCGCATGACCGGCCAGGCGCTGGCCGTGATCCTGACTGCCGGGTTCATGGCCGTGCCGGTGTGGGTGTTCTTTGCCGGAGGTGGACGGTGAGCCAGCGCATGCCATTGGACGGCAAGGTTCCCGGCGGTCCGGTCGAGACCATGTGGGAGTCGCACAAGGCCCACATGAACCTGGTCAACCCGGCCAATCGCCGCAAGTACAACATCATCGTCGTCGGCACCGGCCTGGCCGGCGCGTCGGCGGCGGCAAGCCTCGGCGAGCTCGGATACAACGTCCTGGCCTTCACGATCCTGGACAGCCCGCGCCGCAGCCACAGCATCGCTGCCCAGGGCGGCATCAACGCGGCCAAGAACTACAAGAACGACGGCGACTCCATCTACCGCCTCTTCTACGACACGGTAAAGGGCGGCGACTATCGCGCGCGCGAGGCCAACGTCTATCGCCTGGCCGAGTGCAGCGTCGACATCATCGACCAGTGCGTGGCGCAGGGCGTTCCCTTCGCGCGCGAGTACGGCGGGCTGCTCGACAACCGCTCCTTTGGCGGCGCGCAGGTGTCGCGTACGTTCTACGCGCGCGGCCAGACCGGACAGCAGCTCCTGATCGGCGCGTATCAGGCAATGATGCGTCAGGTCGATGCCGGCACGGTCACCGTGCTGCCGCGCCGCGAGATGCTCGACCTGGTGATCGTCAATGGGCGCGCACGCGGCATCGTGTGCCGCAACCTGGTCAGCGGAAAGTACGAGCGCTACGTCGGCCACGCCGTGCTGCTGGCCACCGGCGGTTACGGCAACGCCTACTACCTCTCGACCAATGCCGGCAACAGCAACGTCACGGCTGCATGGCGATGCGCGCGCCGCGGCGCGTACTTCGCCAACCCCAGCTTCGCGCAGATCCATCCGACCTGCATTCCCGAGAGCGGCAACTTTCAGAGCAAGCTGACGCTGATGTCCGAGAGCCTGCGCAACGACGGCCGCGTCTGGGTTCCCTCCGAGGCAGGCGACAAGCGCGACCCGCGCCAGATCCCCGAGCACGAGCGCGACTACTATCTGGAGCGCCGCTACCCCGCCTTCGGAAACCTGGTGCCGCGCGACGTCGCCTCGCGCGCGGCCAAGGCCGTGTGCGACGAGGGCCGCGGCGTGGGCGCCACCGGCCGCGCCGTCTATCTCGACTTCGCCGATGCCATCAAGCGCCTGGGCGCCGACGTCATCCGCGACCGCTACGGCAACCTCTTCGACATGTACGAGCACATCACGGCGGAGAATCCGTACGAGGTGCCGATGAAGATCTACCCCGCCATCCATTACACGATGGGCGGCCTGTGGGTGGACTACCATCTGATGAGCAACATCGAAGGTCTGTTCGTGCTCGGCGAGGCCAACTTCTCCGACCACGGCGCCAACCGCCTCGGCGCCAGCGCGCTCATGCAGGGCCTGGCCGACGGGTACTTCGTCATTCCCTACACGCTCGCCAACTACCTGGGCGGCACCAAACTCGAGCCGGTCGGCAAGGACCACGACGCTTTCGGCGAAGCGGAGGCGGCCGTGGAGTCGCGCATCCGCAAGCTGCTGACCGCCAAGGGCAGCATCAGCGTCAAGGAGTATCACCGCCGGCTGGGCCGCGTGCTGTGGGACAAGGTCGGCATGGCTCGCAACCGCAAGGGCCTGGAAGAGGCGCTGAAGGAAGTCACCGCGCTGCGCGAGGAGTACCAGCACAACGTGGCCGTCACCGGAGAGGCCGAGGACTTCAACAAGGCGCTCGAGTACGCGCTGCGCGTCGACGACTACATGGAGTTCGCCGACATCATGGTGCGCGACGCGCTCGACCGCGAGGAGTCATGCGGCTGCCACTTCCGCGAGGAGTACCAGACCGAGGACGGCGAGTGTCTCCGCAAGGACGACAGCTACGCCTACGTGGCGGCGTGGGAATTCAAGGGCCGCGGCAGGGCGCCCGAGCTGCACAAGGAGCCGCTGAAGTTCGAATCGGTCGAGCTCAAGCAGCGAAGCTACAAGTAGGCCAGGCGATGAGCAGCGAGCACAGCATGAGCGTCAAGGTCCGCGTCTGGCGCCAGGCCAACGCCGAGGCCGAAGGGCGCTTCGTCGACTACGTCGTCAAGGGCGTGGTTGCCGACATGTCGTTCCTGGAAATGCTGGACGTTCTCAACGAGCAGCTCGTCGCCGAAGGCCAGGACGTCATCGCGTTCGATTCGGACTGCCGCGAAGGCATCTGCGGCTCGTGCGGCTGCATGGTCAATGGCGTGGCGCACGGGCCCGGCGGCGGCAAGACCGTCTGCCAGCTCTTCATGCGCGTCTTCAAGGACGGCGAGACGATCACGGTCGAGCCGTTCCGTGCCAAGGCCTTCCCCGTCGTCAAGGACCTGGTCGTCAACCGCAGCGCGTTCGACCGCATCATCTCGGCCGGCGGCTTCATCTCGGTCAACACCGGCGCTCCGCAGGACGCCAACGAGATCCTGGTCGGCAAGGACCTTTCCGACCGCGCCTTCGATGCTGCCGCCTGCATCGGCTGCGGCGCGTGCGTGGCGGCGTGCAAGAACGCCTCGGCCGTCCTCTTCACAGGCGCCAAGATCGCGCACCTCGCCTACCTGCCCCAGGGCGATCCCGAACGCGGCCGCCGAGCCGTGCGCATGGTCGAGCAGATGGAGAGCGAGGGATTCGGTGCGTGCTCCAACGAAGGCGAGTGCGAGGCGGTCTGCCCCAAGCGCATCTCGACCAGGAACATCCAGGTACTGCAGCGCGAGTACCTGAAGGGGCTGCTGCGCGGCGCCTAGCCTGACGTGCTTGCCCTGGTCCGGCCTGCGTGACACTGCACGCGCATGGATGACCAAAAGCGACACCTCGAAGAAGCCGTCGCGGCTCTGTACCGCGCCATCTCGTTCACGGACGGTCGCGGCCCCGACTGGGACGCCCTGCGCAGGCTCATGCATCCGCAGGCGCACTTCGGTCCGGCCGGCGCCGCCTTCAGCTATCCGACCGTCGAGGAGTTCGTCGAGCGGGCAGCCAAGGGCATGGCCTCGCTCCAGTCCTTCGACGAGATCGGCCTGGCGCAGCGCGTGGAGCAGTTCGGCCGCATCGCGCACGTGTTCACGAGCTACCGCACCATCGTCAATGGAGGCGGCGTCTCCGAGCGTGGCATCAACAGCATGCAGTTCGTACGCGACGGCGACAGCTGGCGGTGCCTCTCGATGATCTGGGACGTCGAGTCGGCATCGCTCGCGCTTCCTGCCGACATGCAAAGCGGCGGCTGAGAACGCTGGGCGATGGCGCAAAACGACATGACGCGGCCCGACCCGCTCGACGACTTCGAGGTCCGCACGATGACGCTGCTCGGCGCGAGCAAACAGGTGCTCGTCGCCGGCAGCGGGCCGGCAGTCATCGTCATCAGCGAGATGCCCGGGATCACGCCGTACGTGGCCAGGTTTGCACGCTGGATTCGCGAGGCCGGCTTCACCGTGTGGATGCCGGTTCTGTTCGGCACGCCCGGCCGCCCCTTCTCGCTGCCGTACGTCGTCGGCTCGGTGACGCGGGCCTGCATCAGCAGCGAGTTTCGAGCCTTCGCAGCCAACGCTTCGAGTCCTGTGACGCAGTGGCTGCGTGCGCTGGCGGCGCACGTCTTTCCGAGCTGTGGCGGCAAGGGCGTGGGCGCCATCGGCATGTGCTTCACCGGCAACTTCGCGCTGTCGATGATGCTCGAGCCGGCCGTCCTGGCGCCGGTGCTGGCCCAGCCCTCGCTGCCGGTGGCCAGCTCGGCGGGCATGCACATCTCGCCCGCCGAGCTCTCGCAGGTAAAGCAGCGCATGGACCGCGAGGACCTGACCGTGCTGGCCTACCGCTTCGCCGGCGACAGCATGTGCCGCGCCGAACGTTTCGACGCCTACCAGCGCGCGCTCGGCGACCGCTTCCAGCCGCGCGTTCTGCCCGACAGCGCCTCCAATCCCGATGCGCCGATGAAGAACCCGCACAGCGTGGTGACGATGCACCTTGTCGACGAGCAGGGGCAGCCCACGCGCCAGGCGGTCGACGAGATCATCGGCTTCTTTCGCATGCGGCTGCTCTGAAGCGCACGCGCTGCCGGCGTGACGAGTGTTCGGCTTCTACCGATACGCGCTGGCACTGCTGGTCGCCTTCGGGCACATCCACTGGGCCTTCCAGGGCGTGTGGAACTGGACGGGCGGTTACGCGGTCTTCTCGTTCTTCGCGCTGTCCGGCTACCTGATGACGCGCGTCCTGCACGTCACCTACGGCTACGGCACGCGCGGCCTGCTCGCGTATGGCGTCAACCGCTTCCTGCGCATCTATCCCGCGTATTGGGCCGCGCTGATCCTGTCGCTGGCCATCCTGTATCTGGCGCCGGTCGAAGGCAGGCCGCCGGCGATGCCGGCCATGCCCGCGACGCTCGAGGCCTACTTCCGCAACTTCGCGCTGCTCGGGCTGCACACGTTCTACAAGCCGACGGTGGTCCCTCCGGCCTGGTCTCTGCATCTGGAGCTGATCTTCTACGTCCTGCTTGGCCTGGGCATCTCGCGCACGCGGGGTCGCACGATGGTCTGGATCGCGGTGATGCTGGCGTGGACGGCGTGGGCTGTGCTGTCCGACCTCAGCTTCGGCGAGCGCTACGGCAATGCGATGGCAGCCGCGCTTCCGTTCGCGCTCGGCGCCGGCCTGCATCACGCGCCGGGCTTTGGCAGCAAGACGTTCCTGGCCGCCGCAAGCGTCTGCTTTGCGGCCAACCTCCTGGCGCCGCCCGCGCTGTGGGGTGATCCGCTCGGGCCCGCCCGCTTCTACGTGTCGCTGGCGCTGACGGTTGCCGTCATCGCTTCTCTTCGTCACCTGCGCTGGCACGGCAAATGGGAGGCCTGGGATCGCAGGCTCGGCGACCTGTCCTATCCGATCTTCCTCGTGCACGCGCAGATCGGACATCTGGTGACGATGCTGCTGCCGGCGCAGACCTCGGTGACGACGGTGTTCCTGGTCAGCCTGCTGCCCGTGCATCTGATCGCGGTCGCGCTGGATCTTTCGGTCGCACAGCCGATCGAGGCCATTCGCAGACGGGTGCGGCCGCACCGCGACGTCGCCTGACCTGCGGGCGTGGACGCGACGCGGCGCCTCAGGCATGACGGGCAAGAGACGTCATGCAGGTCCTGGTCATCGAAGACGACTCCAAGATCGCGCAGGCCGTGCGGCAGGGACTGAAGGCCGAAGGCTTCGAGGTCACCGTCGCGCGCACCGGCGACGAAGGGGTGGCGCGGCTGGAGGAGCAGAGCTTCGATCTGGTCGTGCTGGACTGGATGCTTCCGGGCCAGGACGGAATCTCGATCCTCGTATGGATCCGTTCGCGCAAGCTGACCACGCCGGTGCTGCTGGTGACGGCGCGCGATGCCGTCGAGGATCGCGTGCTAGGCCTGGACAGCGGCGCCGACGACTATTTGGTCAAGCCTTTCGCCTTCGCCGAGCTGCTGGCTCGCATCCGTGCTCTCCTGCGGCGACGGGCGCACGAGGAGCCGAGCACGCACAAGCTGGCCGACCTGACCGTGGACGTGCAGGCGCGGCGCGTGATGCGCGGCGATCAGGAGATTCCGCTGACGCCGCGCGAGTACGATCTGCTGGTCTATCTGCTGCGCCACCAGCCCCAGGTCGTCACGCGGCGCATGCTGGCCGCCGAAGTCTGGCGAGAGCCGAATCGCGCGACGCCTCTGGACAACGTCATCGACGTCCACGTCGCGCACCTTCGCCGCAAGATAGACGACGGCCATGCACGCAAGCTCATCCACACGGTGCGCGGCATCGGCTTCGTCGTGCGTGCGGGCGACGAATGAAGCCGGCCTGGTGGCGACGTCTGCCGCGGCCGGCTTGGTGGCGGCGCAGCTCGATCCTGCTGCGCCTGACGCTGTGGCACTCGGTCGTGGTCGGCGCGATCACGCTGGCGCTGGGCCTGTTCGTCTACGGTGTCGTCGAACATCGCCTGCATGCCATTCTCGACCGCGATCTGGACGCGGATCTGGCCTACATCGAATCGCGGCTGGAGCCGGGCGGGCGCCGACTGCGCAATCCCACCGGCGAAGAGGAACGCATGGCCAGTGGCGTGGTGCGTCCGAGCGCATGGTTCGAGGTCTGGACCGGCGACCAGGAACTGCTGCTGCAGCAGTGGCCGGCGCGCCGGCGTGATCAGCCTGCATTCCTGCGTCCGCCGCGCCGCGGACGCGTTCGCGCGTATTCGGCCATCACTCCCGACGGCGCTCCGCTGCGCGTGTTCGAGCGCAAGGCCGTCGGCAGCGACCTGCTCCTGCGCGTCTACCGCAACGAGGCGGTGCTGGTGCGCACGCTGCGCCAGATCCTGTTCGGGTTCGTGCTGGCAAGCCCGATGGCTGCATTGCTGGCGGCCATCGGCGGCTACTCGATGGCCAAGCAATCGCTGGCACCGGTGGCGGCGATGGCCGAGCGCGCGCGCCGCATCACCTCGCAGTCGCTCAGCCAGCGCCTGCCGGCGCCGAGCCCGCACGACGAGCTGGGACAGCTGGCCGGAGTGTTCAACGAGACGCTGCAGCGCCTCGAGGATTCCTTCACGGCACTGCGCCGCTTCACCGCCGATGCGTCGCACGAGCTGCGCACGCCGCTGACGGCGCTGCGTGCGGTGGGCGAGGTCGCGCTGCGCGACGCGGAGAATCCGGCCGCCATGCGCGAGGCGCTCGGCAGCATGCTCGAGGAGTCGGCGCGGCTCGACGACATCCTGGACGCGCTGCTGACCCTTGCGCGTGCCGAGGCCAGCGGTGCGCCGCCGCACGCCGAAGCCATCGACGTTTCTTCCCTGCTCGGCGAGATTCGCGGCAGCCTGGCCATCCTGGCCAGCGATCGCGGCCAGCGCGTCGACGTCTCGTGCCGCGGCGACGTGGTGGCGCGCGCCAACCGCGCGCTGCTGCGACAGGCCGTCATGAACCTGCTGCACAACGCGATTCGGCATGGCGTGGCCAACTCGGTCATCGAGCTGTCGGGACGGCGCGGCAGCAACGGCGACGTCATCATCGAGGTAGCCGATCAGGGCCCGGGCATCGCCGAAGAGCACCAGACCCGTATCTTCGAGCGCTTCTTTCGCGTCGACAAGGCGCGCTCGCGCACCGAAGGCGGCGTGGGCCTGGGCCTTGCCATCACCAAGCTCTTCATCGAGCAGCAGGGCGGCGAGGTCGAGCTCGAAAGCGCGCCCGGCAAGGGCAGCCGCTTCCGCATCATGCTCGCAGCCGCCTAGCGTTTAAGGGGACAGTCCCCTTATGCCGCATAAGGGGACTGTCCCCTTAAACGCGGCTATTCGACGCGGTAGCCGAGGAGGGGCGGCGGGTCGAGGGGCTCGAAGTTGGCGTCGGAGACGTCGACGACGCGCACGAGGAAACGGACCCCGTCGCGCTCCTCGGGCATCTCGAACTCGCATTGGAACAGGTCGACGATGCCGCTGAACTCGGCGAGCGACACAAGCCCCACTCCGAGCATCCTGGCTTCCTCGTTGTCGTTGAAGGCGCTGATGACGTCGCCCTGCGCCACCAGCGAACGGCACGCGACGTCGCCGTTGGTCCCGAGGAAGTCGCCGCCGGTGGACCCATACTCGATCTCGAGCTGAAGCGCGGCAAGCGGCCGCGTCTCCTGCATCCAGAACACGATCGTGCCGGTGCCGATCGAGCAGCGATCGCCGACGGTCAGGCCCACGGCCTTGCGCAGGTCCATGGCCGCGTCGGGAACGGTGACGGCGCCGTTGCCGTCCATGTCGCAGGCACGCTTGGGACAGTCGGCGGGCAGGCCGACGGCGCTGGACAGGATGATGCGCGCGTCGGCAGCCGTCACGTTGTCGTCGGCGTTGGCATCGCCGCACAGGCCGACCAGCAGACAATCCGTGGTGCACGCGCCCTCGTACATCGGATCCTGCGGATCGCACTCCTCGAAGCCGATGGCAGTGACGCCGTCGCCGCACGTGAATTTCGAACAATCGTTCGGGCATTCGTCGTCGTCGATGGCGTTGCCGTCGTCGCAGGCTTCCGCACGCGGCGCCAGATAGCCGTCGCCGCAGCGAGCCAGCTTGCACTGCGGCGTGCAGCGCTGCGTCGAGCGCGGTCCCTCGTCGCATTCCTCGAAGCCGGGGTTGACGTAGCCGTCGCCGCAATAGGCCTGGCCGCAGGTCGAGGAGCAGCCGTCGTTCTCGGCGCTGTTGCCGTCGTCGCAGGATTCGCCGGCCGATACCACGCCGTCCCCGCATCGCGGCTGCGTGCACGTGGAGACGCAGGCGTCGTCGTTGCGATCGTTAGCGTCGTCGCATTCCTCGCCGCTGTTGACGATGCCGTTGCCGCACCCCGACATCGTGCAATCGGCGTCGCAGCCGTCGTCGCTGGCCGTGCCTCCGTCGTCGCAGTGCTCGCCGATCTCGACGATGGCATTGCCGCAGGCCGCTTCGGCGGCGCTCACCAGCAGGCGGTCCTCGACACCGGCGATGGTGCGGCCGAACGGCCGCTGCTGCCATACCGCCAGCCAGCGTCCATTGGTCTTGGCGGCCAGCTGCACGTCGGATTCGCCGGCCTGATCCGCAGCCATGCGCGGGTCGATCAGTGCAGGGGCCGTCCAGGAGACGCCGCCGTTGTCCGACATCGACACGACGACGTCGGCATCGAGCGCGTCGCCGCCGCCGGCAGGACGATGCGTGATCCACATTGCCAGCCAGCGCCCGGCACGATCGGTCGCGAGGGCAGGGGCGAAGTCGGGCGAGCCGTCGTCGTGTGCATCGGCGACCAGGGCGGCGGGAGCCGACCAGCTTACGCCATCGGTGGAGCGAAGGACGAAGAGATCGCCGTCGTGGCCGTAGAGATCGCTGCGGTAGCGAGGCGCACCGAAGACGGCGACGAAGCGGCTGCCGTCGCTGGCGAGCGCAAGCCGTAAGTGGCGAAAGGCCGCCTGACAGTTCTCGCAAGTCACGTCTGCTGCAACGACCTGCGGTGAATTCCAGCTGGCGCCGTCGTCCGACGAACGCAGCGCGACGACGTCGGTGTCCGCCATCAAGAGCACCCAGACGCCTTTGCCGTTGGTTGCCAGTTCGAAGCCGCGTCGTCCCAGGCCGCGATCCTCGGCGATGACGCTGGCCGGGCTCCACGTGATCCCGCCGTCGTGCGAGCGCGAGACCGCAACGAGGTCGGCGTTGCCGGTTTCGTCCGGCACCTGCAGCGTCCATGCCGCGATCCAGGTTCCCGCGGCCGTTCCCGCCGCACTCGCCGCGCCGGTCCAGCATGGATTCAGGCAGTCCCGCGGGCTGGCCGACACCAGCGTGCTCGCACCAAAGCTCATGCCGTCGTCGGTGGACCTTGCCGCGTGCAGGCCGCCACCGGTGACGTCGAGCCTCAGTGCGAGCGTCACGCCCGCACCGTTGCTGGCCACGACCTGACGTCCGAGCTCGGGCTCGCCTTGCAGCGGGCCGTCCCAGCTTCGGCTGTCGTCGTCGCTTCGCCAGCGCGTCATGTGCTCGCCCGAGACGAGCCAGTCCTTTCCCTTGCCCGCATGCAGCCGCGTGGCCAGGACCACGCCGTCGCTGGAGACGCGCGAGTCGACGAAGCGCGCAGCCCCGAACGACGGAAGGCCGTCGGTACCGGCCGCGGCCACGCCGGCGGACATGTCCGCGTCGCCTTTTTTCAGAAGCACGCGCCGCGCGACGCGGCCGCCTTCGAGGGCGCTGGTCCAGGCGACCTCGAATTCTCCCTCGCCGGTGCTGACGACCACGGGATCGAGCGCCGCGCCGTACTCGAACGTATCGACGCGAAACGGAGCGCCTCTGGTCTTTCCCGAGGCGTCCAGGGCGCGTGCCAGAACCGGCATCGCGCTGTAGGTGAACTCGCCGGCGCCGAGCCAGGCGATCATCGCGGCTCCCTCGGGATCGAGCGCGACCTTGGGCTGCACGCGCCAGCCCGGTGTGCCTTCGCTCACCTGCACGGCCGCTCCCAGCGGCGCGCCGGATGCATCGAAGAGGCGTGCGAAGATGTGGGTTCCCTGGCTCGGCTCGGCCAGCGGCCAGGCGGCAACGGTGCGGCCGTCGTCGTCGACGTCGAGCGTCGCACGCGTTCGGCAGTCCGGCTCCGTGGTCGCCACCGCACTTCCTGCCGCCTTGCCGGTGGCATCGAAGACGCGGTGGACGAAACAGCCGTCCTGCACCCACTGTGCGACCACGTGGCCCTGCTCGCTGCAGCTCAGGCGGAAGTTGACCTGCAGCGCAGGCGCCTCGTTGACGACCACGCGCTTGCCGATGCGGTCGCCGTCCTGGTCGTAGCGCTCCAGGAAGATGTCGCCGTGCGATGCATCGCAGTCGATGCAGTGAGCCACCAGGGCTGCTCGCCGGCCATCGCCGTAGGTGCAGGAAGACCACCAGCCGCGCGGCGGCACCGGCCGATCGGCAATGCCGTAGACGCTGCCCGCGGGGCCGGGAGCGGCGCCGGCAGCCAACGGAAACACCAGCACCAGCGTGACGAGCAGGACGGGCAGCGGCATGATTGTTCCTTTGCGACGGCTGAAGAAGACCACCGGCACGGGGGAGATGGTCTCATGAAGTGCCTGAGGCTGTCACCGCTGGAAAGCCTTAAGTTTCGTACAGGTTGACGCAGGGTGGCCGCAGCCGTACATGGCCCGCGCCATGTCGACTCCTGGCACGACGGTCTCCGGCGGAAGTACTGGCCGTGGCGCCTCGCCAGCCGATGCGGGCAGCGCTTCGCGTAGCGCTCGTGCACGCGTCGGCTCGGGCAGCGCCGACACCTCGCGCAAATGGATCGTCGATGCCCGCTACGACCAGCTTTTCCTGCTGGCAGCGTGGGCCTTGCCTCTGCTGCTGTGGGCCATCGCCGTCTGGCTGCCCTACGGTCTGCTCATCGCGTTCGTGCTGTTCGTGCTGCTCGACAACTCGCATCAGGTCGCCACGCTGCCGCTGACGATCTTCGATCGCGGCAGCATGCAGAGGTTCGGACGCTTCTATGTGGTTGGCGGCATTCTGATCGCAGTGACGGCCATCGTGCTCGCGTTCTTCCCCGGCACCATTCCCGCGAAGATGTGGGCGAGCCTGGTGCTGTACTGGGGCGCCTTCCACATCATCCGGCAGCACTACGGGTTCCTGCGGCTGTACCAGGCGCGCGACAAGCCATCCTCCGATCGCGTCGCCAAGGCCGAGGTGATCGCGCTCTACAGCGGCTCGGCGTTCCCGTACCTGATGAACCTGTCGCAGGGGTGGATCTTCACCGGCGTGGGCGAGAACCTGTTCCGCGTGCCGATGCCGATCGAGGCGGCGTGGGCCGTGCTGGCGATCTTCGCTGCCTCGTTCGCCTACACGCTGGCGGCGGCATTGCAGCGCGGCGCGCAGGAACTGTCGCTGCGGCTGCTGCATCTGGTGCTGGTCGTCAGCAATTTCTGGCTCGCGATCCTGTGGGTGGCCCCCGACGACGTGCTGCTGGCGGTGCTGTTCATCACGAGCTACCACGACCTCCAGTATCACGCGATCGTGTGGCTGGTCGGGCGCGCGCGCTCCACCAGCGCCGACACGCCGGTGCTTCGCTCCGTGCAGATGGTGTTCGGTTCGGTTGCGGCCTTCGCCGCCACGATCGTGGCGGGCGGTCTGTTGCAGGCGTTTCTGCGCAACGATTTCCAGGTGGCGGCCTCGGTGCTGCCTGCCACGCCGCAAGCCAACGCCGTCATGTTCGGCCTCTTCACGAGCTACTCGTACATGCACTACCTGTTCGACGGGAAGATGTGGAAGATGCGCGAGGACCCGCGCCTGCGCATCGAGCTCGGCCTGACCAGGCGGTAGGTCGTCGGCGATGCGTCGGAGTCCGCCGTGATTGCAGCGTGGATGGTTCGGATGGCAACGACGGTTCGGGTCGCGACGGCGGCGGCCTCTGCTGCGGCGTTGCGCGTCGCGGCCGCGGTGCGGGCGAATCGCCTACGGACGGGGCGTCAACCGCGGCGAGTTCCCGGCGGGGCGCCTCACCGCCATCCAGCGCCGCATCCTGGCGCGGCCCTGCGTACCGCGATCGTCGTGCTGCCGCTGCTCTGCACCGTTGGCGACGTCTTTGGCGAGGACCGCGCCAGGGGAGGCGAGACCCTGGCCGAGCATCCCGGGCAGATACGCGGCGATCAGCGCAGCGACACCAAGAGCGGCATCAAGAGCGGCACGCAATCCGGCGAACAGGCGCGCAAGCGAGCTGCAGACCACATCCGCAGTGACGGCGCGACCAGCCATCGCCGCTTCGATGACGTCGAGCATTGGAGGAAGATCTTCGACGATCCTGCGCGCGACCGGTGGCAGATGCCCGATCGCATCGTCGCGGCGCTGTCGCTGAAACCCGGCATGACCGTGGCCGACGTGGGAGCGGGAACCGGCTACTTCCTGTCACGTCTCTCCAAGGCGGTGGGCGATGGCGGCACGGTGCTGGCCGTCGAGGTCGAGCCGAACCTCGTCGAGCACATGCGAGACCGCGCCGAGGCGCAGGAGCTGGGCAACGTCGTGCCGGTGCTCGGATCGTCGGACAATCCGAGGCTGCCGCGTGCAGCCGTCGACGTGGTTCTGTTCGTCGACGCCTACCATCACGTGGACGAGCGCCGCGCCTATCTGCCGATCCTGAAGCGCAGCCTCCGGCCTGACGGCAGGGTCGCGATCATCGAATGGAAGGCGGGAAGCCAGCCGGTCGGCCCCAAGGAAGAAGACCACAAGCTCGCGCGCGAAACGGTGATCGCCGAAATGACGGGGGCCGGCTTCACTCTCATCCCGACCGAAGACTTCCTTCCGCACCAGTACCTCGTCATCTTCGAATGAAGGCGAGCGGGCCGGGTCGATAACGGGACGCCGGCCGTCCCCTCGACACGCGTGTGGCATCCGCGCATAGTCGGCCCTCACCTCCGCTCGCTTCCGTTTACGAACGCCAAAAGGAGTGCTCCATGAAAAGCCGACTGGTTCTCGGAATGGCCGCGTGTGCCCTGGTCCTGACGACCGTGGACGCCGACGCCAAGGACGTCTGCGTCAGCACGGGGGGCTTCAACCTCGTGCTCAAGAAGGTCAAGGCGCTCAAGCCCAGCGGCGCCATCTCGCTGACGGGTTTCGGCTACTACGACGTCGCTTCGGCCCGGCCGTGTGACGGTAGCGCGACGATGAATGCTGCGGGCACGATCGTAAACGTAGGGGTCGTCTGTCACGGGCGGTATATCGAGGGCACCAGCGTGGCCTTCGATTGGACCGCGAGCGACAAGACCCTGGCCGGTACCGGCAAATCCTCGTTCAGCACGGACTTTTCGGCCTCGCAGCCGATGACGGTCACGAATGTCGATTGCGACGGACTGACATTGCCATAGGGCCGGCTCCATCTTCGCCAACCACGCTGGACCTGCAAGGCAAGCGCGCGCCCTGGCGGCATTCGATCACGTGCGTGGGCGATGATCCGCCGCGATCAATATAATTGTTCGCTCAATCGCTCGAGGACCCAGAAGGCGGCGCACGAGCCGATCGCGTACGCAGGAACATGGCGCAGGACGCGCCATGCAGGCATCGCAAGCAGCGGTCGCACCAGAAGGACGGCGGCGATGAAGAGAAGCTGGCCGAGCTCGATGCCGGCGTTGAAGCTGGCCAGTGCAAGAGGGATGTCGCGCGAGGGCAGTCCGGCCTGCGTCAGCGCACCGGCAAAACCCAGACCGTGAAGCAGGCCGAAACCTGCCGCCACCATCCACGGGTGGCGGCGAAGCATGGCTGGCTGCACGCTGTCGCTCGACGGCGTGCCCTGGCTGGCGCGCACGTCCCTGCTCGCCCGCGCGCCATCGTCCGGCCGCGAGCTCTCGCTCGGCTGCGCGCCGCCAGCGGCGACGGCGAGCTCGCTGGCAAGGATGAGCAGGCTTGCCGCGATGCCGATCTCGGCGATCTGCTGCGGCACCCGCACCATTCCGAGCACGGCCAGCGACAGCGTCAGACTGTGACCGAGCGTGAACGCGGTGACGGTCTTCACGAGCAGCTTGCGCCCGGGGACGAGCAGGACGAGCGCGAGCACGAACAGCAGGTGATCGAAGCCCTCGGCGATGTGCGAGAGTCCGAGGCGCACGTAAGCGGCAACCGCTTGCGCCCTGGTCTGCCGGGCCGGTACCTCGATGACCGGAGCGTCGGGAGTCAGCACGTGCTGCATCGCGCGCCCGTCTGCCGTCGCGATGCGAAGCAGCACGTCGGCGCCGCTGCCGCCGATTCCGCTGGCTCCCACCGAGGACCCAGCGATGCCACGCGAGCCGCAGCTCAGCATCCAGCCTGCCTCGAGCGCCAGTCCATCCAGCCGAGGCGGATCTTTCCCGTCGACGCTGCAGTGTGCCGGCAGCAGCGGCGCCAGCTCGCTGCCCGGTGCGCGCTGCGAAGGCGTGCGCCAGCGAACGGCGACCTTGCCGCCATCGAGCTCGCGCAGCTCGAGCAGCGACGGCGCCAACGGATGGGCCGCAGCCAGCGATGCGCGCAGCGTCATGCAGATCACGGCCAGTGCGGCGAGCACTCTGCGGGACGGCGTTGGGTGGCCAAGCGAGGCCTTCGGTGAAAGTGCGGGCGTCATCGTCAATCACCGACGATGGCTGCCGCGGGCGGAAGCGACAGTGCTTCGGGCGACAGGGCGGCGATACGCGTGTCGCCGCCGGCGCGCACATCCTGGACGATGACCGCGTAACGCGTGCGCTGCTTCTGCAGCCACGCTCGCAACCTGGCATCGGCCCGCTCGTGGTAGAGCCGCTGCTGCAACCGCCCGCGCACCGACGCCAGCGCCGGCATCGATCCGGCGCGGCGCTCCTCGACGCGTACCAGGTGCACCCCGTAGCTCGACTTCACCGGTCCGGCCCACACGTGTAGTGGCAGCTCGGCGACCTGCGCGGCAAAGCCGGAGCCGAAGACGCCATCCAGATCGGCGTCGGTGCGTTCACGGAAGCTGCGGCCGAGGGCGAACGCATCGCCGCCAGCGGCGTCGCGTCCGGCGCGCAGGTCTTCCAGGACACGTGCGACTGCGGTACCTGCGCGATCGCGGAAGAAGACGTGCGCGAGCGAAGTCGTTGCCGGAAGACGGTAACGCTGCGGTTCGCGCGCCAACGCTTCCTGCATCTGCTCATCGCTGGCCGCCTCGGCGCGAGCCGGCGCGGTGACCATCAGCCGCATGGCGGCTGCCAGATGCCGGCGCACCACCAGGTCGCTGCGGTCCAGTCCGAGCGCCGTGCCCTGCTCGAACAACGCCGCATCGTCGCGAGCATTGCCGGGGCCGAGCACGCGCATTGCCTCGATGACCCGCTCGCGTACCACCGCATTGTCGTGGTGCAGCCGGCGCGCCACGGCCTCGCGGTACAGGATCTCTTCGTCGATGGCGTCCGCGAGCGCCTGCGTTTCGGCAGCGGCAGAGGATGCCGAGTCCGGCGTGCGCGCAAGCTGCGACCGGATCGCCGCGCGGCGCTCGGCCCCGATGACGATCCGGCGGTTCTCATCTTCGTACCATGGAGTGAGCTCCCACGGGCGCAGCGCGAACATCGCTGCGCCGACGACGAAGAAATGCACGAGCGGATGCCGCAGCAGCTTCACGTCACTGCGACCTCGCACGCAGCCGCGCGTTCGTGTTGGTTCGTGCGCCGGCGTAGCCGGCGCCGTGGCAGGAGCCGTCGCTGCTACGCAGCTGCACGGTTGCCGGCAGCTCGATCGGAAGCGGCGGCAGCGCCAGATTCTCGCCGCGGCCCTCGAGGAGAATGCGCGCCTTCCCGTTCCTGGCCTTGAGCACGATCCGTTGGATTCCGTCGGGCGTGCGGTTGGGATCGGCGTAGCCAAAGCCGGTCTCGCCCTTGACCTGCCAGCACGGCTTGCCGTCGCACAGGCCGCCGCCTTGCACGCAGCTGCGCGAGACGAGCTCGGAGGCGGCGTCGTAGATGCACAGCCCCAAGGACGTGGACGTGGTGGGATCACCGAACTCGTCGGCATCGGCCATCGAGCCCGACCATCGCCACGACAGCCGATCGCCGCGTGGGTTGTCGTCGTTCGCAAGATCGATCTGCGATGCGTTGGGGCGCGTTGGCATCTGGCAGCCGGCCTCCATGACCTCAGGGCAGAGCACTTCGCACGCGTCGGGCGGCGGCGCCGCCGCGGGCTCGTACCAGATCGGCGAAGTCCAGGCGCGTTCCTGCACCGTCGGCGACAGCCGGCAGCAATCGGAGAGGTTGCTGCCGGGCACGGCGACGAGCGCACGCGCCTGGCAGTCGGCGGCGAAAGGATCGACGCCCGCGCTCTTGCAGTCGAACGTGTGCCAGCGGCAGGTCGGATCTTCGAGCACGCGGGCGTAGTAGAAGGCCGGGCGCGCAGGATCGAACTCCGGATCGGTCCACGTCGCGCAGCGCTGCATCTGGCCTTCGCCGCCGGTGCGCGCGCAGCTTGCGGGCTCCACCGAGGCATCGCTCGGACCGCCGTCGACATCGAAGACCCGCTCGTGGACGGCGCCCCCGGCGTCGACCCAGCCCTTGATGATCTGCAGGCGCTGCAGCGGTGTCTGCGTCAGGCTGTCGGCGAGCGCGGTCACGAAGAATCGCGGGGCCGCAGAGGTTGCGGCCGGCAGATCGCCGCCCATGGGAACGCCTTGCGCATAGGCGACGTCGATCTGGTCGGAGCGCGTGCATAGGTCCGTCGGGTATTGCCAGCCGCCGAAGAAGCGCACGATCGGCCGCGTGCCGCTGGTGCCGTAGGCCTCGCGCCGCTGCATCGCCTCGAAGAGCGAGTCGCGGCTGTTCTCCTCCGCCCACACCACGGCAAGGCCGCCCGCACTGAAGCGCACGGCGTTGCCGTCGCTGACGCGCTTGACCGCGGTGTCGTCCTGGGTGCCGACGTGTCCCGTAAAAGTGGTCTCGCTCGTATTGCCGGGCGTGGAGGCGTGCGTGTCGGTGCCGCCGATCATGCCGAGCTTGAACGGATTGACGCCGAGGCTCTGGCCGAGCGCGAGGCCGTCCTTGAGAACGTTGCGGACGTAGGCGCGCGGTGCGAAGGCATCGGGCGGCTTGGGCGTGGACGGGCCCGGCAGGGGAATCAGGTTGAGCATGTCGAGCAGCTCGAACGAGCACTCCTCGTCGGTGGTGGCGGTGCCGGCGCCGAAGAACGGATCGAAGCGACATTCGGAAGCGCCCTTGTGCTGGATGACCTCGACCAGCGGTTCGAACAGCTGTCGCTCGCGAGCGACGTCGGTGTCGCCGGGGTCGGGGAACATGAGGCCTTCGCTGAGGTTGGAGTTGTGCGGGATGGTCAGCACGTCGCAGCCCGTGCCCACGCCGAGGTTGCCGCCGTCGCGCTCCAGGCATCGCTGCCGGAGCAGTTCCCACAGGCGCGTTGCCTCGAAAGTCTCGGTCTCGAAATAGTCGACGGGCTTTTCGGGGACGCGATCGTTCCGGAAGATGACGTTGCGATGCAGGTTGGCGCCGCCCGGCATGGGCGTCCATTCGTAGCCGACGAAGCTGGTGAAGCGGCAGGCCGACGTGCGATCGTACGCTTCCTCGGCGGCCGACTGCGTATCCAGCCACACCGATGCGGCAGCGGTATCGCACTGGACACCGGGCTCGCTGCACATCGGCAGATCGACCGGACGCGCGCCGCCGACCGTGGCGATCAGGGCCAGCAGGGTGAAGCGCGGCGGTACCGGCGTTTCGTTGCGAAACGCCATGCACTCGGCGGCGTCGTAGCCGGTCGTTCCAGGTGTAGCGCAGATGTAGGCGGGGCCGAAGCCTTCGGCGTGATCGGTGGCGGCGGCGAAGTCGAGCGGCCGGTCGAGCTGGATCGTGTGGATGCCGTTGGTCAGGGGCATGCCGCGCGCGAAGTCGTAGGCTGCGCGCGGATCGTTGCGCACGTTGAAGACGAAGGCGTCGATCGAGTAGCTGGTGTGCAGATGCAACTCGCCGAAGAACGGGCGGCGCTCGCTCGGCGAGTAGCTGGAGGGATCGCGACCGCCGCACGGCTCGCGCACTTCGGTACGCTGGAACGCGGCGGCAGGGGCGGTGGCGGCCAGCGGCAGCGCGACCACAGCGAGCAGCAGACGTCGGGCTCGGACAGCAGACACGGGCGCACCTCCCGGCACTTGGCCTAGTGGTTTGCCCTCCCCGCAATGGAGTCTGGCAGCACCGGTGCCGCCAGCAAGGCGGTTCATGGCGGCGTCGCGGTCGTCGCCGCGCCGTTTGACAGTCCTCGCCACGCTGCCGACGCTCTCCGCAGCCGGCAGCGGGAATTGGCACTGCGCAGCCAAAAGTTTCCAGCGCTGGCGAGGAACAGGGCCCGACCATGCTGAAGGAATCGTATCCCTACTACCTGGCCAGCCGTCCGGTCGCGGCCAACACGAGCCTGGAGGTCACCGACAAGTACAGCGGCAGAATCGCCACGCGCGTGGCGCTGGCCGATCCCGCCGCCATCGATTGCGGCATTGCGGCTGCCGTCGATGCCGCGCCCGCCATGCGCGAGCTGGCGGCGTATGAACGCCAGGCCGTCCTGCTGCACTGCGTGCGGCGCTTCACCGAGCGCGCCGACGAGCTCGCGCTGGCATTGTGCATCGAGGCCGGCAAGCCCATTCGCGATTCCCGCGGCGAGGTTGCGCGTCTGATCGACACGTTCCGCGTCGCCGGCGAGGAAGCGGTGCGGTTGACTGGCGAGGTGATGACGCTGGAGATCAGCCCGCGCGCCCGCGGCTACCGGGGGATGTGGAAGCGTGTGCCGGTCGGACCGTGCTCGTTCATCTCGCCGTTCAACTTTCCGCTCAACCTTGCCGCGCACAAGATCGCGCCGGCCATCGCCGCCGGTTGCCCCTTCGTGCTCAAGCCCGCCAGCCTGACGCCCATCGGCGCGCTTCTGATCGGCGAGGTGCTCGCGGAGACCGGGCTGCCCGCCGGTGCGTTCTCGATCCTGCCATGTAAGCGCGAAGGCGCCGACCTCTTCACCGAAGACGAGCGTCTGAAACTGCTCAGCTTCACCGGATCGCCGGACGTGGGCTGGGAGCTCAAGCGGCGCGCCGGCAAGAAGAAGGTGGTGCTCGAGCTCGGCGGCAACGCGGCGGTGATCGTCGACGCCGACGCCGACCTCGACGACGCGGTCGAGCGCATCGTCTTCGGCGCCTTCTACCAGTCGGGGCAGAGCTGCATCGGAGTGCAGCGCATCATCATCCACGCCGACGTCTACGAGGATCTCAGGAAGCGGCTGGTCGCCAGGACGAGGAAGCTGGTCGCCGGGAATCCGCGCGATCGCAAGACGTTCATCGGGCCGATGATCGACGTCAAGGAGGCGCAGCGCCTCGACAACTGGATTCGCGAGGCGGTGGAGGGCGGCGCGAAGCTGCTCTGCGGCGGCGGGCGCGAGGGGGCGATGCTTGAGGCGACCTTGCTCGAAGGCGTCGACCGCGCCTCGACCCTGTATCGCGAGGAGGCGTTCGGCCCCGTCGCCATCCTCTCGAAGTTCACCGACTTCCGGGCCGCCCTGGAGGAGGTCAACGACAGCAAGTTCGGCCTCCAGGCCGGAATCTTCACCCGCGACCTGTTTCGGATGTTCGACGCCTGGGACCGGCTCGACGTCGGCGGGGTCGTCGTCAACGACGTGCCCAGCTACCGGGTCGACAACATGCCTTATGGCGGCGTCAAGGACAGCGGCCTCGGCCGCGAGGGCGTCCGCTTCGCGATGGAGGACATGACCGAGATCCGCAATCTCGTCGTCCGCCGAGGCGCCGGCGCCGCCCTCCGCGACCTCGGCGAATAACCTAGGGGACAGTCACAGTGACTGTCCCCAATGGCGGCTACGAAAAGCGACGAGCCCCCGCGCGATGCGCCCGCCCGAGGAACGCGGGCCCACCGCGCCGGTTCAGCCTGCGGGAGTTCTCCCATCACCCAAGCTTATGGAGTATTTATGAACCAGCGTATTGCTTCGGCCGTGTTCGACAGCCGTGACGAGGCCGAGCGGGCCGTTTCCGAATTGCGTGCCTCCGGAGTGAGCGACAGCGCCATCTCCGTGATCGCCCGCCAGGACGGCAAGAACACCAGCACCGACGGTGCCGGCGACCCCAATAAGAGCGGCGCGGTCAAGGGCGCTCTGGCCGGTGCCGGCGCCGGCACCTTGCTCGGCATCGCCGCGCTTGCCATTCCGGGCGTCGGTCCGCTCGCCGCGGCCGGCGCCATCGCCGCGACGGCCATCCCCGAAGCCGCCGCCATCGGCGCAGTTGCCGGAGCGGCCACCGGCGGCCTCACCGGCCTGCTCACCAAGCACGGCGTCAGCGACGAGGATGCCAGCTATTACGAGGACCGGGTCAACAATGGCGGAGTCTTCGTCTCCGTCGACACCGAGGATGCCGGCTTGCCGTTCGAGCAGGCGCGCGACACGCTCTACCGCTTCGGCGGCCACAGCGCCTCGCGTTCGCGCACCGCGGCGCTCTAGTCGGGACGGCCGGAGGCCTCACCGCCTCCGGCCCCTTCCGCCCGCCGCCGATCCTCGGCGAGGCGGGTCGAGAAACCCTCTCAAAAAAAGGGCTGTCCTACACGAAAGCCGGTCGGTTATCCCCGATTCGTGAGCGATTCCGATCCCTTTGCCTTCGCTCCGGTGCCGGTGCGGGCCCGCCGCGACGGCTGGACTCCGGAGCGCCAGCGCAAGTTCGTCGACCTGCTCCTCGCCGGCTGCGGCCCGTCCGAAGCCGCGGCGGCGGTCGGCAAGACCAAGCAGACCGCCTTCGCCCTGCGCGGCCGGCCCGGGGCCGAGAGCTTCCGCGCCGCCTGGGATTCGGCGGTCGCCCATGCCCGCCGCCGCCGGTTCGCGGCGCCGCCCGGAAGCGCTGCCAGCCGAGGCATGGAAAGCGTGCTCGTCCCTCGCTTCTACCGCGGCCGCCTGGTCTCGGTGGAGCGCCGGGTGACCAGCGGCGGAATGATGCGCCTCCTCGCGCAGCTCGATCGCTGGGCCGCTAAGACGCCCGTGCCCCCGCCGGGAGCGCCCAGCTTCGACGAGCTTGTCGACCTGCTCGCGCCCCGCGAGGAAGCGCCCCCTCGGCGCCGGCGCCGCGCCGGTGACCGCGCGTCGCTCGACGCCCGCTTCGGGCGGGAAGGGGAGGATGGTGGCTATTGATCGGAAACTGACCGGATGCAGCGTGACCCGCCGTTCCGGCGGTCAGTTTCCGGGTCGCCGGACGGACGCCCAGGCTGCCGGTTGCGAAGCTTTCCGCCTTGTCCCTATATGGCGCCCCCAAGGCAGGCGCATTGGGCTCGTGCGCCGGCTTGCGACCGGAGATGGAGACGAAAAGGTGAAAGCATCATTCCTCGCGGGCGCCGCGATGATCGCGCTCGGCGCATGCACGACGATGACCGAAGAGCCTCGGACGGCCTCGGCGGAGCCCTCCCCGGCGGCCGCGGTCGCCGTTCCCGACAACATCCTTCTCGCCGAATGGACGGGGCCGTTCGACGGCGTTCCGCCGTTCGACCGGGTGCGCCCCGAGCAATTTCCCGAGGCCATCCAATTCGGCATCGACGAGCAGCGCCGCGAGGTGCTGGCGATCGCCGACAACAGCGCCGCGCCGACCTTCGAGAACACGGTCGAGGCGCTCGAGCGGGTCGGCCGGCGGCTCGACCGGGTGCTCGGCATCTTCGGCGTGATGACCGACAACATGACCAATCCGCAATATCAGGCGCTTGAGCGCGAATGGTCGCCGCGCCTCTCCGCCGCCTATGACGAGATCATCCTCAACCCGCAGCTGTTCCAGCGGGTCAAGGCGGTCTACGACGCGCGCGAGAGCTCCAACCTCAACCCGCAGCAGCAGCGGGTCGTGACCAGGCTGTACGACCAGTTCGTCCGCCGCGGCGCCAACCTCAACCCGGAGCAGAAGCGTCAGCTCTCCCAGTACAACCAGGAGCTCGCCACCCTGTTCGCCCAGTTCGGCGAGAAGCTGCTCGCCGACGAGTCCACGTTCATCGCCGTCGCCGAGGCCGACCTCGCCGGAGTCCCGGCCGACGTGAAGGCGGCCGCGGCCGCCGCGGCTCGGGAGCGCAACCTGCCGGCCGGCCAGTTCGCGATCGTCAACACGCGTTCGGCGGTCGATCCGGTGCTGACCTTCGCCGACAACCGGGCGCTGCGCGAACGGGTCTGGCGCGCCTTCGTCAATCGCGGCGACAATGGCGGCGCCAACGACACCAACGAGACGATCCGCAACATCGTCCGGATCCGCGCCGAGCGGGCGCGATTGCTCGGCTTTCCGACCCATGCCCACTGGCGGATGCAGGACACGATGGCCCGCGATCCGGCCCGAGCCCAGGAGCTGATGATGCGGGTCTGGCCGGCTGCGGTCGCGCGGGTCCGCGAAGAAGTGCGCGACCAGCAGGCGATGGCCGACCGGCTCGGCCACGACATCACCATCGAGCCGTGGGACTATCGCTACTATATGGAGAAGGTCCGTCAGGACCGCTACAATCTCTCCCAGGACGAGATCAAACCCTACTTCCAGCTCGACAACATGATCCAGGGCATGTTCCACATGGCGGGGCAGCTCTATGGGCTGCGCTTCGCCGAGAATACCGGCCAGGTTCCGGTCTGGCATCCCGACATCCGCACATGGCACGTCACGAATGCCGCCGGCGAGGATGTCGGCATCTTCTACGGCGACATGTTCGCCCGCACCGGCAAGCGCTCGGGTGCCTGGGCGACCGGCTATCGCGGCCGCTCGCGGCTGCTTGGCGACCGCATCGTGCTGGCGTCGAACAACAACAACTTCACCAAGCCCGGGCCGAATGACCCCGTCTTGATCAGCCTCGACGACGCCGAGACCCTGTTTCACGAGTTCGGCCACGCCATTCACGGCCTATTGTCCGACGTCCACTATCCGAGCCTTGCCGGAACGCCGCGCGACTTCGTCGAATATCCGAGCCAGGTCCATGAGAATTGGGTGCTGACTCCCGAGATCCTCAACCGCTTCGCCCGCCACTACCGGACCAACCAGCCCATGCCTCAGGCGCTGGTCGAGCGGATCGAGCAGGCGCGGACGTTCAATCAGGGCTTCACCACGGTCGAATATCTCGGCTCGGCCTTGGTCGACATGGCGCTTCACACCGATCCGCAGGGCGTGATCGACCCCGACGCGTTCGAGCGCGAGACGCTGACCCGGATCGGCATGCCGCGCGAGATCGCGATGCGCCACCGCCTGCCGCAGTTCGGCCATCTCTTCTCGTCGGACGCTTATTCGGCCGGCTATTATTCCTACCTCTGGTCGGAGACGATGGACGCCGACACCTGGGCGGCGTTCGAGGAGACCGGCAATGTCTGGGATCCGGCGACCGCGCGCCGCTTCGCCGAGACCCTGCTGTCGACGGGGAACGAGACCGACCGCGCCGAAGCCTATCGCCAGTTCCGCGGCCGCGATCCCGACGTCGACGCTTTGCTCAGGAAGCGCGGCTTCCCGACCGGGGGCTAGGAGCGGGCCGCCGGGCGCTCGGCCGGGCTATTCCGCGGGCGCGGTGGCGACCAGCAGGTCGAGCTGTTCCTGGCAGCGGTTGCGGATCAGAGCCTCGGCGACGGCCTGGATGTCCGACGGCGCCGATTGCAGGGTCTTGAAGGTGACCCGGGTCGGGACCGCGACTCCGGCCTGGCGCAGCTCGTAGACCGCGCCGTCGGCGATGGGCAGCTGGGCCGGCCAGGCCGCCGTCGTGCTTCCCGCCGGCCAGGCGAGGTCGTGGGAGGCGCGGTTCGGCCCGACGATGGTCACCGTCGTCGCCTCGGCGGCTTCCGGGCGCCAGAGCATGACGTCGCTGGTGCTCGCCAGGCACATGGTGCCGCCCTGGGAGACGTCGATGTGCCAGATGGTGGTCGGGCTGGTCGGGACGATGCCGGCGCTGCGCACAGCGCCGATCCGGGCGCGGCGGCCGTTCGAGCCCTGGACGGTTCGGGCGCTCGCCTGGACCGCCTGGGCGGGGCTGAAGGTCCCCGGGCCGCGGAAGGTCCGGGTCCCGCGGGCGTTGAGCAGGACGACGGTGTCGCCGCCTTGCAGGGCGAGTCGGGCATTGTCGGGAAGCGAGCGTCCCGGCGGGTAGCTCTTCGCCGAAGGTCCGGACGAGCGGACGACGAGGACGTTGGCGGCGGCCGAGGCGGCGGCGCTCGCCAGCAGCGCGGCGACGGCGAACCGGCTGAGTGAAAGCTTATTTCGACCCCAAGACAAAGTGACCTCCCGGACCAGCTTCGCCTAGCCTGTAGACGAATTCCTGAAGCGCCGCATCTTCCTTGTGGGCCGCGGCGGTCTCTTCGAGCTCGGCGAGGGCGGACCGGTCGCCGCCGTCGAAGCGAAGCCACAGGGCGGTCAGCCGCGCCCGAAGCCCCGGCTCGACGTGCGGCGCCGGCTCCCACAATTCGCACGGCGTGGCTCGGCCGCTGAGCACGACCCGGCCCATCGGCCGGAAGACGTCGAGCGAGCAGGCGGCCTTGGCCTGGTTGCTGACCAGGGCGATCGTGCGCAGCGCCTTGTTCGCCGATTCGAGGCGAGCGGCCGTGTTCATCCCGTCGCCGAGCGCTGTATATTGCATCCGTCCCTTGCCGCCGAAATTGCCGACCACCGCCTCGCCGCGATGGAGCCCCACCCGGGTGCAGCCGATCGGCGGAATGCCGGCGCCCGCCGAGCGGCGGAATTGCTCGCCGCATTCGTACAGCGCCATCGCCGCGCGGACCGCCCGGTCGCCGTCGTCGGGCCGCTCGATCGGCGCCCCCCAGAAGGCGACGACGGCGTCGCCGACGAACTTGTCGATGGTCCCGCCATGCCTCAGCACGGTGTCGCTCATCAGGTCGAGATAGCGGTTGAGCAGCGCCGAAAGCTGTTCGGGCGTGATCGCGTGGCTGAGCTTGGTGAAGCCTTCCAGATCGGTGAACAGGGCGTAGATCTGCTTCTTCTCCCCGTGCAGCGACAGCTGCTCGGGGTCGCGGATGATCTCGCTGGCGATGTCGGGCGGAAGGTACTTGCCGAGCGCCGATTGGGCGAATCGGCGCTGCTCGGAACCGACGGCCCGCGCCGCGACTCCGACTCCGACGAAGGCGAGCAGCCAGCCCGCGCCCCAGCCGAAGGCGGGCAGGCCGAGCGTGTCGACGTCCATCGCCTGGAGCTGGAAGGGGAGGTAGGCGAAGAAGGCGATCTGGACGACGAGGACGAGCGCGAGCCTCCAGCCGCGAAGCTCGAGCAGGCTCGCCAGCGCCCCGGCGGCGACCACGCCCAAGGCGGCGATCCACAGCGCCCAGCCCGGAATCGGCGCCGGCATCCGCCCGTCCAGCACCTGGGCGAGCATGTGCGCGTGGATCTCGATTCCCTTTGTCCACCGCCCGGTGACCCGGGTCATCGGCGTTTCGTAATTGTCGAGGTCCTGGATGTCGCCGCCGATCAACACGAAGCGCCCTTCGATCATCGCCCTGACCCCTTCGGGGAATTCGGCGACGAACTGGATCGGAAGGTTGGTGAAGACCGGCACCTCGTCGCTGGCGGGAAGCCGAAAGTCGATGACGCCGCGATAGTCGCGGAATTCCGGGTAGATCGGAGCCATCGCATTGGCCAGCAGCGGCGGCAGGTCGCCGGGCTGCTCGGGCCAGCGCCGGATGACCCCGTCGGCGAGGTCGGTCTGCAGCCGGATGCTGGCCGGACGCGCGGGTCCGGGAGCGGTCTGGCGGACGAAGTCGCGCAGGAACGCCTCCTGCCAGGGCAGGATCTGGTCGGGATTGCGCGCCGCCGAGGCGAAGGCGAGGAAGGTCGGCGTGCGCATCGCCCGCAAGGTTCGGACCAGCTCGGGATCCTCGGGCTGAGCCTGGTCGATCAATATGTCGACGCCGATGGCGCGCGGTCCCATGCCGTCGATCGCCGCGAGCGCCCGAGCCAGCATCGCCCGGTCGAGCGGCGAACGCTTGCCGAGCTGGGCGAGCGTGTCGTCATTGTAGGTGACCAGGACGATCCGGCCGTCCTGCTCGAGGGTGCGCTCCGCCTTGGCCTCGAAGCGAAGGTCGTAAAAGGCCCGTTCGGCATCGCTGACCAGCGGCACGTCCCAGCCGAAGCGGGCCCCGTAGAGGCCGAGCAGGAGAAAGAGCAGGGTGCCGAGCAGCCGGACCGGTCCGACCTGCCTGAGCGCGCGCCTCAGTTTCCGCCGCCAGCCGCCCGCTTGCGCTTCAGCCATGATCCCCCCGGACTCCCGCCGGCGAGCCTAGGCGAAGCGGCCCGGCGCGCAAGCCCTCAGCGCGCCCCGGCCCGCTTCGCCTGCTCCCAGCCGAGCTCGGCGAGCGGCTCCAGCCGCTTCACCATCTCGGCGGCATGAGCCGAAGACGCGGTGCCGCGGACCAGGCGTCCCTTGATGCCGTGGACGATGCCGGCCAGCCGGAACAGGTTGAACGCCATGTAGAAGTCGAGATGGTCGATTCCCTCGCGGCCGGTGCGCCGGCAATAAGCAGCGACATGGTCTTCCTCGGCGGGGATGTTGAGGGCGGCGAGATCCAGTCCGGCCAGCCCTTCCGGAAGCCGGTACATCATCAGATGGTAGCTGAAATCGGCGAGCGGATGGCCGAGCGTCGACAATTCCCAGTCGAGCACTGCCAGCACTTCGGGCCGCTCGGGGTGGAAGACCATGTTGTCGCAGCGAAAGTCGCCGTGGATGATTCGAGCCTGCGGCTCGTCGGGCGGGACGTGCTCGGGCAGCCATTCCACGAGCCGGTCCATGGCAGGGACTCGGCCGGCCTCGGAATCCAGCTGGTACTGCTTCGACCAGCGCGCGATCTGGCGCTCGAAATAATTGCCCGGCTTGCCATAGTCGCCGAGCCCGACGGCCTCCGGATCGATCCGATGGAGCGCCGCCATGGCGGCGTTCATCGAGTCGAAATAAGCGGGCCGGTCGGCGGCGGCGACTTGCGGGAACGAGGCTTCCCAGAAGATCCGTCCCGACACCATCTCCATCACGTAGAAAGCGGTGCCGATCACCGCTTCGTCGAGGCACAGACCATAGGTCCTCGCCACCGGATACCCCTGCGCTCCCAGGGCGGTGATCACTCGGTATTCGCGGTCCACGGCATGGGCGCCGGGCAGCAGCGGGCCAGGCGGCTTGCGGCGCAGGACATAGTCGCGCCTCGGCGTGATCAGCCGGTAGGTCGGATTGGACTGGCCGCCCCTGAACTGCTCGATCCGGAGCGGGCCCGCAAAGCCCTCGACCTCGCTCTCGAGCCATGCCTCGAGCCTCGCTTCGTCGAAGCGAAGGGCGGGGCGGACCTCGGTCGTGCCGCTATTCTGTGCGCTTCGATCCATTTCGCTTTTCCGGAAGTGAGGCCGGGACCTCCGGCTACCGCGCCGCGGATCACCGGTAAAGCCGGCGCCCTTCCCCCAGGAGGCGCCGATTCCGCGCTCGTGGTAAATTTTTTGGTGACCATGCGACATTTCGCCGAACTCGCCGGGACTATGGCGATGAGGAAGGTTGGATCCGTTCCGGCCGGCCGCCCGCTAACGTCACGAACTCGCGTTCGGACGATACAGGGAGGGTGGGCGACCGACCGGCGGTTTCTTGGCCGAGCTGAAGGGTCCGCCGCCTTCCTCCGTCGGTGCCCGACTTCGGAGGGTAACGTGTAGATGAAGACGAAGATCGCGAACGCCATCGTCCCGAAACCGCGCACCAGCATCGGGATAGACGGATCGCTCGGGCAGAAAGAAGTCGGTGGACCGGCCTGCCCGCGCGCCCTGGCCGCGATCGTCTACGCGCTCTGAAAGAGGGGAAATGGAGGGGGACGGCGGCGCCTCGCGCCGCCGTCCCCCTTTTCGTTCGTCATTCATCCGGATGAGGCGCGCGGACGCACGAAATTTTGGCCATAGGCGGTCGAACATGGTATGAACGGCGTCGGTGGGCTGTGGTTGAAGGAGTCGACCTATGGCTAGGAGCAAATATCTGCTTGCCGCGCTGCTCGCGGCAGTTTCGGTTCCCGCGATCGGCGCGGTCACCGTCGTCGGCGCCAGCTCGGCCCGGATGTGCTTCGAGGCCGCGGATTCGCCCGCGCTCCCGACGATCCGCGATCTGCGCCAGTGCGACACGGCGTTCCAGGAGGAAGCGCTTTCGCAGCGCGACACGGTGGCGACCCACGTCAATCGCGGCATCCTTCGTCTTCGCCGCGGCGACGTCGACGCCGCGATCGCCGATTTCGACACGGCGATCCGCCTCGATCCGCAGCAGCCCGAGGCCTATCTCAACAAGGGCGCGGCGCTGATCCGGCTCAACAACCCGGCCGAAGCGCTCGGCCTGTTCACGGTCGCGCTCGAGCATAATACGGAACGGCCGGAGATCGCCCATTTCGGCCGCGCTATCGCCAACGAGACGCTCGGCAACGTCCGCGAGGCCTATTACGACTACCGGCGCGCAAGCGAGCTCGATCCGGACTGGCAGGATCCGAGGACGGAGCTGGCCCGCTTCCGGGTCGTCAACGACTAAGGCGACTCGGTCGCGAACGGGCGGTCAGCCGATCGCATCGGCTGGTCGCGCCCGGCCGCGAGGGGGCTGCCCCTCCCAGCGCCGACGCGCTAAGGCGCGCGCGGCAACAGGAGAATGACAGCCATGGCCTTTCGGCTCCCCGATCTGCCGTTCGACCGCGAGGCGCTCGGCGAGTTCATGTCCGCCGAGACGCTGGATTTTCATCACGGCAAGCACCACCGGGCCTATGTCGACAAGACCAACGCGATGCTCGGCGAGCGCGGTCTCGAAGGCGCGGCCCTGTCACAGGTGATCCGGGCGGCCAGGGATAAGGGCGACGAGGCGCTTTTCAACAACAGCGCCCAGCTCTGGAATCACAGCTTCTTCTGGCAGTGCCTCGCGGCGCCGCAGGGGCAGCGCCCGACCGGCCAGCTCGCCGCGATGATCGACGACGAGTTCGGCTCGGCCGACAATCTGCTGGCGAAGCTGAAGGAGGAAGCGGTCGGCCATTTCTCCAACGGCTGGGCCTGGCTGGTGCTCGACCGCGACCGGCTCCGCGTGACCTCTCTTCACGACGCCGACACGCCCGTCGCCCACGAAGGCATGAAGCCGCTGCTGACGCTCGATGTCTGGGAGCATGCCTATTACATCGACTATCGCAACGACCGTCCCGCTTTCGCCGAGAAGCTGCTCGGCAATATCGTCGACTGGGAGTTCGTCGCCGGCAATCTCGACGGCGAGGGCATCGGCCGCGCCGACCAGGAGGGCTGAGCCCGGCGGAGCGCTACGTCTTCAGCCGGTACCCGGTCCTGAACATCCAGCCGACGATGGCGAGGCACAGGAAGAAGAAGCCGAGGGTCGCGCCGAGGCTGATCTCCACGCCGACGTCCGCGGTGCCGTAGAAGCTCCAGCGGAAGCCGCTGATCAGATAGACCGCGGGGTTGAAGTAGGTGATCGTGCGCCACGGCTCGCCGAGCATGTCGAGCGAGTAGAAGGCGCCGCCGAGGAAGGTGAGGGGGGTGACGATCAGCATCGGCACGAACTGGATCTGCTCGAAATTCTGGCCCCAGACGCCGATGATGAAGCCGAACAGGCAGAAGGTGACCGCGATCAGCACGAGGAAGGCGATCATCCAGACCGGATGGAGGATCTGGATCGGCACGAAGAAGGCGGCCGTGGCCAGGATCACCAGCCCCAGCGCGATCGACTTGGTCGCCGCCGCTCCGACATAGCCGATGACGGTCTCGAGCGGCGAGATCGGCGCCGACAGCAGCTCGTAGATCGTCCCGGTGAACTTCGGGAAGAAGATGCCGAACGAGGCGTTGAAGATGCTCTGCGTGAACAGCGACAGCATGATCAGGCCCGGCACGATGAACGCCCCGTAGGCGACTCCGTCTATCTCGGTCATGCGCGATCCGATCGCGGCGCCGAAGACGATGAAATAAAGCGACGTCGTGATCACCGGGGTGACCAGGCTCTGCCACAGGGTGCGCAAGGCCCGCGCCATCTCGAAACGGTAGATCGCCCAGACGCCGTAGAAGTTGAAGCCGGTCACCGCTGCCCCCGGTCGCTCACCAGGCTGACGAAGATGTCCTCGAGCGAGCTTTGCCTGGTGTTGAGGTCCTTGAAGGCGATGCCGGCGTCGCTCATCCGCCGCAGAAGCGAGGGGACTCCGGTGCGGTCGGCATTGGCGTCGAACACATATTGGAGCTCGTGGCCGTCGGCCTTCAGCGACAGGTTCCACTCCGCCAGCTCGGGCGGAATCTCGCCGAGCGGCTCGGCGAGGTTCAGAGTAAGCTCCTTCTTGCCGAGCTTCTTCATCAGCGCCGTCTTCTCCTCGACGACGATCAGCTCGCCCTTGCTGATGACGCCGACCCGGTCCGCCATCTCCTCGGCCTCCTCGATATAATGGGTGGTGAGGATGATCGTGACGCCGGTCTCGCGCAGCTGCCGGACGAGGTTCCACATGTCGCGCCGAAGCTCGACGTCGACGCCCGCCGTCGGCTCGTCGAGGAACAATATCTCAGGCTCGTGGCTGAGCGCCTTGGCGATCATCACCCGGCGCTTCATGCCGCCCGAAAGCTCCATGATCTTCGCCTTGCGCTTGTCCCACAGCGACAGCTCGGTGAGCACCTTCTCGATATGCGCCGGATCGGGCGGGCAGCCGAAGAGGCCGCGGCTGAAGGTGACGGTGGCGATCACGCTCTCGAAAGCGTCGGTGTGCAGCTCCTGCGGCACCAGCCCGATCCTGCTTCGGGTGGCGCGGTAGCCGCGGATGATGTCGTGGCCGGCGACGGTGACCGTGCCCGAGCTCGGAGTGACGATTCCGCACACGATGCTGATCATCGTCGTCTTGCCGGCCCCGTTGGGACCGAGCAAAGCGAAGATCTCGCCTTTCCTGATGTCGAGGTCGAGCGGCTTCAGCGCCTGGAGCCCCGACGCATAGGTCTTGCTCAGGCCCTTGATCGAGATGACCGGGTCCATGCCTGCCCTTTTCTATTCGCTCGGCGGGACCGGCGGCTGCTCTTCCGCCTCTTCCAGCATCAGGCCGTGGCGCATCAGCATCGGCACGTTCGCCATGGCGAAAACGAACACGGCGGGCAGGAACAGCCACAGCTTCAAGGCCACCCAGGTGTCGGTGCTGGTCGAACGCCACACCGCCTCGTTGAGCAGGGCCATGACGATGAAGAAGACGATCCAGTTGCGGGTGAGGAGCCGCCAGCCCTGCTCGTCCAGGCCTGGATAGACCGAGCCCAGCACCATCTTCATCAGGTTGCGGCCGGTCCGCATGCCGAACAGGAGCAAGGCGGCGACGACGGCATAATAGATGGTCGGCTTGATCTTGATGAAGGTCTCGTTGTGCAGCCAGATGGTGAGCCCGCCCAGCACCACCACCATCAGCCCGGAAAACCAGAGCAGTGGCGAGATGTGGCGATATTTGAGCTGGGAGATGAGCATGGCGACGATCATCGCCATCATGAACACGCCGGTGGCGACGAAGATCTTGAGCGTGTCCGGCACCGGCGCGAAGAAGTTGGTCAGGAAGAAAGCGAGCAGCGGGCCGAGGTCGATCAGCAGCCTCGCGCCGGCGCCGGGCCCGGCCTTCGCCTGCGCCGTCATGCCGCCACCCCGGCGATCGCCCGTCCCGCCTCGGCCGGGTCGAACGGGCGCAGGTCGTCCATCCCTTCGCCGACCCCGATGGCATGGATCGGAAGGCCGTAGCGGTCGGCCGCGGCGACCATCACTCCGCCTCGGGCGGTGCCGTCGAGCTTGGTCATCACCAGCCCGGTCACTCCGGCGACCTCCCGGAACACCTCGATCTGGCTGAGCGCATTCTGGCCGGTGGTCGCATCGAGGACGAGCACGACGTCGTGCGGCGCCGCCGGGTTGAGGCGCCCGAGGACCCGGCGGATCTTGGCGAGCTCGTCCATCAGCACCTTCTTGTTGTGGAGTCGCCCGGCGGTGTCGACGATCAGCACGTCGATGCCCTCGGCGGTGGCCCGCTTGACCCCGTCGAAGACAATCGCCGAGCTGTCCGATCCCTCAGGGCCGGCGATCACCGGGACGCCGGCGCGATCGGCCCAGATCTGGAGCTGCTCGATCGCCGCGGCCCGGAAGGTGTCGCCGGCGGCGAGAAGCACGGAATAATCCTGCTCCTGGAAGAGATGGGCGAGCTTGGCGATCGTCGTCGTCTTGCCCGAGCCGTTGACCCCGACGACGAGGATCACCTGCGGTCGCGGAAAGGCGTCGATCTCGAGCGGCTCGGCGACGGTGCGAAGGATCTTCTCGAGCTCCTGCGCCACGACCGCCCGGACCGCCGCCTCGGTCACGCCAAGCTCGAAGCGCTCCTCGGCGAGGCGAGCCCGAACCTTGGCCGCCGTCGCCGGCCCCAGATCGGAGGCGACCAGAGCCTCCTCGATCTCGTCCAAAGTCTGCTCGTCGAGCGCCGCCCTGGTGAACAGGCCGGCGAGGTTGTCGCCGAGGCGGTCGGAGGTCTTCTGGAAACCGGCCCGCATCCGCTCGTACCAGGGCAGGTCGCTCACTCCGGCACTCCGATCAGTACATCCCCTTCGAGGCCGCCAATCCGAACTTCGACCACCGCTCCCGCATTCGGGCTCGCGGCGGGCCCGGGGAGCCGGACCGGAGCGAAATTCTCGGCGTGGCCGCAGCCGTCCTTCTCGATCAGCACCTTCTGGCGAGTCCCCACAAGCCCCTTCAGCCAGGCCGCCTTGCGCCGGGCGCAGGCCTCCCGCAGGCGGCGGGCGCGCGCCTTGACGGTCTGCGACGCCACCGGCGGCATCCGCGCCGCCGGCGTCCCCTGCTTGGCCGAGTAAGGGAAGATGTGGCCCATCACGATGTCGCATTCGTCGATCAGGGCGAGGCTGTTCTCGTGCATCGCCTCGGTCTCGGTCGGGAAGCCGGCGATGAGGTCGGCGCCGATCGCGATCTGCGGCCGCGCCGCCTTGAGGCGCGCCACCGTCGCCACCGCCTGCGCCCGGCTGTGGCGCCGCTTCATCCGCTTGAGGACCAGGTCGTCGCCCGATTGGAAGCTCATGTGGAGGTGGGGCATGAAGCGGGGCTCGTGGCAGGCGAGGTCGAACAGCCGCTCGTCCATCTCGATGCAGTCGAGCGACGACAGCCGCAGCCTCGGCAGCTCCGGCACGAGGCGCAGGATCCGTTCGATCAGCTGGCCGAGCGTCGGCGCGCCCGGCAGGTCGGGGCCGTAGCTGGTGACGTCGACGCCGGTCAGGACCACCTCCCTGAAGCCCTCGCCGGCCAGCGCCTTGATCCTTTCGACGACCCGTCCGGCCGGCACCGAACGGCTGTTGCCGCGCCCGAAAGGGATGATGCAGAAGGTGCAGCGGTG
>DASPNH010000134.1:0-6946 GCA_035626675.1 Binatia bacterium
GCTTTCTCCAGGCCGATATCGACGAAGGCCGCCTGCATGCCTGGCAGTACACGCAGCACGCGACCTTTGTAGATGTTGCCGGCAGCCGCTTCCTCGGAGGCGCGTTCGATATGGACTTCGGCCAGGATGCCGTTCTCGAGAAGAGCGACCCGGACTTCGTTGGGATTGGAGTTGATGATGATCTGTTTGCGCAAAACGGACTCCAGGAATCTCGGGCCAGCCTGGCGCACAGCGCCGTTGGCGGCGCGCCGCGAGTAGGGGCGCGGCCGGCCGCCCGGCCAACCAGAGTCGATTCGAGGCTGCGCCGCCGCGGGCGCGGAAGCGGGAACCTATCACGGCAGCATTGTGTATCAATGCGTGATCACTGAGGTTTCCGTCTTGACTGCCCCCCGCCCGTTGATAGCCTTTCGTGCATGGCGGTAGCGGCTTGTCTCGCGCCGGCGCTGACCGGTAAGAGCCTGGTTCTGAACAAGGCCTACCTGCCCATACACGTCACCACCGTCCGCCGGGCCTTCTCGCTGCTCTACCGCGGAGTGGCTCGCGCGGTCGACGAGCAGTACCGCACTTTCGATTTCTCCTCCTGGTCCGAACTGTCCACCTCGGGCTTCGAAGCCGTCGGGATGATCGACGGCATGGTCCGGATTCCTCGGGTCATTCTTCTGGTCTCTTTCGACCGTATGCCGCGAAGGCGGGTGCGTTTCAGCCGGCACAACATCTTCGTGCGCGACGCCAGCACCTGCCAGTACTGCGGCCGCCGTTTCGCGCGCAGTGACCTCAACCTCGATCACGTCATACCGCGCTGGCGCGGTGGTCGGACCACCTGGGAAAACGTCGTTTGCTCCTGCATCGACTGCAACCGGCGAAAGGGCGGTCGGGGTCCCGAAGAGGCAGGGATGAGGCTCATTCGGACACCAGGCCGACCCGAGTGGACCCCCTTCATCACCAGGCAGCTCGGTGCCGCCGGTTACCGGGAATGGAAGCCTTTCCTGAGCACCATCGACACCGCCTATTGGAACGTCGAGCTCGATTCGGATTGAACGCAGCGCGGGCGACCCACCTCAACATCTTGTGGCCGCCCCTGCGCAGTGCCGCTGTGCGTTGTGCAGAAACCTTGACTGGCTCGGAAACGCCGTGGGATACTGCCGCGACTTCGTGGTTCGATGCCATCGAGGGGCGGGAGGAGAGGTTGCGGTGAGGATCAAACGGCTCGAGCTGATCGGCTTCAAGTCTTCCAAGGACAGGACGGTTCTGGACTTCCCCGTCGGGATCACCGGAATCGTGGGCCCCAACGGCTGCGGCAAATCCAACATCGTCGATGCGCTGCGGTGGGTGCTCGGCGAGCAGAGCGCACGGCATCTGCGCGGCCGCAGCATGGAAGACGTCATCTTCGCCGGCAATCAGGCTCATGGGCCGCTCGGCATGGCCGAGGTGACCATCGTTCTGGACAACGAGAACGGCACGGACTTCGCCCCGCCTGATCCCGAAGAGGAGGAAAGCGAGGTCGTCCGGATGCTGCGGCGCGTGCCGGAGCTTCAAGTGACGCGGCGCCTGTTCCGCTCGGGCGAGTCCGAGTATCAGATCAACGGCCGACCCTGCCGACTACGGGACATCACCGAGCTCTTTCTCGGCACCGGCGTGGGCACCAAGGCCTACTCGATCGTCGAACAAGGCCGGGTGGGCCAGATCGTCAACGCCAAGCCCGAAGACCTCAGGCTGTTCATCGAGGAGGCTGCCGGTACTACGCTCTATCGCAGCCGTAAGATCGCTGCCGAGCGCAAGATCGAGCGAACCCGCGACAACCTGCTGCGTGTCAGCGACGTCGTGCGCGAGCTGGAGCGCCAGGCGGGATCCCTGCGGCGGCAAGCCAAAGGCGCGGTCCAGTACCAGGAGCTCAAGGCGCAGGAAGATGCGCTCGACCGGCAGCTCACTTCGATGCGGCTGCGCGCCTTCGACGAGCAGCTTGCTCGCGCGTGGAACGAGGTGGCCGACCGTCGCGGCCGCGATCATGCGCTGCGGCTGCGGGCTGGGGCTCTCAGCGAGGAACGCGAGGCTGCACGCGGCAAGGCCCGCAGGCTCGAGGCAGAGCTGGATGAGGCCCGGCGCGCCGTCTTCGAGGCCAAGGCGCGACTGGGGCAGGCCGAGCAGCAACGTCGTCATCTCGGTCAGCGGCGTGACGAGCTGACCTCGATCGTCGAAGAAGCGCGTTCCGACCTGGCCAGACTCGACCAGCAGGTCGAAACCCTTCAGCAGGAAGCGGCAGCGGCATCGGGGCAACTGGCCAGCCTCGAGGCCGGCTGCGCGGGCGCGACGGCTGCGTGCCAGGACATCTCGTCCCGAGTTCGCGACTGCGATCAGCGGTATTTCGAATGGTCGACCGAGACCGATGCGACCCGGACCCAGCTGATCGAAGCGCTCGGAGCGGGGGCGGGCCTCCGCAATGAGCGGGCCGCCCTGGAGCGACAGATCCAGGCTGCAGAGGACCGCATCCATCGGTTGAAGTCCGAGGCGGAAGCCCTGGCCACGGTAAGGGTTCGACTTTCTGATGACCTGACAGCGTGCGACCGCGAGCTGAGTTCCGTCATCGCAGCAGTCGGCATGGCTGAGGGTGAGAAGGGGCAGGCCGCTTCCGAGCTGCAAAGCGCCCTCGCTGCCCGCGCCGCAGCCCAGGGCGACGCCGACAGATGGCGGGAAGAGACCGCGTCGCTTCGCTCGCGCCTGGAGTCACTGGAGGAACTGCACCGCAGCTTTGCCGGTTACAACGACGGTGTGCGCGCGTTCATGTCCAACGGCGGCCGCGAACGCGCGGGAGCCAAGGCGGTGGTTGCCGACGTCATCGAGATCGAGTCGGGCTACGAGAGGGCGGTGGCGGCCGTACTGGGCGAGCGCCTGCAGTACATCGTCGTGCCGACCACCGATGCGGCCGTCGAGGGGGCACGCTACCTGCGAGAGAGCGGCGCCGGTCGGGCCAGCTTCCTGCCGGTCTCGATTCGTCGGGAGGACGACCCCACAGTCCCCGAAGGCGCGGCTCAGCTCATCGAACACGTCCGCATTCAGAGCGGGTTCGAGCCGATCCTGCAGCCACTGCTGCAGGGGATCATCGTCGTGGATTCGCTCGAAGACGCCAGGGCGTCGTGGGTGCACAACGGTACTCAGGCCTCTTTCGTCACCAGGGATGGCGAGGTCGTCGAGTATTCGGGTGTGGTGACTGGTGGCAGCGAAAACCCCATCGATGAAGGGCTCCTGCTGCGCAACACCGAGCTGCGCAGTACGCAGGAGGCATTGCAGATTGCCCGGCAGCGTGGCCGCGCGGCGGCCGAGGCGTTGCAGCAGGCGAGCGACGCGGCCACCAGCATGGACGCCCGGCTCTCCGACCTCGACCGCGAGTTGCACCGGCTCACGGTGGAGCGCGTCCGTCTGTCAGGCGAAAAGCAGCTCCACGAGCAGAACACCGCCCGCACCGAAGATAGGGCGCGAACGGTGCAGAGCGAGCTCGAATCCGCCGGCCGGGAGCTGACGTCGGGCCGCACCCGCTTGCGTGAGGCCGAAAGCGAGCTCCAAAGGCGCGAGTCGGAAGCAGCCGAGCTGGAGAACCGGCGCCTCCTCTTCGACGCGCGCGGCAGGGCGCTGGAAACGGAGCGTCGCGAGCTCCTGTCGGAGCTGGAAGCGGCGCGCGTCCGGGAAGCGCAGCTTCGCCAGCGACTCGAGAGCCTCCAAGCGGCGGCAGCGACACTGACCACGAATCTGGCCGACGCCGGTTCGCGGCGCGATTCGCTGGTTCGGCGACTCGAGCGCGAGGTCCGCGAGATCGAGGGGATCGAGGCTTCGCTCCTCGACCCGTCACTGGATCTGGACGCGCTGCGCGCCACCGCTGCCAAGGTCGAGGAGGCGCTCGGTGCCTGCGAGCGTCGCGGCTCGGTTCTTCGCCAGTCGTTGTCAGACATCGATGCTCGATGGGACGCGACGGCCCGACGGCTCGAGACCATCCGTGCCGAGCTCGGCCGCCACGAGCTGCGACGCAAAGAGATCGAGTTGGAACGCTCGGCGTTGCTCGAGGCGGTCAAGGAGCGGCTGGGCGTCCACGCCGAGGAATTGCAAGTCGTTGCGGTAGTTGCGGAAGCGGATGTCGCCGTGCTCTCGAGCGAGTTGGAATCGGTGCGTGCGAGAATTCGACGCCTGGGAACCGTCAACCTCGGCGCCGTCATCGAGCTCGAAGAAATCGAAAAGCGGCTGTCCGAGCTGACCAAGCAGCGTGACGACCTCGAGCACAGTATAGAAGATCTGCGTGGTACCATTGCGCGGCTCAATCGCCTCTCGCGCAAGCGTTTCCAGGAGTGCTTCGAGGAGGTGAACCGGATCTTCCAGTCAACCTTCCCCAAGCTGTTTCATGGCGGCAAGGCGTCGCTCGCGTTGACTGATGCGGAAAACCTTCTGGAGACGGGCGTGGAGATCTTCGTCCAGCCTCCGGGTAAGCGCTTGGGCAACCTGGACCTCCTTTCGGGTGGCGAGAAGGCGCTCACTGCCATCAGCCTGATATTCGCGCTGTTCCTCTTCAAGCCGAGTCCGTTTTGCGTACTCGATGAGGTGGACGCACCACTGGACGAGGCCAACATCGGCCGCTTCACGCGCATGGTCTCGGAGATGAGTGATCGTTCGCAGTTCCTGCTGATCACGCACAACAAGCGCACCATGGAAGTGTGCGACACGCTCTACGGCGTGACCATGCCGGAGCCGGGTGTATCGCGCATGGTTTCGGTCGATTTGTCGCAGGCAGCCTGAATCACCCCGTGCACAGCCAACGGCGCCCGCCGGCGCCGTTGCGCTTGACTCCGAGACGCGCCGAACCTTAAACTCCGCACTCCAAGTTGCAACTGACAACTCGGACCTAAGTGCATGGAATCCAAGGGTTTACAGCGCCTCGAGGAGAACCTTCGCCGGCTCCTCTCCCAGCACGGACAATCCTCGACGCGAGCTGGACAACTCGCAGCTGCCCTCAGCAAGAGTCGCGAAGAGATCGAGAAGCTGAAGGCGCAGAACTTCCGTTACAAGAGCGAGCGAGTCGAGACGCGCAAGCGATTGGATGCGGTGATCAAGCGTCTGGATCGCATGACCGAGACCGCAGTCTCCGCCATGGTAGAGCCTGCTGGCGACGACGAATCATGAAGAGGGAAATCGAGCTCGATGTCGCCGGTCAGCGCCTGCGCGTTCGCACCGACGAAGACGAGGTCTACATGCGTAGCCTCGCCGGATATGTCGATGAGCAGATGCGCGAGATCGGCCGCGGCCAACGGGGCATCACGTCCATGAACGTTGCTGTCCTTGCCGCGCTTCGCATCGCGGACGAGTTTCACAAGCTCAAAAGGCTCCAAGAACAGATCGACGCGGCCCTGGACCGCCTGGCTGACGAAGTTGCCGTAACGGTCGAAAAGATCCCCCGCTGATTGAAGGCGGCACTCCCAGGCTCGTGGATACCGCGGACACAGCGCAGGCCAAGCGCCAAATCCGCCGCGACATTACGGCGATGTTGAGGGTTCTCTCGGCTGCCGAGAAGCGTCACCGGGCCGACTCACTCTTGCGACGACTGCTGGAGTTGCCGCTATTTCGCAGTGTGAGATTCGTCGGTGGTTATTTCGCCATGGTTGACGAGATCGGCGTCGACGGGGTGTTGACGACAGCTCTCGAGGGCGGCAAAGACGCGCTCGTGCCGATCCTGCGGGATGAGGAGCTGGATTTTGCTTTTTGGCGACCGAGTCTGACTTTGCGTCGCGACCGTCTCGGCGTGCTCGAGCCTGTGACACGGGGGGCATCGCGACTGCCGTCTGGACCGGGCCTGCTGCTGGTCCCCGGCAGGGCTTTTGACACGGCGGGTAGGCGGCTCGGCCGTGGCCAGGGATTCTACGACCGGGTTCTGGCGCGTCTTCCGGCAGATATCGTGACCGTCGGGGTCGGGTACTCGGAGCAGATCATCGCGAAAGTTCCGACAGCGCTGCACGACAGGCCTGTGGCCGCGCTGGCGACGGATCAGCATTTCGAGTGGTGTAGCGCATGATCCGAGGATCCCGTACCGGCGGCGTAATCGTGAGTCTGGCGTGACGATGAATTCCGAAGGGTTACCGCTTTCGATCCTCCGTCGGGGTGCCGTCGAGATCATCGAAGAACAGGGATTTCGCGACAAGCTCGCGTCCGGGCGTCCCTTGCGGGTGAAAGCCGGGTTCGACCCTACCTCCGCCGATCTCCACCTCGGCCACACCGTCCTGCTCCACAAGTTGCGGCAGTTTCAGCAACTTGGTCACCAAGTGGTCTTCCTGATAGGCGATTTTACCGCGCGCATCGGCGACCCTACCGGTAGGTCGGAAACGCGTCCGGTCCTGTCGCGCGAGAAGATCGAGGACAACGCCCGAACCTATCGAGAACAAGCCGGCAAGATTCTCGACCTCGAACGCGTCGAGCTCCGCTACAACAGCGAGTGGATGGATGACCTCGGTGCGGACGGGCTGCTACGGCTCGCTGCGCAACATACGGTTGCTCGGATGTTGGAGCGCGACGATTTCTCCAAACGTTATGCGGATCATCGCCCCATCGGAATTCACGAGCTGCTCTATCCAATGATCCAGGGCTACGATTCCGTCGTGCTGCGCGCGGACGTCGAGCTGGGCGGCACCGACCAGAAATTCAACCTGCTCGTCGGGCGAGATCTGCAGAGGAGCGACGGTCAAGTCCCTCAAGTCGTGATGACGATGCCTCTACTCGAGGGGCTCGATGGGCATCACAAGATGAGCAAGAGCCTCGGGAACGCCATCGGCGTAACGGATGCTCCCGAACAGATGTTCGGGGCGCTGATGTCCATCAACGACTCGTTGATGCTTCGCTACTACGAGTTGCTGAGCGACGAGTCACCCGAAGCGATCTCCTCCATAGCTTCCGGGTCCGTCCACCCCATGGAGGCGAA
>DASPNH010000135.1:0-18755 GCA_035626675.1 Binatia bacterium
TGGCAACGCCGACTCCGGCAAGTATTTCGCCATCTGGAAGGCGCAGGGCGATGGGACCTGGCGGTATCACGTCGGGATCTGGACCAGCGCCCACGACGCCACACTTGCGAACTAGCGGACGGCCGAGAGCGGCCTTTGCGAAGTGCAGTTGCGGTGAAATGCGCGGCGTTGATGGCGGACATTCCCAACGGTTTTGGAATTAGGAAGGCAGGGGACGTTCGTTTATGGTGCGCGGGCCGTGGGCGGGTCGACTCCTACCGATGTTGCTCGGTCGCTTCATGCGGAATTGAGTGCGAGCTCGGAGCGGATCGAGGCGGCTCGGCGCCTGCCTGAGGACGTAGCGGATCTGCTCAAGCGGTCGCAGCTCTTCCGGCTGTGTGTGCCTCGGCGCTATGGCGGTCTCGAAGCGCCGCCGCAGGAGATGGTCACCTCCGTTGCAGAGGTCGCGCGCGCCGACGGCTCTGCGGGCTGGTGCGTTGCCATCGGCGCGACCAGTGGATTGTTGTCGGGATACCTTCCGCCCGACGATGCGCGCGAGATCTATGGCGATGCGACGTCGGTGGCAGGCGGCGTCTTCGCTCCGCGCGGACATGCCGTCGCCGGCGGCGACGACTACACGATCGACGGGCGATGGCCGTTTGCCAGCGGCATGCAGCATTGCACCTGGCTGATGGGCGGCTGCATCGTGCTGCGCGACGGCAAGCCGGTCCTGCTGCCGCGCGGGATCCCCGATTCGCGGCTGATGATCTTTCCGGCCGACCAGGCCCGGATGATCGACACGTGGAGCGTCTCGGGACTTTGCGGAACCGGCAGCCACGACATGGAAGTGCGCTCGCTGAAGGTGCCGGCGCATCGTGCCATCTCGCTGATGACGGACCGCCCGCGCGAAGAAAGCACTCTCTACCGATTCCCCGTCTTCGCCACGCTCGCCGTCGGGATCGCCTCGGTCTCGCTCGGCCTTGCGCGCCGCGCAATCGACGAGCTCGTCGAGCTGGCGGGCGGAAAGATGCCGACCGGCAGCCGACGCAAGCTCGCCGAGCGCCCCTACATCCAGATGCAGGTTGCGCAGGCCGAAGCGGCGCTCGGCAGCGCACGCGCCTTTCTTCTCGACGTCATCGGTGCGACCTGGGACATGGCATCGGGGGCCTCGGAGGTCTCGCTCGAACAGCGCGCGCTGCTGCGGCTGGCGGCCTCGAGCGCTGTCAGTCAGTGCATTCGAGCCGTCGATCTCATGTACGAGGCCGGCGGTGGCACCTCGATCTATCGCAGCAGCCCGCTGCAGCGCTGCTTTCGCGACGTACATGCAGCAAGCCAGCATCTGATGGTGGCATCTTCGACCTACGAGCTGGCCGGCCGCGTCCTGCTCGGCGTGGAAACCGACGCGGCGATGCTCTGACATGCACGACATCACGACATCGCGTTTCGAGACCATTCGCTTCCAGCGCGACGGCGACGTCCTCGTGGTCACCATCGATCGTCCGGGCAACGAGCTGAACGCGGTCAACGAGGTCCTGCACGAGGAGCTGACGCGGCTGTTCCGCGAGCTGCGCCAGGAATCGCTGGCTCGCGCGATCGTGCTGACGGGAAAGGGCCGCGCGTTCTCCGCCGGCGGCGACTTCGCCTGGTTCCCGACGCTGCAGGAACCGGGTCGCCTGGATCCGCTGCGGCGCGACGCCAAGCAGCTGATCTGGGATCTGCTCGACGTCGAGATACCCATCGTCGCTGCCGTCAACGGGCATGCGATGGGGCTGGGCGCATCGATCGCGCTGCTGTGCGACGTCATCTTGGTCGCCGACACCGCGACCATCGGCGACCCGCACGTTCGCGTCGGAGTGGTGGCCGGCGATGGCGGAGCCGCGATCTGGCCGCTGGCCATCGGTCCGGCGCGAGCCAAGCAGTACCTGATGACCGGCGATCCGCTGACGGCGGCCGAAGCCGAGCGCATCGGGCTGGTCAACCGCTGCGTCCCGGCCGCTCGGCTTCACGACGAAGCGATGAAGCTCGCGCATCGACTGGCGGCCGGAGCGCCGCTTGCCGTGCGATACACCAAGCTTGCGGTGAACAAGCTCGTCAAGGACGCTCTCAACATCGCCTTCGATGCCTCGACGGCGCTGGAGATCGTCACGTTCCAGAGCGAAGACCACCAGGAGGCGCTCGCCGCGATGCGTGAGAAGCGACCGCCCGTGTTCAGGGGAAGATAGGGGCACGTCTTGCGTCCGGGCATTTCCCGGCCGCACAGCACGGGCGGCGGTTCGTGAACGAGGAGCAAACGATGGACGTCTTCGAAGCGATCGAAACCAGCTGGGCGATCCGCCGCTTCACCGACGAGCCGGTCACTGACGACGAGATCCGCCGATGCCTTCAGGCTGCCATCTGCGCGCCGAGCGGCGGCAACATCCAGCCCTGGCAATTCCTCGTCGTCACCGACGCCGGCGTGCGCGCGCAGCTCGGCGCCATCTACAAGAAAGCGTACGACCGCTACGAGCCTGCGCTGCTGGCGGTGCGGCGTCCCTACAAGAACGAGCAGGACGAGAAGAACTTCCAGCGCATCTCGGTGTCCTCGCGCCACCTCGCCGACAACCTGGCGCGCGTGCCCGCAATGGTCCTGTTCATGATGCCTTCGATCTCGATGACGCTGAGCGATGCCGAGGGGTCGCTCGACGTCGGCACGCCGTATGCGTCCGTGTATCCCGCCGTGCAGAACTTCATCCTGGCCGCGCGCGCGCTCGGCCTGGGCACCGTCCTGACCACGGCCTACCGCATCTATCAGGACGACGTCCGCGCTGCCTGCGGCATTCCCGATCGCTACGAAGTCGTCGCGCTTCTTCCCGTCGGGCGCCCGGCGATGAAGTTCGGCCGCGGCCGGCGCCGCCCGCTTGCCGAAGTCGCGAGCTGGAACCGCTTCGGCGAGCGCCGCTGAACGGGGTCAGCTTGCATCTGCGCGTTTCCAGTCACGAGTGAGGCGTGCCCGAGCTTCCCGACATCACGGTCTATCTCGAGAGCCTGGAGCGTTTCGTGGTCGGCCGTCCGCTCCTGGCCCTGCGCATCTTCGGTCCCTCCGTGCTGAAGTCTTTCGACCCGCCCGTGTCGGCGCTGCAAGGCAGGCGCATCACGGGTGTGGAGCGGATCGGCAAGCGCATCGTCTTCGCGTTCGAGGACGAGCTCTTCCTGATACTGCATCTGATGATCGCCGGCCGCCTGCATTGGAAGAAGGCGGGCGCAGCTGCCAACCGCAAGACGTCGCTGGCCGCTTTCGACTTCGCCCACGGCACGCTGATGCTGACCGAGGCGTCGCCGAAGAAGCGCGCGTCGGTATGGGTGGTCGCAGGCCGCGACGCGCTGACGAAGCACGATCCTGGCGGCCTCGAAGTGCTGGGCACCGAGCTGGCCGAATTCGCCCGCGTGCTGCGCGGCGAGAACCACACGCTCAAGCGTGCGCTGACCGATCCGCGCCTGTTCAGCGGAATCGGCAATGCCTACTCGGACGAGATCCTGCATCGCGCGCGCCTGTCGCCGCTGCGGCTGACGCAAAAGCTTGACGATGCCGAGGTCGAGCGTCTTCACGCCGCAACGGTCGAGACGCTGGCGCAGTGGACCGAGCGGCTGCGCCGGCAGACCGGGGAGAAGTTCCCCGAAAAGGTCACCGCGTTCCGTCCCGAGATGGCCGTGCACGGAAAGGCCGGCGAGCCATGTCCGGTCTGCGGAGCCAAAGTGTGCCGCATCGCCTACGCCGACAACGAGACCAACTACTGCGCCGTGTGCCAGAACGAAGGCCGCCTGCTGGCCGACCGCGCGCTCTCGCGGCTGCTGCACGAAGACTGGCCGAGGACGCTGACCGAGCTGGAAGAGCGCGTCGAAAAGCTCCGGAAGCCCTGATCGCAATCTTAAGATCTTAAGGGGACAGTCCCCTTAACCTTAAGGGGGCTGTCCCCTTAAAGCTTAAAGGCCTTGGGGCTCAGCCCACCAGCTTCATCGGCGCCGGCTCCGTTTCGGTCAGATATTCGAAGCGTTCGCGGAACTTCTCGGGCGTCATGTTCGCGGCCTTGGCCAGGCCGGCGCTCTGGAACGGGTCGCTGAAGTCTTCGCGGCGCAGGCGAATCATGTAGCGGCGCGCGATCTGGTAGCGCGTGGAGGCAACGTCGAGCAGGCGCACGCGCGCGCGGCCGCTGGTCGCGTCGAGCATCGATTCGAAGGGCACGGGAACGAAGTGGCCGCCCTGGATCGATATCATCGCGGCGTTGCCGCCCTCGAGCAGGAACTGCGCGGCGCAGTATCCGAGGTCGCGCGTGTACTCCATGTCATAGGGAACCGGATCGGCGCAGCGCAACTCGTAGCCGATGTCCTTGGCCTGGATGGTGGCCTTCACCCCGAGCTCGCCCAGGCACCTGCGCACGCTCTGCTTGAGGAGGTCGCCGATGTCGACTTCGGCGATGCGCACGTGTCCGTGCTCGTCACGCTCGACCTTCTCGATGCCGGCCAGGTCCTCGGGCTTGACGCCGAGCACGACGCCCTCGGCGATGACGGCCAGACCGTCCTGACGTCCGTCGGCGAGGCGCTTCAGGATCGCGCCGACCAGAGTGTCGGTCAGCGTCTTGAGTGAGAAGCCGGAGGTCCCGAACTCCTCCGGTACCAGCGTCAGCGTGGCGCCGGCTGCCTTGCCGATGCCGAGCGCGAGGTGGCCGGCCTTGCGGCCCATCGCGATGACGAAGTACCAGCGATGCGTCGTGTAGGCATCGACCATCAGGTTCTTGACCAGCTCGGCGCCGACGGCGCGCGCGGTCTGGAAGCCGAAGGTATCGATGTCGGGCGGCAGGTCGAGGTCGTTGTCGATGGTCTTGGGTACGTGCGCGACGCGGATGCGCCCGGCGGCTACGCGCTCCAGGTTCAGGGCCGAGAACGCAGTGTCGTCGCCGCCGATGGTGATCAGTTTGTCGACGCGCAGGCGCAGCAGCGTGGCCACGGTCTGTTCCAGGAGCGTCTGCGACTTGGTCGGGTTGGCGCGCGAGATGCCGAGGATGGAGCCGCCGCGAAAGTGGATGCGGCTGACGTCGTCGATGTCGAGGCTGCGTACCTCGCTGACGTCGCCTTCCATGATGTGCTCGAAGCCGTCGGGAATGCCGAGCACCTCGACTCCCTCCAGGCGCGAACGAATGGTCGCTGCACCGATGACGCTGTTGATGCCGGGCGCCGGTCCACCGGCTACGAGAATCGCGAGCTTGCCCTTGACCATGTCTTCTCTTCCTTGGTGCTGAAAAAGGGGTCAGGCACCTTTTTCCGCTGCCGGAAAAGGTGCCTGACCCCTTTCTCTCTCATTCGGGAGCGGGGCCGGGGAACTTGTCGCGCAGGATGCGCTTCAGGATCTTGCCGGACGGGTTCCTCGGGATCTCGTCGACGAAGTAGACGGTGCGAGGCTGCTTGTAACGCGCCAACCTGCCGCGCGTGTATTCGAGCAGCTCGCCGGCCTCGAGCTCTTCCGAGACGACGACGACTGCGGCGGGCGACTCGCCCCACTTCTGGCTGGGCTGGCCGATGACGGCGGCGTCGCGGACCTTTGGATGGGTCAGCAGGACGTTCTCGACCTCGGCGGGATAGATGTTCTCGCCGCCCGAGATGATCATGTCCTTCTTTCGATCCTGGATGTAGACGAAACCCTCCTCGTCGATGGTGGCCAGGTCGCCGGTGTAGAGCCATCCGTTGCGGATCGTCTCGGCGGTGGCCTCGGGACGCTTCCAGTATTCCTTCATCAGGTGGCGGCCGCGCACGACGACCTCGCCCACCGAGCCCGGGTCGACGTCGTTGCCGTCGGGATCGACCACGCGCACGTCGGTGTGGAAGAAGGCCTTGCCGGTCGAGCCGGCCTTGGCCACGGCATCCTCGCCGATGATGAGGCACGAGGGCCCGCACGTCTCGGTCAGGCCGTAGACCTGATGGATGTCCATCCCCTGTGCGATGTAGGTCTGGATCATGCTGACCGGCACGGGCGCCGCGCCGCTCATGATCCAGCGCAGCGTGCTGCGATCGACCTTGTCGCGGTTGGGCGCCTGCTGGAGGAAGCCGAGCATGGCCGGAACCGCGAGCAGACTGGTGACCTTCTCTTTCTCGATGAGGTCCCAGATCTTCACTGGATCGAAAGCGCGGCACACGATGCTGGTGATGCCGCGATGCACGTTGCCCGTCATCGGCGTCAGCGCGCCGACGTGGAAGAGCGGCAGCCCGATGATGTAGACGTCCCCGTAGCGGACCTCGGCGGTCGCGTTGATGGTCTGACAGGCGGCTGCCACGCTCGAATGCGTGTGCACCGCGCCCTTGGGCAGGCCCGTCGTCCCCGAGGTGTACATGATGTACAGCTCATCGCCGTCGCCCGCCTCGATCACCGGCGAGGTCTCGGCGGCCGCTTCGTGCAGCGCCTCGTAGGCGTGCGCGAAATGCGCCGGCGAGTTGCCGCCCACGCGTACCCAGCGCTTGACCGCGGTGGCCGAGGAGCCGCGATCGTGCAGGTCGGTGACGGCCTGCGCGAACTCTTCTCCATAAACGAGGGTCTCTGCCCCGCTGTCACCGAGAATGAACGCCAGCTCGTCCGGCACCAGGCGCCAGTTCAGCGGGACCACGATGCCGCCGAGCTTGGCCACGGCAAAAAAGCTCTCGACGAACTCGAGGCTGTTCATCATCAGGAGCGCCACCCGGTCGCCGCGCTCGACGCCGAGCTCGCAAAGCATGTTGGCCGTGCGGTTGCAGCGCAGGTCGAGCTCGCGGAACGTCAGCCTCACGCCCTGCTCGGGACCAATGAAGCCGACCATGTTCGGCGACAGCGATGCGCGCTTGGCCAGGAAGGAGCCGATGTTGTCACGCATGGAGCAAAGTCCTCTGGTTCCCCGGTTGCGAAGGCTTCACCGCAGCGCCTCGCCGACGATGGCCTGAGCCTCCTCGACGATGCGTGCCAGGTGCTCTCGGCCGCGAAAGCTCTCGACGTAGATCTTGTAGATATCCTCGGTACCCGAGGGGCGCGCGGCGAACCAGCCGCTCTCTGTCACGACCTTGACGCCGCCGACGGCGCCGCCGTTGCCTGGCGCCTGCGACAGCTTGGCGGTGATGGGCTCTCCGGCCAGCTCGTCGGCGCGGATCTGGTCCGGCGACAACTTGGACAATCTGGCCTTCTGCGCCGCGCTGGCGGGAGCCTCGACGCGGTCGTAGGCCGGCTCGCCGAACACCGCCGTCATCTCCTCGTAATGCAGGCTCGGGTCGCGGCCGGTGCGCGCAGTGATCTCGGCCGACAGCAGCGCCGGCACCATTCCGTCCTTGTCGGTCGTCCATACGCTGCCGTTGCGCCGTACGAAGCTGGCGCCGGCGCTCTCCTCGCCGCCGAAGCCCAGGGATCCGTCGAGCAGGCCGTCGACGAACCACTTGAAGCCGACCGGCACCTCGTAGAGCTCGCGCCCGAGCCGCGCCGCGACGCGGTCGATCATCTGGCTGCTCACCAGCGTCTTGCCCACGCGTGCATGGCGCGGCCATTGCGGCCGGTTGCGGAAGAGGTAGTCGATGGCGACGGCCAGGTAGTGATTGGGCTGCATCAGGCCGCCGCTGCGCGTGACGATGCCGTGACGGTCCGCGTCGGCGTCGCAGGCGAAGGCGACGTCGAACTGCTCCCGCAAGGCGATCAGGCGCTGCATCGCGTAGCTCGAAGACGGGTCCATCCGGATGCGGCCGTCCCAGTCCAGCGACATGAAGCGGAAGGTGGCGTCGACCTCGTCGTTGACGATGGTGAGGTCGAGTCCGTAGCGCTCGGCGATGGCCGGCCAGTACGAAACGCTGGCGCCGCCGAGCGGATCGGCGCCGATGCGGACGCTTGCGCCGGCGATTGCTTCCATGTCGATCACGGCCGACAGGTCTTCGACGTAGGCCGAGCGGAAGTCGTAGCGCTCGGTCGTCGGCGCGCGCAGCGCGCGCTCGTAGGACCGTCGCATGACGCCGCCCACCCCTTCTTTCAATAGCGCGTTGGCCTGATCCTGGATCCACTTCGTCACACCGACGTCGGCGGGGCCGCCGTTGGGCGGGTTGTACTTGAAGCCGCCGTCTTCGGGCGGGTTGTGCGAAGGGCTGATGATGATTCCGTCGGCCAGGTGCTCGGTGCGTCCGCGGTTGTGGACGAGGATGGCGTGCGAGACGACCGGCGTCGGCGTGTAACCATCATCGTGCGCGATGCGGACCGCAACCTCGTGGGCCGCCAGCACTTCGAGCGCGGTGGCGAAGGCCGGTCGGGACAATGCATGCGTGTCGATGCCGAGATGCAGCGGCCCGTCGATGCCGCTCAGCTTTCGGTAGCGGCAGATCGCCTCGGTGATGGCCAGGACGTGCGCCTGGTTGAAGCTGCCATGCAGGGCGGAGCCGCGGTGCCCGGAGGTTCCGAAAGACACCGCGTGGTCGGTCCGCTGCGGATCGGGCTCGAGCGCGTAGTAGGCGGTGATCAATGCTGGAAGATCGGCGAGCATGGAGGCCGGCGGGGTCTTGCCGGCGAGAGGATGGACTTGCTTGCTCACCGGGCGATCGTGACGCGGTGGCCGGCACGTGCAAGTACCCCGCGCGCGCCGCGGCCGGGTTGCCAGACCCGCACCCCCGCCTTCCTCGACGCCGGGTCGTAACGCGCGGACCTGTCACACGTTTTCTGATTCGTTTGACCTGCGCGGTCCATGCGCGTGCGGACGCAAGGCAAGCATATGCCTGAGGAGATGTCCGGTGATGGACATAGCCCGCCACCTCCGGCGATTCCTTAAAAAAAATCCCCGGTCGGGGCCAGCCGACAGCATCGCGCGCTGGCGATGCGCGACCCCGACCACGGCGGCAACGATGGCGGTCACCGCGCAGGAGTTCCGCATCGTATCGGTTGGCGACGTGCCGGCGCTGAAGGTAACGGGACACATGAACAGGCTGTATCGCAGCAGGAACCAGTGCCACCCTGAGAAATCGTGAACGGTTCGACAGCAAGGCGGGAGCGGTCATCCAACCGCGACACAGGGCGAGGGCGGCAGACGTGGACCGACGGCGATGCGGCGCCCGCCTTTCCGGACCTGGTCCGGACGATTCCGCAAGAGATCCAGGCCGACCCTCTTACGGGAGCCAGCCTCCTGCCACAGGAGCTGCGCAGCCTCCTGGTGGAGGCACTCGAGGCCGAGCGCCATCACCTCGCGCGCGAGCTTCACGACGAGATCGGACAGATCCTCATCGCCGCCAAGCTCAGCGTCGAGACGCTTCGCCTGGCCGAGGGCAAGCCCGAGTTCTCGACGCGGCTGAGCGAGGCCATCGCGCTCATCGTCGATGCCGTCCATCGGGTGCGCGCGTTGTCGATCGGTCTGAGGCCTCCCATGCTGGAGGCGGGCCTGGTGACCGCCATCAGCGCGGCCATCGGCCGTCTGGCGGTGCTCAATCCGACCGAGATCAGCCTGGATGCCGATCACGAGATTCCGCGCCTCGCGCCTGCAGTGGAGCTGACCATCTTTCGGGTAGTGCAGGAGGCGGTCATCAATGCGCAGCGCCATGCGCATGCACGTTTCGTCGCCGTCACCCTTCGCATGGAATCGGGTTCTCTGTTCTTCTCGGTGGAGGACAACGGCTGCGGCTTCGACGTCGAGGCCGCGCTCAAGCGTGCGACATACGGCCAGAGCATGGGACTGCCCGGGATGCGAGATCGCGTCGAAGTCCTCGGCGGAACCTTCCATATCGAATCCAATCATCAGCGCGGCACTCTCATCGAGGCGAGAGTTCCGCTGAGAGGCTGACATGCAAACCGACATCATTCTGGTAGACGACCACATGCTGGTGCGCCGCGGCCTGCGAGGCCTGCTCGACCAGTCCGAGCACGTCCGCGTCGTGGGCGAGGCGGCCGAGGGAATGGAGGCCATCGAGCTGGTGCGCGCCAACCAGCCGCGCGTGGTCGTAATGGACATCTCGATGCCGCGCATGAACGGCCTCGAAGCCACCAGCCGCGTGGTGCGCGAGAACCCGTCGACGCGCGTGCTGGTGCTGTCCATGCACGCCGACGACGACTACGTTCTTCAGGCCTTCCGGCACGGCGCCGCCGGCTATCTGCACAAGGATGCGCCTACGACCGAGCTCATCGAGGCGATCCAGGCCGTCGCGCGCGGCGAGTTCTATCTGGGCTCCGGGATCTCGCAGGACCTCCTCAAGCACTGCATTCGCGCGCGCAACGAAGGACCGGGTGAAGGCCCCACCGGCGAGATGTACCGCTTGCTGACGCCGCGCCAGCGCGAGGTGCTGCAGCTGATTGCCGAGGGACAGTCCACGCGCCGCATGGCGCAGACCTTGGGCGTGGGCATCAAGACCATCGAGACGCATCGCGCGCAGCTCATGAAGCGGCTCGGCATCTATGAGATCGCCGGCCTCGTGCGCTTCGCGATCCGGCTCAAGCTGGTGACTTCGGAGCGCCAGAAGTAGCGGACGTTCGAAAGGATCCGGTGCCGCCATCGAATGCCGCATCGAAGCATCCGAGCAACAAGCCCGCGGCTGGGAGGCGGCGGCGTAGAAGTGGTTTCACGCCCTGATAGATTCGCAGGCGCATGGATTCCACGCCGACCACCGCGCCCCGGCGCCACCTGGCCGCCATCCTGAGCGCCGATGCCGTCGGCTACAGCGCGCGCATGGCCGAGGATCCGGCGGCGACCGTCGAGGCTCTGCGTGCCCGGCGCCAGACCTTCGCCGGATACATCCGCAAGCATCAGGGGCGACTGGTAGGGACCGCCGGCGACAACGTGCTGGCAGAGTTCGCCAGCGCCATCGATGCCGCGGCGTGCGCTCTGGACGTGCAGGGCGAGCTGGCGCGCATCGAGTCCTCGCTGCCGCACGAGCGGCGCCTGCCGTTTCGTATCGGCGTCCATCTCGGTGAAATCCTCATCGACGAGGGAGAGATCTTCGGCGATGGAATCAACGTCGCCGCGCGGCTCGAGGGCCTGTCGTTTCCCGGCGGAATTTGCGCTTCGGCAGCGGTCGTCGAACAGGTCCGCGGTAAGGTCGAGGGAGTCTTCGAGGACATCGGCGAGCAGTACCTCAAGAACATTCCGGCTCCGGTTCGCGCCTATCGCATCTCGCCGGCGGGCGGGGAGGGCGAGCTCGCAGCGCACGCAACGGTTGCCGGCTTCAGCGGACGTCCGGTCATCGCGATCCTTCCCTTCGACGACCGCGCCGCCGATCCCGCCTACGGCTATCTGGCCGACGGCATCGTCGAGGACCTCATCGCGCATCTCTCGGCGTTTCGCCTGTTCCCCGTCATCTCGCGCAGCTCGACTTTCAGCTACAAGGGCCGGCGCGTCGATCCGCGTCAGGTCAGCCGCGAGCTGCGCGCGCGCTACATCGTCGAGGGCAGCGTGCAGGCGGCCGCCGGCCGCGTCCGCGTCAAGGTCGATCTGATCGACGGCGTACAGGGACATCAGGTGTGGTCCGAGCGTTTCGATCGCGAGCTCGTCGACGTGTTCGCGCTGCAGGACGAGATCGTGCTGGCCGTCGTCAGCTCCATCGAGCCTGCGCTCGGGCGCGCCGAGCGCCAGCGCATCCAGAGCAAGCCGGCGCCGCAGCTCGATGCCTGGGAATGTTTCCAGCGCGGCTCGGCCTTGCTGTTCGCGTTGCGCTCGCGCGAGGAGCTCGAGGAGGCCCTGGCGTTGCTTCGTCGCGCGCGCCAGCTCGACCGCGGCTTCTCGACGGCGGCGGCGCTGGAGACGGTCTGCCTGGTCGCGACCATCATGTCGCACTGGTCCTCGGACCCCTCGCGAGTCGCCACCGAGGCGGGCGAGGCGGCGCGGGCCGCCGTGGCGCTCGACGAGAACGATCCGTGGGCGCAGGCGGCGCTCGGGTTCGCGTGCTCGATGGCGGAAGACCAGGAACGGTCCATCGCTGCGTTCGAGCGCGCCATCGAGCTCAATCCCAGTTTGACGATGGCGTATCAGGGCCTGGCGGTGGCACTGACCGTCGATCATCCCGATGAAGCCATCGCGGTGATGGAGAAGGCGATCCGCCTCTCGCCGCGCGACAGCCAGATGCATCTGTTCCTGCATCAGCTCGCGGCTGCGCATCTGATGGCGGGGCGCTACGAGGATGCGATCCGGCACGAGACCGAGAGCCTGCGACTGCGTCCGGACCAGGGACGCGGCTATCGCATCCTGGCCGCTGCGTGCGGTCACGCCGGCCGTTGCGCCGAAGCGCTTCAGGCGCTCGAGAAGATGGATCGGCTGGCGCCAGGGTTCTCGTTCGAGACGTTCCGGCAGACCAACTCCGAGGCGCTCGTGGAGACGTGCGTCAGCGGCTGGCGCAAGGCCGGCTGGCAGGGCTGAAGCCGTTGCGCATCGTTCTCGCCTATCTGCGCGGGCTCAGTCCGCGCTTGCCGGCATCGGTGTGGCTGCTCGAGCTCGGAGGCATGGCCAGCATGGCCGGCAACGGCCTGGTCCTGCCGTTCCTCGTCATCTACCTGCACGACGTGCGCGGGCTGTCCCTGACGATGGCAGGCGTTGCCACGGCGGCCAACTATGTCGCCTCGCTTCCGGCAGGCGCCATCGGCGGGGCGTGGGCGGATCGTCTCGGGCCGAGGCGCGTCATCGTCGTCGCGCTGCTCGTGCAGGCACTGGCCATCGCATGCTTTCCGCTGATCCGCGAGGCCTGGCATGCGATCGCGCTACAGCTGCTGATGGGACTGGGCAACGGCATCTACTGGCCGGCGCATTCGAGCATGCTGAGTCAGCTCGCTCCGGTGGAGCGCCGGCCCGCTGCATTCTCGGTGCAGCGCATGGCGATGAATCTCGGCATCGGCGTCGGCGCGCTGGCGGGCGGATTCATCGCGGTGGTCGAGGAGCCGTCCACGTTCACCACGCTGTTTCTTCTCGACGCACTGTCGTTCGTGGTCTTTGCGCTGATCATGCTGTGGATGCCTTCGCCGCCGCCCGCCTGCGACGATGGCGAGGAGCCGGCATCGTACGCAGCCGTATTGCGCGATCGGCCATTCGTGGCGCTGATGCTGCTGAACACGATGACGATCGCCGCCGGCATCGTGCCTCTGGTCGAGTTCCTGCCCGTCTATGCCAAGCACGGTGCGGGCGTGACCGAGGAGGCCATCGGCTGGATCTTTTTCGCCAACACCATGACGATCGTCCTGATCCAGCTTCCGATCGCGCGCCTGCTCGAGGGACGGCGAAGGATGCCTGCGCTGGCCGCGATGGCGGCGATCTGGGCAGCGATGTGGCTGGTGGTGCCGTTGGCGGTGGAGAACATGTCGGCGGTGCCGGCTTCCATCGTGCTCGCCATCGTCGCTGCCATTCTCGGCATGGGCGAGTGTCTGCTCGGGCCGGTGCAGGGACCGCTGGTTGCGGACCTGGCAGGATCTTCGCGGCTCGGCCGTTACATGGCGATCTCGAGCATGTCGTGGCAACTCGGCTTCGTGATCGGCCCGCCCATTGCCGGTTACGTTCTGGATGTGTGGCCGGTGGGGCTGTGGATCGGGCTGTCGGCGGTGTGCGCAATGGCGGCGGCAGGCACGATGATGCTCGAGCGCAGCATCCCGCAGGCCCTGCAGGTGTCGCCGTAAAAGGGTCAGGCACCTTTTCGCCGCCGAAAAGGTGCCTGACCCCTTTTTTGTGATAGGACGGCACGCCATGCCGGCGTGGGACGCGAGCCAGTACATGAAGTTCGGCGAAGAGCGCACGCGCGCTGCCGCCGAGCTGTTGGCGCGCGTGCCGCTGGAGGATGCGGCCACGATCGTCGATCTCGGCTGCGGTCCCGGCAACTCCTCGGCGCTTCTGAAGGCGCGCTGGCCGCACGCGAAGATCACCGGCGTGGACAACTCGGCCGAAATGCTCGAGATGGCGCGGCGCGAGCTGCCCGACGTCGAGTGGACGCATGGCGACGTCGCCACGTGGCAGCCGCCAGAGCCCGTCGACCTGATCTTTGCGAATGCGGTCCTGCACTGGCTGCCCGACCACGCATCGCTGATGCCGCGTCTGTTGTCGTCGCTCGGCAGCGGCGGGGTGCTGGCGGTGCAGATGCCTTCCAACTTTCGCGAGCCGAGCCATCGCCTCATGCGCGAAGTTCCCGGCCCGTGGTCGCGCGCCGTCTCCGCCGTACGCACGCTGACGCCGGTGGAAGCCCCGGCGTTCTATTACGACCTGCTCGCGGCCAGAGGTGCGCGGGTCGACTTGTGGCAGACCACGTACGAGCACGTGATGGCCGACGCGGCGGCCATCGTCGAATGGGTGCGCGGCACCGGCCTGCGGCCCTATCTGGACGCGGTCGGCACCGACCTGCGCGCGCAGTACGAGCACGCCTACACGCGCGCCATCGATGCGGCCTATCCTGCACGCGCCGACGGCAAGAGGCTGTTCTCGTTTCCGCGTCTGTTCCTCGTCGCCGCCCGCTAGTGCCGGACGGCGCCATCGTCCTTACGCGGCCAGGACAGGCACAGGTTTTCGACGTCGAAAGAGGAATCGTGGCCGCCGCGTTCGCGCGGAAACGTCGAAGGCGCGCAGCCCCACGGCCGAGCTAGGCCTTTCTTTTTGCCCGGCCCTTGCGCGGCGCGGCGCCGAGATCCTTCGCCAGGCGCGCGCCGCGGGCGCGCACCCGTTCCAGGAACGCGGCCAGCGGCAGGCTCAGCGGATAGTTGGCGCGCAGCGCCAGACGCACGGCCAGGGTAGGAACGTCGGCGCGTTCGACGACGACACTATCGGAGGAGACATCGTACAAGGGCAGGGCCGGTGCCAGGCCGATGCCGACGCCGGTTGCCGCGTACGATACCAACAGCGACACGCTGGGAACCTCGATCGTCGATACCGGCGTGATGCCATGGCGCTCCAGATAGGCGTCGAGCACGGCACGTCCGAGGCTGCCGGCCGAAAGACGCAGCACCGGCTCGGTCGCCAGCCTCTCGTGCACCGGCTTGTGCCTCGGAAGACGCGCGGCGACCCACAGCATCGGCTGCTCGAACAGCAGATGCTCGTCGAGCGCGGGATGCGGAGCCGCCGTGCTGACGATGGCTGCATCGACCTCGCCGCGCTCGAGCAGTCGCACCGAATCCGCGGAATGCGACGTGACGATGGCGAAGCGCAACGGCGCGCCGCCTTCGTGCATCTCGCGCAGCACGGGGGCCAATAGCTCCTTGCCGAGATAATCGCTGACGGCCAGCCGCACCGTCGTCACTGCCGAGCCGCCCATCGACCCGAGCAGGCTGTAGACCGACTCGGCTTCGTCGAACAGGCGCGTGGCCGGGCCGAGGAAGGCTTCGCCCGCTGCGGTCAGGCCGATGCCGCGCCCGGCGCGGGCGAACAGGGTGACGCCGAAGTGCGATTCGATGCGCCGCAGTTGCTGGCTGACGGCGGACGGCGTCTTGTGCAGAGTGTCGGCCGCGCGGGCGACCGAGCCGTGACGGGCCACGGTCAGCGCGTCGTAGAGAGCGGGCAGGAGGCTTGCGTCGAGCATGAAGCATTGCTTAGCAGAGCACTCAGAAAGTTTCATTCGACTACATGATGGTCGTTTGCGATAACCGCACGATGGGAAAAAGCCTGTTTCAGAAGGTCTGGGAGCGGCACACGGTCCGGCAGCTGCCGGGCGGCCAGGTGCAGCTCTTCATCGGCGCCCACCTGATCCACGAGGTCACCAGCCCGCAGGCTTTCGGGATGCTTCGCGACCTGGGCCTGGGCGTTCCGCACCCGGAGCGCACCTTCGCCACCGTCGACCACATCGTTCCCACCGATACCCGCCTGCGCCCCTATGAGGACTCACTGGCCGAGGGGATGATCGTGGCTCTCGAGGACGCGTGCCGCGAGTTCGGCATCCGCTACTTCGGTCCCGAGACCGGCCACCAGGGAATCGTGCACGTGATCGGCCCGGAGCTCGGCATCACGCAGCCCGGCATGACCATCGCCTGCGGCGATTCGCACACCTCCACGCACGGCGCGTTCGGAGCCATCGCCTTCGGCATCGGCACTACGCAGGTTCGCGACGTGCTGGCAACGCAGACCCTGGCGCTGGCGCCGCTGAAGGTCCGGCGAATCCACGTCACCGGCAAGCTCGGTCCCGGCGTCTATGCCAAGGACATCATCCTGCACGTCATTCGCGTTCTCGGCGTCAACGGCGGCACCGGCTTCGCCTACGAGTACGCAGGGCCGACCATCGAAGCCCTCTCGATGGAAGAGCGCATGACGATCTGCAACATGTCGATCGAGGGCGGCGCGCGCGTCGGTTACGTCAATCCCGACGAGAAGACCTACGAGTTCCTGAAAGGCCGCGAGTACTCGCCCAAGGGCGAGGCGTGGGATCGCGCGCTCGCATACTGGAAGGAGATCGCATCGGACCCCGATGCCACCTTCGACGACGTCGTCGAGATCGATGCCGCCGACATCGCGCCGACCGTCACCTGGGGCATCAATCCGGGCCAGGCCATCGCCGTCAACGAGCGCGTGCCTTCCGAAAGCGAGGCAGCCGATGCCACCGAGCGCGCCAGCATCCACGAGGCGCTCGAATACATGAAGCTGGAGGGAGGCGCGCCCATCAAGGGAACCAAGGTCGACGTCTGCTTCATCGGCAGCTGCACCAATGGACGCCTGTCCGATTTCCGCGAGGTCGCCAGTTTCCTGAAAGGGAAGAAGGTCGCACCGGGCGTGCGGGCGCTGGCCGTACCCGGGTCGCAGGAAGTCGCGCGCGCGGCGATCGCCGAAGGCCTCGACAAGGTTTTCGAGGAGGCCGGCTTCGAGTGGCGCGAGGCGGGCTGCTCGATGTGCCTGGCGATGAATCCCGACAAGCTCATCGGGGCGCAGCTGTGCGCGTCCTCTTCCAATCGCAACTTCAAGGGCCGCCAGGGAAGCCCGACCGGTCGCACCATTCTGATGAGCCCCGTCATGGTCGCCGCGGCGGCAGTCGAAGGCGTCGTGGCCGATGCGCGCGAGACGTTCGGGATCCGAGCGGAGAGTAATTGATGGCACTGGAAAAGATCACCAAGGTAGCCGGCCGCGGCGTCACCGTCGCGGGCGACGACATTGACACCGACCGAATCATCCCGGCGCGCTTCATGAAGTGCGTGACCTTCGACGGGCTCGGCCGCTACTTCTTCTATGACGTGCGCTTCGACGAGAACGAGCAGCCGCGCCGTCACAACCTCAACGACGCGCGTTTTGCCGGCGCCAGCATCCTGATCTCGGGCCGCAATTTCGGCTGCGGCTCCTCGCGCGAGCATGCGCCGCAGGCGATCGCCAAGGCCGGGTTCCGCGCGGTGATCGCCGAAGGCTTCGCGGAAATCTTCTTCGGCAACTCGACCACGCTCGGCCTGCCGTGCGTGATCCTGTCCGCGCAGGACGTCCGCAAGCTGTCCTCACTGGTCGAGCGCGAGCCGCAGACGCAGATCACCATCGACCTGGAGAAACAGCTGGTGACGGCGGGCGATCTGTCGCTGCCGCTGACGATCAAGCCCGCGGCCCGCGAGGCGCTGACGACGGGTCAGTGGGATCCCATCGGCAAGCTGCTCGAGGGCCGCGAGGACGTGGAGCGCACCGCAGCGAGCCTGGCGTACCTGCAATTTTGAAACGACCGCGGACGCCGCCGCTCGTCGCGTTCCGTTCTCCCCGTTGCAAGAGTGGGATGTCTTCTGAACGCCATCGGCCGATGCGCGCAGGGTGACGGGGAACACCTGTCGACCGCGGTACTCGTCGCGTTTCCTGGCCTGCTGGGTTGCCTCAGCCCTGGCCCGCCGGCAGCTTCGACGCATTGACGTCTACGGAATACCATAGCGCCCTTGGCGAGCTCGCCTTGAAACGGGCCGCGGACGAATACGCAGAGACCCTTGCCCTATGGCGTGATCTCGAGGGGAAGGCGCGAGGCCATATCGCCGTTGCAGGCTTTTTTCTGGCTGCTGCTTTTGCGTCCGCCGGCGCGGTCAAAGCCGAGACTCCGCCGTTCGAGCGGTGGATGATCGCCTTGGCGGTTCTGGCCGTGTGCACGACGATTCTCACCGCGTTCGCTGCGCTGGTGACGGAGAAACAAAGAATCCACCGTCTGGCGCCACCCTTCACGAGCAAGCTCTCGATCTGTGGAGCGTGGAAGCTGAAGAACAGGAAGAGCGCCTTCACCGTCTACGCTTGAGTAACGCTCAGGCGTGGATCGACGCTACCAGCCAGCTGTCCGGTATCAATTCCGGAAAAGCCTATTGGATATCGTGGACCCAATATCTCCTTGGCTTTTCCGCTGCATTCGTAGGGACCGCCGCGGCGGTTCGACTGATCGGTTGAGGAGAAGGTTGATATGAATTGTGCCAAGCAAGGCTGTACCAACCTCGCGAGGTTTCCCAGCAATTACTGCGGAGCTCATGAGCGCGACGAGGCTGACTCCACGCGGATCATCATGCGCCGAAATGAAGGCACTGCCCGTCCGTCGGAGTATATTCCACACCCTTCCAGCGGCGTTCCAACGGATGAAGGCAATGAGGAGTAGCGACAGCTGAGCGCAACCCGCGGCGGCCCTAGGATTTGTTCTCGTCCTCTTCAGGCTTGCGGAACTGGTCATGGCAGCTCTTGCAGTTGCCGAACATCGCCTTGGACGCGCCACCGACGTCACCGCCCGACTTTGCTGCCGACGCCAGCGCGCCGGCCTTGACCTCGAGATCCTTCATCAGCTCCTCGAACTTCGCCCACTGATCCCAGATCTCCGGCTTGGCTCGCGAGTACTCGTGGGTGCTGCCCTTGGGAAACAGCGCCGCCGCCTTGGCGGCATCGGCCTGGATCTTT
>DASPNH010000136.1:0-4103 GCA_035626675.1 Binatia bacterium
CAGGTACCGGGCTGCTCACGGCGCGGCATGCTGCATGCCCATCACGTCTGGTACCGCTCCCACGGCGGCCCCGACTTCACCTGGAACCTGGCCACCGTCTGCAACGACCATCACCGCGAGTACATTCACCGCGGCTACATCCGCGTCGAAGGCTGCGCGCCCGACGGTCTGGTGTGGGAGCTCGGATGCCGGCCGGGGCATGAGCCGGTCATGCGGCTGAGGGGCGATGTGTATTTACGGAAGTGAATCGCGGACATCGCCGCAACGCTTCGCCGCCGGTCGCGGCCGACCCTTGGCATCGAATCGTCGGCATCCGAATCCTCGGCATCGACTCCTCGCCGATCGCCGCGGATCGACCCATAGCTGACCTTTCACCGCCTAGATGGGCTCGACGCCCGTTACCGCCATCCGCGGCGGAGCCGGCAGCGGATCCGTTTCGAGCGTGCTGGCATCGGTCACCTCGACCTCGAAATCATCGGCATCGAGCGTGTCATGCGTTCTGAAGATGCATTTGACGACGTCACCGGGCGTCGGAATGCCCTGCAGGCTGACCAGCCCGATTTTCAACTTGCCCCGAAAATGATTGGCCGCCGCCAGTCCTTCCGTAAGAGCCTCGCACGCAACCGTATCGCCGAACCCGGCCCAGCCTCCGGAATCGCCGGTATAGACGACCTCGAACTGGAGGGCGCCGAGCGTGCCAACGTCGTCGGTAACCCTGATGGTGATTTCGTACGACAGCGTCGCGTTATCGACACCGGCATCCGATCCATCCCCGCAGCCGGACGAGCCTGCGCACAGAACGAAGAGACAGGCCACTTGGAGCGCACGTACGATTCGCATCACGGCGTTGTGCACCGTTACCGCGCTTGTAGCCAGAGCAAGGCTGTGAATGAAGACACCACCAGGAGGAGTCGGCCGCGCAATTCCTGCCGCAGCAGGTCACGACGGCGAGCGCAGCACCGCACGTCACGACCGCAATTCCTGCCGCCGCACGTCACGACGGCGAGCGCAGCCACCGCACGTCACGGCGACCAGCCCTTGCCCCGCCGTCCCCGGCACGAGCAACCGGCTCAAGTCGCGATCGGATACGACCCCAACACCTTGACCGACAGCGCGATGCGCTCGAGCGACGCCAGCGCCTTGGCCACCGGCTCGTCGACGGCGTGGCCCGTGACGTCGACGAAGAACCGATACTCCCAGGATCGGCCCACCAACGGTCGCGACTCGATCATCGACAGATTGACCTTGTTGCGCGAGAACTGGCGAATGATCCGCTCCAGGATGCCGACCCGGTCCTTGACCGTGACCACAAGCGAGGTGCGATCACGCCCGCTCGGCCGCGTCTTTTGATCCGGCCCGATCACGAGAAACCGCGTGACGTTCGAGGCGTTGTCCTGGATCGAGCGCGCCACCGGCTGCAACGCGTTGAGCTCGCACGCCAGACGGCTGCCGATTGCCGCCGTGCCCCGCTCGGAGGCCGCAAGCTTCGCGGCCGCCGCGGTGCTGGCCACTGGCAGCAGCTCGATGCCGGGGAAATTCTCGGCCAGGTACCTGCGGCACTGCGCCAGGCCCTGCGGATGTGAAGCGATGCGCCGGACCTTCTTTTGATCCCCGTCGCGCGCCATCAGGTAGTGGTCGATCTTCAGCACGACCTCGGCCAGGATCTTCGCGCTCGTCTCGGCCAGGGCATCCAGCGTCGGCGTCACCGCGCCCTCGGTCGTGTTCTCGACCGGGACGATGCCGAACGTGGCACGCTCGGTCTCGACCGCGGTGAAGATCTCGGCGATCGTCTCGCACGGATCGAACATCGCGCTGCTGCCGAACTGCTTGACCGCCGCCTCGTGCGTGTACGTTCCCGCCGGTCCCAGGTACCCCACCGTCGTCTGACGCTGCAGGGCGCGGCATGCCGAAATCAGCTCGCGAAAAACCGCCTCGACGGCGTCATCGCGCAACGGCCCCGGATTGAGCTTGCGGATTCCCGCCAGCACCTGCTTTTCGCGTCCGACGTCGAGGATGCCGCGATCCGTCTGGCTCTTGGTCTCGCCGACGGCAACGCAGAGGCTGGCACGCTCGGCAATGAGGTCGAGCAGGCGCCGATCGATCTTGTCGATGGCCGCGCGCAGGTCGGTCAGGTTCTTCTTCGATGGCAAGTCGGTGTCTCCGCGGGTGCAGCGAAGAAGGCCATGGCGCCGTCTCCGAGTCTGCGCTGCTTAGCACGGCTCCTCAGGGAGCGGAAAAGAACTGCTCGGCATGCGCGAGCGCGCCGTCGATGTCGCGCGCAGCCACGGCAACGGTGGTGGCCTGCCCTCGCAGCCAGGTTCTCTGGCGCTTGGCATATTGCGAAGTCGCCCTGGCGATGGCCGCCACCAGTCCGTCGCTCGCCAGCTTGCCATCCAGGACCATGCCGGCCTGCCGGTAGCCAATGGCATCGAAGGCACGAGCATCGGCGCCGAATCTCTCGCGCAACGACGCCAGCTCTTCGACGAGGCCTGCCGCGACCATCGCCCGCGCACGATCATCGATCCGTTGCAGCAGCTCTCCGCGATCGCGCCGTACTTCCAGAAGCGTCGTTTCGAACGGCCGCTCGCCCAGGGCGTGCTCGGCATGATGCTCCGACATCGGACGCCCGGTCCGCTCGTACACCTCGAGCGCACGGACGATGCGCACGCGATCGTTGCCATGGATGCGCCGGGCCGCTGCCGGATCCACGCGGCCGAGCCGCTCGCGCAGCACTCCCGGCGAGGCAGCCTCCTCCTGCTCGAGGCGCAGCCGCAGCGCCGGATCGGCGGTCGGACCGGCAAACAGGCCTCTGGTCAGGCTGCGCAGGTAAAGCCCGGTCCCGCCACAGACGATGACGCGTGCGGCGCGCGAATGGATGCCTGCAATGGTCGTCATCGCCGAGGCTCGCCAAGTCGCGACATCGAAGTCGACGTCGGGATCGACGATGTCGATCATGTGATGCGGGACGCGCGCGCGAAGCTCGGGCTCGGGCTTGGCCGTCCCGACGTCCATGTATCGGTAGACCTGACGAGAGTCGGCGCCAACGATCTCGGCGCCCAGTTCTTGCGCGAGCCGAGCGGCAAGCGCGCTCTTTCCGGCGGCCGTTGCGCCGGCGATGACCAGCACCCGCTGTGGCAGCGCCGCAATCACCGCGGTTCAGCGGCCGAACATGCGTTCGATCTGTCCGCGCGTCAGCGTTCGCGCCACCGGGCGACCGTGCGGGCACGTCGAGTGATAAGCCACCGAAGCGGTCTCGCGCAGCAATGCATGCGCACCGGCAAGGTCGAGGCGCTTGCCGACACGAACCGCCGAGTGGCAGGCCACGCTGGCCATGACGCGTTCGGCCAGCCGCTCGGCGCTGGCAATCCCGCCTGCCCTGGCAAGATCGCCAGCGATCGCCTCGACGAGCGGCTCGACGGCGATGCCCGAAGCCACGGCCGGCATCCCCCGCACCACCACCTCCTCGTCGCCGAAGGCATCGATTTCCCAGCCCAGCGCGACGAGCGCCTCGCGCGCCTTCTCGAAGGCCTCGATGGCCGCAGCGCCGACACGGATCGTCGCTGGCAGCAGAAGCGACTGCCGTGCGACCTTGCGCTCCCCGAAGGCCTGCATCAGGCGTTCGAACAGTGCCCGCTCGTGCGCGGCGTGCTGATCGACCAGAAGCACCTGGCCCTCGCCCTGACACACCAGATAGCCATCGAGCACCTGTCCGATCACCTGGAAGCGTCCGAGCGCGTCGGCCGCGTGCTCGCGCCCGAAATCGAGCGCCTCCTGACGACCAGGAATGACCGGTGCCTGCGACGCCGGTGCAGTCACGTACCCCGGAATGGCGGTCTCGTAGACGGCGTCGGGAACCACAACCGCATCCGCAGCTAGCGCCGCGCCAGCGGCAAGATCACCACGCCCGCCGTGACCACGTCCGCCGTCCGCTTGCGGCACCGCGCGCCGGCGCAGCGCTTCCTCCGCACTCAAGCCCCAGCGCCCGAGCGGGCTGGCCGAGCGCCGGAGCGCATCGCGGACGGCCTCGGCAACGAAGCGATGCACGGTTTCGGGCTCGGCGAAGCGCACCTCGAGCTTGGCCGGATGCACGTTGACGTCCACCG
>DASPNH010000137.1:0-34865 GCA_035626675.1 Binatia bacterium
CCGGCGTAACCTGGCGCCCTTCGGCGCTGCCACTGCTTCTTGCCGCGTTCCTGGCCGCCGCCTTCCTGGCGCTCGGCGCCAACTCGGATGTCGGACGCAACCTTGTCACCGCCGGATGCGGCGCCATAGCCGTGGCTGTCGCCGCGCGCCGGCAGATTCCCGCGATCGCACCGACGTTTCTCCTGCTCGCGTTCGCGCTTCCGCTGCAGGCGATCATGCAGACGCTGGCTGCGTTGACCGGGCTCGTGCCCGAGAATTTCGCGCCCGCCGCGGTCGTGGCGGACACGGCCGCGCTCTATCTCGCTTACGCCCTGTTCCTGGTAGCGGCACGCCTTGCCCTGCCCGCGATGACCGACGTCCGGACGATGGTGGTGGCGCTGGTTACGATCGGGTTCCTGCAGAGCGCGTACGGCGCGCTCAACCTGCTCGCGGGCAACGAGTACCTGCTCGTGTTCAAGCGTCTGGCCTACCACGACTCGGCCACCGGTACGCTCGTCAACCGCAACCACTTTGCCTACGTTCTCGAAATGACCATTCCTTTCGCGGTCACGACGGCCGTCGCGCTGCTGCCGGCGCGATATGCCGGCGCCATCCGGGCTGCGGAAGAGAAGGCCAGGGCAGGCATCGTCACGGTGGCCGTCGCCGTCATGTTGCTGGCATTGCTGCTGTCGCGCTCTCGTATGGGGCTTGCCAGCCTGGTAGCGGCGGCGCTGATGATGCTCGGCTGCGAGCGATTTCTACGGCCGGCCGGCGCCGCCCCACGTGCGCTGGCGGGCAGAGGAACGCTGGCGGTTCTGGTGGCCATCACCCTGCTCTTCGTTGCAGGCGTCGGCGTGGACGTGGCGTTCGAGCGCTTCTCCCATGCGACTTCGGATCTCGAGGTCGGGCGCGTGCCGATCTGGCGCGACAGCTGGCCCATGGTGATGGCGCATCCGCTGTTCGGAAACGGCTTCGGAGGCTACGACTCGCTGATCGCCTCGTATCGCGACGCACCGTCGGGCTTCAGCTACGGCAATGCGCACTGCGATTATCTGGAGACGGCCATCGAGGGAGGCATCGTCGCCGTGCTCGTCGTGGCGGCGTGGATCATCGCCTTCGTCCGGCGTCTGTCGCATGCGTTCCGGACCGTCGTTTCCCCCGAACGCCGCATGCTGATCGTCGCGGCCGGGTCTGCGATCGGCTCGGTAGGACTGCACTCGATGCTGGACTTCGGCTTGCGCATTCCGGCGGTCGCGTTGACGCTGCTGGCGGTGGTCGCGATCTTCATCCGTCTGACCGACGTCGAAGAGGCGCGGCCCGTCCCCCGCACGTGATGCGATGATCGATATCCACTGCCATCTGCTGCCCGGGATCGACGACGGCCCGCGAAACTGGGAGGAGTCGACCGATTTGTGCCGCGCGATGGTCGAGGACGGCATCACTCGCGCAATCACGACGCCGCACCTGATCGACGGCGTGTACGAGAACACGCTGCAGGTGACCCGGCCTCTGGTAGCCGAGCTCCGGCAGCGGCTCGGCGATGCGGGCATCGACCTGGACGTCGAGGCCGCTGCCGAGATCGACATCTCCTCGCGCTTCGTCTCCGGTGATTCCTCCGGCATGCCTACGCTATGCGGCAGCGCCGCGCTGCTGGAGATGCCGGTGGCCGTCATTCCCCATGCCATGGAACAGATCCTGTTCGCAGTGCGGTCCCGGGGCCTGCTGCCGGTACTGGCGCACCCGGAGCGCAATCACCTGGTGCAGGAGAATCCGGACGTCGTCACTGCGTGGGTACAGCTGGGCGCGGTTCTGCAAATCGATGCCGAATCCCTGCTGGGGCTGTGGGGAAAGGGCTCGCAGCGCTGTGCCGAGAAGCTGCTGATGAATGGCGTGGTCGCCGCGGTATCCAGTGATTCGCACTCGTGCCGCAAGAGGCCGCCGCGCATGACGGCGGCCGCCGCCAGGACACGCATCCTCCTCGGCGATTTCGCCGCGCACATGTTCACCGTCACTCCTGCCGCGATCCTTTCCGGACAGTTTCGAGAGCTGCCGCATCTGGAAATCGGATCGACGCGAACCCGCTCGCTTCTTGGTCGGCTGTGGAAGCGTTGAAGCCGGCGGGATCCGGCTCAGGCGCGACGCTCAAGGCGAGCGTACGAAGGCTGCTGCCCGCGCTCGACGTCGTGCTGGCGCCGCTGGTCGCACCCGCTGCGGTGCTGCTGCGACTCGTGCGGACCGCGGGGCTGCACCGTCTGCCTCTGTGCCGGCGAGTCCTCGTCGGCATCGGCCTGTTGCCGATCCGCCGGCACTACTACGAGCCGCTGTTCGACCCGCGCGACCTCCGCTCCTCCCTCGACGGCGACCGGCCGCTGCCCGGGATCGATCTGCGAATCGGCGAACAGCTCTCGCTGCTGCGTGAGCTGCGCACCGCCGGCGCCGAGATCGCCGACCTGACCGCCACCGCGACCGCGACGACCGACTTGTCATTCCATTTCGGCAACGTGGCCTTCGAATCCGGCGACGCCGAGATCTGGTACGCTCTGATCCGTCATCTTCGTCCGCGCACGATCATCGAGATCGGCTCCGGACATTCGACGAAGCTGGCGGCACGGGCCATCGAGCGCAACCGCCGCGACGATGCGTCCTACCGGTGCCGCCACGTCTGTATCGAGCCCTACGAGATGCCCTGGCTCGAGAAGCTCGGCGTGGAGGTCGTGCGCCGGCGCGTCGAAGAGGTGGGAGCCGATTTTTTCGCGTCATTGGCGGCAGGCGACATTCTCTTCATCGACTCCTCGCACATCATCCGCCCGCAGGGGGACGTGCTGTTCGAATTCCTCGAGCTCCTTCCGACTCTTTCGCCGGGCGTCGTCGTGCACGTCCACGACGTGTTCACGCCGCGCGACTACCTCCAGCCGTGGGTGACCGAGCAGGTCCGGCTGTGGAACGAGCAGTACCTGCTGGAAGCGTTCCTGACCGACAATGCCAGGTGGGAGGTGGTGCTGGCCCTCAATCATCTGCATCACCACCACTACGACGACCTGGCAAAGGCCTGCCCATTCCTGACTCCGGATCGGGAGCCCGGCTCCTTCTACATCCGTCGCGGGGGGGCCTAGGAATTCGGGGCGGGATTCTGGTCGGTGCGCTCGAGTCGTACGTCGTCCATCCACAGCTCGCCGCCAAGGAACTTGTTCGGAACGGTCGTCGATTGCCTGGCGACCAGGATGCGCACGCCGTCGCAATCCTCCGGCACGCGAAACGGCAGCTGCACGTCCGTCCACGGAGAGGACAGCTTCCAGTCCGGCGTTGCCGCCCACAGCGCGCAGGCGCCCTGGCGATCGCGATGCGGTATTCCGCGCACTGCCAGCTTGGGCCCGTTGGCGGAAGTGATGTGGGCTGCCTTCACCTTCGCATGCAGGACGTAGCTGGTTCCCGGCGTCACCGGCACGTCCTGCCACATGCCTCCGAACTGCGGATTCGACTTCCCGTCGAACTCCAGACGCAGCGCGCGCCTGCCTTCGGGACACCCGTCGCACTCGACGATGGTCGCCGTAATGCCGTCGACCGAGTTGAGGTACCAGCCGAACGGCCGCACGTCCTCGTCGGTCTCGAATCCGCCGGCGATGACGGTGGCCGATGACGGCGCGGCGCCCTCGAAGAACACCTTCCATGCATCCCCGACGAAGCCGTCCGCGAGAAGCCGTTGCGCGTACGCCTTGCGCTGCTCCTCACCACGGTCCGCGGATTCAAGCCGGTAGCGCTCCCACGCCACCTTCGTCTCCTCGACGGGGCGATGGATCCTGACGAACGCGAAGTAGGTGCTCAGGCCCGAAGGCTCGATGACGTGTTCGAGCATGAAATTCACGTCGTAGATCCGATGGAGCAGCGCGTAGAACTGATGGCGGTCGTCGCTCATCCCGCGCTGGACGGCGTTGAACTCGCGTCCGGCCTCGGCGTGCCGGCCCAGACGTGCGTACAGGGTCCCGGCTCGCAGCCGGATCGTCGTTTCGGAGCGGCCGAACCGGACTGCCTGCTCCAGTGCGTCCGTGGGATCCTCGCGCATCGCCGCCTGCGTCTCCGCCAGACCGATCCAGCACCGGCTGCACGAAGGATAGTTGGCGATGGCGATACGGTAATCGGCGATGGCCTCGGCGTGGCGACCCAGCACGGAGGAGACGTCGGCGAGCTTGAGGCGGTACCACCAGTGCTCGGGCACGATCGCCGCCGCGCGCGACATGCCATCGATCCGCTCGACGCCCGGCCGCGAGGAAACGTACGCAGCGAGCAGCCCGCGGCTGCCGTAGGCGATGCACAGGCCGGCCGCCAGCAGCACGGCGGCGCGAAGCGACCACTTGCCGGCGACTGGTGCGGTGGTCACGGGCGCGGACACACGGAGAGCTCAGGCCGACGTGCCGTCGCTCAAGCGCTCTGCCTTGACCTGGTCCGCGTTACCGTACGGGACGCCGTAATGGCTGGCGTAGCCGTAGCCGTAGTAGCCGCCGTAGTAGGAATAGCTCGAGCCGCGCGTCGAGATCTTGTTCAGGACCACGCCGAGGACCTTCGACTGCATGCGCAGCAGATACTCCGAAGCGTGCTTGAGCACGTGCCGCGGAGTCGAGCCGGCTTGCGCGACCAGCAGGCACGCGCCGCCTGCGCGATTGGCCAGCGTGGGGACGTCGGCGAAACCGAGCGTCGGCGGTGCATCCAGCAGGATGAGGTCGTAGCGCGCCTCGAGCTCTTCGAGAAGCTCGGCAAGCAACGGCGAGCCGAGCAGGTCGACCGGGTTGGGCGCGGGCGGCCCGCCGGTGATCACGTGCAGGCCGGGATGGCCGCTGTCGCGGATGACGTCGGCCAGTCGCGCGTTCCCCGTAAGGTAGCTGCTGGTGCCGGCGGCATTGTCGAGCCCCATCGCGTTGTGGACGCGAGGCTTGCGCAGGTCACAGTCCATCAGCATGACGCGCTTGCCCATCTGCGCGAAAGCGAGCGCGAGGTTCGTCGTAAGGCAGGTCTTGCCTTCGCCGGGAGCCGAGCTCGTGACCAGGAGGCGGGTCGGCAGACCGCCCGAAGCCGCCAGCATCAACGATGCCCGCAGGGTGCGCACCGCTTCGGCGCCGGCCGAGGTCGGCAGCATCGCCACCTGCCTGTCCGGCGAGTACGAAGGCATCGCGACCGAGTCGTCGGGACCGGCGAATACCGGAACGGCAGCCAGCGTGGCCAGTCGCGCAGCGCGCTCGACGTCCTCGGGCGTCTTGACGGTATCGTCGAGGTACTCCTGCGACACCGCCACGCCGACTCCTCCGAACAGTCCGACCACCAGCGCCAGCGCGAGGTTGAGCGCGAGCAATGGACGATGATGCTTGAGCGGTACCTCGGCCTGGTCCAGCACCGTGATGTTCGAGGCCCGCATCGCTCCGGCGACCTCGATTTCCTTGTAGCGCGAGAGCAGGTTCTCGTAGAGCTGCCGGTTGGTGTCGATGTCGCGCTTCATGATGTTGAAGTTGACGGACTTGGCCTCGAAGTCCGCGACTGCCGCCTCGTGCTCTCCGAGCGTCTTGCGCAGATCCTTCTCGCGCTGGACGGCGGTCTGGTAGGCGCTCGCGACGCTGTTGACCAGCCCCTGCTCGGTGTCCTTGAGCTGCCTCTGCAGTGACGCCACCTTCGCGGCGATGCTGCGCACGTCCGGGAACTCGTTCGAAAACGTCTGCCGCAGCAGTGCGAGCTCGGCCTCGGCCTCGGACAACTGGTCCTTCAACGTCTTGAGCAGCGGATTGTCGATGATGCCCGGCATGCTGGCGCGCATCGGCCCCTGTACCTGCAGGTGCTCCGCTTCCAGCCGGATCCTCTCGGCCTCGGCTTCGGTCACGCGTTTGCTGAGATCGTCGAGACGATCGCGCAGGACCTTGTCCTCCTCTTCGATGGCGTAGATGTCCTTGCCCCTGGCGAAGGCCTGGAGCGCCACCTCGGATTCCTCCAGGCGGCCCTTGGTGACGGTGAGCTGCTGCTCGATGAACTCCTTGGCAGTGGCGGCCGAACCGATGCTCTGGTCCATCGTCAACTCGACATATTGCTTGGCCATCGTCGACACGATCCGCTGCGCCAGCTTCGGATCCTCGGCGATGTAGGCGACCTCGACGAGATAGGATTCCTCTTTGGGCGAGACGATGACGTTGGCGAGCAGCAGGTCGACGAGCCGCTTGTGTTCGCGCTCCGCCGCCGTCTTCTCGTCCAGCTGCTCTTCGCCGCCATCGGCCGGCAGCAGACCGGCGAGCCATTCCTTGAAGGAGCCCAGCGCTCCCTTCTTCTTCAAGGCGGGATTGAAAAGCGGCTCTTCCGCAAGACGCAGGGCCTCGACGGTCCGGCCCGCCAGCGCGCGACTCGACAGCACCGAGTACTGCGTCTGAAAGAAGTCCTTGTAGGCCTGAACCTGGTTGATGCTCTGCTGGATGCTGGATGCGAAGTCGACGATGTTCGGACCGTTGGGCTGGATCTGCAGCACCGTCCGCGAGCGATAGGTCGGCGTGGCGGCGAGCGAGTAGATCAGAGCCGTCACCACGCAAATCGTCGTGGCAGCGGCGATGGTCCATTTGCGGCGCAGCAGGAAGTCGAGGTAGTGGCGGTAGGAGACTTCCTCCTCCACGACCATGTAGCCGTCGCCGTAGCGGAAGGCATCGGGGGGGCCGGCGTGATTGCCCTGCCACGGAGCCGGGGCTTCGGGGCCCGGCCTTCCCGGCGGTTCGCTGCGCGGTGTCAGGCTCCTGCCGTCATTCCTATCCATCGTCATCTCAACTCGTCGTGCCGGCAGGCCGGCGCCGCTCCGAAATCAGAAGGTAGCGGCACTCACGCCTACCCGGAACAGACCCATGAACTTGTCGACCACCAGCTTGGTGCCCGACAGAGGAACCACGATCACGTCTTCTGCCGTAACGAGCATGTCCGGGACACGGCCCGCCTGGATTGCATCGATGTCGACCGCGATGGCGTCGCGCTCGCCGTCCGGCCGCTTGCGATAAACGGTGGTGCCCGACGCGCGCGACAAGTCGAAGTTGACGCCGCCGGCTACGACGAGGGCCTGCGTGACCGTCGTTTCGGTCAGCAGCGGATACGCTCCCGGCTTGTTGACCATGCCTTCGACGTAGAAGATCCCGGCCTTGGGCACGTTGATGACGTCGCCCGGAATCAGCGAGGGGTTCAGACGCGCATCGCCGGTCTGCGCGAGCTGATCCAGGTCGATCAGGACCGATTGCGCATCCTTGCTGCCCACACGCGTCAGCCTCACCGACCGGCCCGCGTCCGGGTCCAGGCCACCGGCCATCGCCAGAGCCTCGAGCAGCGTCTTTCTCCCGCGCAGCTCCAGCACTCCCGGCGTCTTGACGTTGCCGACGACCGAGACTCGAAAGCTGCGATATTCCTGGATGTGGACCGTGATCTGCGGCTCGTGGATGAAACGCTTGTACTGAACCCGTAGCGCTTCCTCGAGCTCGATCGGATCGTAGCCCGCGGCCTGCGCCTTGCCGATGTACGGCAGCGTGATGAAACCGGAGTTCGATACGCGGGCGCTGACCACGCGCGGATCGCCCGCGGTGTCCTCGATGTCGTAAAACGTAACCTCGATCAGATCCTCAGGACCGATCTCGTACTCGCCCGAGACGTGAGCAGCCTGGGCCGCGACGAGCTGAAGCGAGTCGTTGAAGCTGTCGACGTCGGCCTGGTTGGCGGACTTCTGCACCTGGCCCAGCGCGGTCCCGGAGGCTCGAGGAGCGCACCCTCCGCAGAAGGCTGCCAGCAGTGCGAGGGCGAGGATGCAAGAGAGCGGCCGGCGAGGCGCGAAGAGAGGCAAAGCGATCAAACGACCTCCGAATCGGACGCCACGGGAGTGCCACAAAAAAGAACGCGCCGCCACCCGTTGTATGGTGGCGGCGCGCTCTGTCTACACGAGATCAGCTGGTGCGTACTCAGTCGTCGTCGCACGGCGGGCTGGAGCAGTTGTCGCCGTCCCCATCCCCGTCGTCATCGAGCGTAGTGGCCAGAACCACCGCCGCCACGGCCGCCAGGGCCACGCCGCCGATGATCCATACCGCGACCATGCCCTTCTTCTCTTCCTCGACCACCGGCTCGGCAGCAGGAGGAGGCGGGGGAGCCGGCAGCTCCTCGGGCCTCTCGGGCTCGCCATAGGCACCGGCGACCTTGACCGGCTCGTCCAGCCACACGCGCTCGCCCGCCTTGACCTGGATCTGCTTGCCGCTGGCCATGGACACCTGGAAGCTGCCGCTTTCGACGGTCAGCGTGGGACGGCCCTGGATGGTGTCGACGTAGCCGTCGGCCGTGCCGTTGGCTTTGACCGACGCGCCGCCGGCGGCCACCTGCATCGGCGAGCTGTCGTTGACGTGGAAGGCGACCTTGCCCTTCTCCACGCCGACCACGGCCGCATCGGCCGTGCCCGTGGTGCGAACCTCGGCGCCCGAGTACATGCCGAGCGTGCCCTGCGAGCCGAGCTCGGCGAGCACGTAACCCTTGTCGCCTGTCTTGATGCGATCACCCGCGAGCAGCGGGCGCGTGGAAGAAATTTCCGACCAATCTTGAGAGTCAGCAGCCACCCACGCAGGACCGGCAACCTTGACGGTGCCGTAAACCGAAGCCGCCGCGCCGGCGACCGGAACCTGCGTCGCGACCAGGCTTACCGAGAGAACGGATGCCAGTGCGCGTTTCCAGAGAGCGTAGTTCTCCATCAACCTGTACTCCTTCATGATCCGCCAAGCGCCCTAAGAGGCGACCGGTGTTGTCAGCGGCAGGGTAGGTCCCGTTCCCGCCCCCTCGATCGAACAATTCAAGGGGCAATCTAGCCCTGCCCCGAAGACGCTGTCAAGGCGACCGCCCATGTGGGAGGGACGCTTTTATGCAGCAGAATTCCTGCCCAAGCGCTCCTTTGACATGTCCATCGAGGGGTCGCTATACGCGCGAAGCGCTTCCTGCCCCGAGCGCTCGCCCACATGCAGCAAGCATCCAACGACGTTGCGGTCGTCGTCATCCCGGCTCGCTACGGGTCGACGAGGCTGCCGGGCAAGCCATTGGCCGAGCTCGGCGGCCGGCCATTGATCGAGCACGTCTGGACTCGGGCCTGCATGGCCAGGCTGCCGCAACGTGTCGTGGTCGCTACGGACGACGAGCGCATCGCGGCCGCGATACCCGATCGAGGCGGTGTCGTCATGACCGCGGCCCATCACCGAAGCGGCAGCGACCGCGTGGCCGAGGTCGCCGCGTCCCTCGATTGCGGCATCGTCGTCAACGTCCAGGGCGATCTTCCGCTGCTGGATCCCTCATTGGTCGATGAGCTGATCCTGCGTCTGCGCTCCGACCCCGGGCTCGGCCTTGCCACGGTGGCCGTCGCCATCCAGAGCGAGCACGAATTCCGCAACCCGTCGGTGGTCAAGGTCGTGTGCGATTGGCGCGGCCGCGCGCTCTATTTCTCGCGCGCGCCGATCCCGCATGACCGTGAAAATCCTGCCAATTTTGCAGGCGCGTGGCGGCACGTGGGCATTTACGCGTACCGCCGCCAGACGCTCCTGGAATTCGCGAAGCTGGCGCCGACACCGGCCGAGAGGACCGAGAATCTGGAGCAGCTTCGTGCCCTCGAGAACGGAATCATGATCGGCGTCGTGCAGCGCGCAGCCGGTGCGCCCATCGAGGTGGACACGCCCGAGGATCTGGTCGCCGCCGAGCGCGTGCTCGCGGCAGGCGCGTCGAAAGGTGTATGAGCCAGGGGAATTTCTCGGGCGCGTCCGCGTTCGAGGTTCCTCCCGGCCGCAGGACAAGAGGGTGAGTCGCGATGAGCACCAGTGAAGGCAGAGCCACCAAGTACATCTTCGTCACCGGCGGCGTGGTCTCGGCGCTCGGCAAGGGCCTGGCGTCGGCATCGATGGGCGCGTTGCTGGAGAGCTCGGGACTGAAGGTCTCGATGCTCAAGATGGACCCCTACATCAACGTCGACCCGGGCACGATGAGCCCGTTCCAGCACGGCGAAGTCTACGTCACCGACGACGGCTACGAGGCCGACCTCGACCTGGGCCACTACGAACGTTTCATCACCAACGGAATGGGACGCAGGAACAACGTCACCACCGGCAGCGTCTACTACGAGGTCATCAAGAAAGAGCGGCGCGGCGACTATCTCGGCGCGACCGTACAGGTGATCCCGCACATCACCGATGAGATCAAGAGCCGCATACGCGCCGCCGCCGAGGGATGCGACCTTCTGCTCGGTGAAGTCGGCGGCACCGTCGGCGACATCGAAAGCCTGCCGTTCCTGGAAGCGATCCGGCAGATGCGAGCCGAGGCCGGGCACGACAACGTGCTGTTCGTGCACCTGACCCTGGTGCCGTACATCGGCGCCGCCGGCGAGATCAAGACCAAGCCCACCCAGCACAGCGTCAAGGAGCTGACGGGGCTCGGCATCCAGCCCGACATCCTGCTGCTGCGCTGCGACAGGCCGCTCTCGGACAGCGTCAAGGAGAAGGTCGCGCTCTTCTGCAACGTCGACAAGAAATCGGTGATGGAAGCGCGCGACGTCGACAGCATCTACAAGCTTCCGCTGGCGCTGCAGGAGCAGGGCCTGCACAACCGCATCACCGAGAAGCTGCGCATCTGGACCGGCGCGCCCAAGCTGGTCGCGTGGGAGCGGGTCGTGCACACGCTCGAGAATCCCAAGGACCGCGTGCGTATCGCGATGGTCGGCAAGTACGCCAACCTGGCCGACTCCTACAAGTCCCTCAACGAGTCGCTGACCCACGGCGGCATCGCCAACGACTGCGCCGTCGACATCATCCACATCGACTCGGAGCAGGTCGAGACCAAGGGCATCCTTGCCGAAGTCGCCGCTGCCGACGCCATCATGGTGCCGATGGGCTTCGGCCCGCGCGGCACCGAGGGAAAGATCGCCGCGGTCCAGTACGCGCGGGAGAAGGGCGTGCCGTTCCTCGGCATCTGCTACGGCATGCAGATGGCGGTCATCGAGTTCGCGCGCAACGTGTGCGGCTTCGAAGGCGCGCACACGACCGAGGCCGATCCCAAGACGCCTCATCCGGTCATCGACCTGATGATGGCGCAGCAGGCACTGGCCGAGAAGGGCGGAACGATGCGACTGGGCGCCTACCCGTGCACGATCAGGGAAGGTACGCTGGCCCATCGCACCTACGGCAAGCGCAAGATCAGCGAGCGCCATCGTCACCGCTACGAGTTCAACAACGCCTATCGCGAGGCCATCGAGAAGAAGGGCATGACGCTGTCTGGCACCTCGCCCGACGGCGAACTGGTCGAGATGATCGAGATCGCCAGCCACCCCTGGTTCCTGGCCTGCCAGTTCCACCCCGAGTTCAAGTCCAAGCCGCTGGACCCGCATCCCATCTTCAAGGGCTTCATTCGCGCGGCGCTCGCCCACAAGCAGCAGCGCCGCGAAACGCCGCCGCTCAAAGGGCTGCGCGTGGTCGGCGCCACCGAGGAATGATGGGGACCGGTACGATGATCAGCGATGCGGCGGTGGCGCCGTTCCGCATCGGCGACGGCGCGCGCGCGGCCGAGGTGGGCAGCGGCAGGCTGTTCCTCATCGCCGGTCCGTGCGTCATCGAGTCGCGCGACTCGGTCATGCGGCACTCCACGGCGCTGGCGAAAATCAGCGCCGAGGTCGGCGTGCCGATCATTTTCAAAGCCAGCTTCGACAAGGCCAACCGCACCTCGCACGCGTCCTTTCGCGGCATCGGCATGGAAGAGGGCCTGCGCATCCTGGCCGACGCGCGTGCCGCGTGCGGCCTGCCCGTACTGACCGACGTTCACGAGACTTCGCAGTGCGCGCCGACCGGCGAAGTCGTCGACGTCCTGCAGATTCCCGCGCTGCTGTGCCGTCAGACCGATCTGGTGCAGGCCGCGGCCGCTACCGGCAAGACCGTCAACATCAAGAAGGGACAGTTCCTGGCGCCGTGGGACATGAAGCATGCGCTCGGCAAGGCGCGCGAGGCCGGCGGCACCCGCGTCATGCTGACCGAGCGCGGCGCGACCTACGGCTACGGCAACCTGGTCAGCGACTTCCGCTCACTCCCGATCATGCGCGGCCTCGGCGCTCCGGTCATCTTCGACGCCACGCACTCGGTGCAGCTGCCCGGGGCCGGCGGCGACAAGTCCGCCGGCGAGCGCCGCTTCATCGCCCCATTGGCCCGCGCCGCCGTCGCCGTCGGCGTCGACGGCCTCTTCATGGAGTGCCACGAAAACCCCGACAAGGCCCTGAGCGACGGCCCCAACTCATTGCCCCTCGCCGACGTAGCCCCACTCCTGCGCACCCTCCTTCGCATCCACGAGGCGCGCCAGTGATTTCCGTCTCGGCCGATGGCAATCCGCCGGCGCAGCACAGCTCCCGCACTTTGAGAACGGGCTTCGCAGATGCAAGGCGGACAGCGGCGGAGCGAACGCACGCGTACTTTCTATACGCCGGAGTGAGCGAACCGCCGTCCGACGCAGCAGATGGCCCGCTATCGTCGTCCGTCGGTTGCTCATGAATAGGGCCAGCGATCCAAGAACGGCGCTGGAGACGGCGCGTCGCGTTCTGCGCATCGAATGCCAGGCGCTCAACGAGATGTCCGACCGTCTCACCGAGGATTTCGCGCGCGCGGTCGATCTGATCCTGACGTGCGACGGGCGCGTCGTCGTCACCGGCATGGGAAAGTCCGGGCAGATCTGCCGCAAGATCGCCGCGACGATGTCGTCGACGGGGACGTCGGCATTCTTCCTTCACGCCGGCGAGGGCGTCCACGGTGATCTCGGCATGTTCGCGCGCGGCGACGTCTGCATCGCCATCTCCAACAGCGGGACGACCCAGGAAGTGCTCGCGCTACTGCCCGCCATCAAGCGCCTGGCGCTGCCGCTGATCGCGATCACCGGCGGTACCCGCTCACCGCTGGCGCAGGCCGCCGACGTCGTGCTCGACGTGGCGGTTCGCATCGAGGCATGTCCGATGAACCTTGCGCCGACCGCCAGCACGACTGCAACGCTGGCGATGGGCGATGCCCTGGCGGTCGCCGTGCTGGAGGCCAAGGGCTTTTCGGAGAACGACTTCGCGATGCTGCATCCGGGCGGCGCGCTCGGCCGCAAGCTGCTGCGCGTGGAAGAGCTGATGCATTCGGCCGACAGCATCGCGCTGGTCGCCGAGGGCTCCGATCTCATGGAGACGCTGCGGCTGATCACCGAAGGCAGGCTCGGCACCGCCGGCGTCGTCGACGAGGAGGGACGTCTGCTCGGCGTCATCACCGACGGCGACGTACGGCGCGCGGTGCTGCGGCACGGCGACCTCTCGGGCAAGGCCGCGCGCGACGTGATGACGCGCGACCCGAAGACGGTCAAGGCTGCCGCGCTGGCCGAGGAGGCGCTGGCGACCATGGAGCGGCACTCGATCACGTCGCTGTTCATTCTCGATCCGGCGCTGCGGCCGGTCGGCCTCGTCCATCTGCACGATCTCCTGAAGGCAGGCGTGGCCTGACCGGCATCAGGTTGGCGGCGGGTTGCGCTCGCCGCCGAACCCCGTCACTGCAAAAGCGTGCGCATGATCGTGCCACCGCGAGGGCATCCTCGATGAATCGGCGTCTCTGGCGCGCCGTGCTCGGCGTGCTGCTGGTGGCCGGGCTGATCGGCGTCGGCCTGTCGATGGGGCGGCCGGGCCGTCTCGAGTCCATCCTGGACGCGTCGCGCTTCACCGCCGAAGCGCTGCCGCAGCTGCTGCAGCGCATCCGCAATTTCCACCGCGTGATCACGCGCGAAGGACGCAAGGTGCTCGAGGTCTCCGCGCGCGAGGCCAGCTATTACAAGAACGACAAGGCGGTCGAGATCGTCGAGCCCAAGGTCGTCTTCTACGAAGGCGGCGAGCGCGCGGGCGAGGTCGCGGCCGACACCGGACGTCTGTACCTGGACGGCACCGACGTACTGGCGGTCGAGGTGATGGGCAAGGTTCGCTTCGAGCTGGGTCGGCTGCGTCTGGAGGCCGAGAACCTCTCGTACGATCGCGCGACCAACCGGATCCTGGTGCGCGGACGCGCCGACCTGGAGGCCGCCGAGATGAGCCTGTCGGGTACAGACCTGACGATAGACATGGTAGAACGCCACGTCGTGATGAACGGGAACGTCAGCATGACCCTGCGGCCCCGCGACGGAGGCCAGGGATGAACCGCCGGCACGCGCGAACGTTCCTTGAGGGGACTGTCCCCTCGAACCGCCTGTGGCCATTCTTGGCGCTGCTTCTTGCGGTGCCGGTGGCGGCGGAGAACGTGGTCAAGAATACGGACGAGGCGCTGTCGTCGATGGCGGGGGTTGCGCGCAACCTGAAGCTGGCCGACGTTCCCTCGCCCATCGACGTCACGGCCGACAAGCTCGAGTTCGACTACAACAAGGGGCTGCTGCTCTACACCGGCAACGTCGAGGTCAAGCATGCCGGCGTCGTCATCAAGGCGCGCGACATCACCGTTGCCTTCGAGCCCGAGGGCGAGCGCGGCCTCAAGAAGATCACCGCGCGCGGCGGCGTCGAGGTGCTGCGCGAGGAGGAGACGGCGCGCGGCGAGCTGGCAGAGTACGATCCGGCCGCCGGCACCATCGTGCTGTCGCAGAACGCGCGCCTCGGCAGCGGCAACAACGTGCTCAGCGGCGAGCGCGTCGTCGTCTACCTGCGCGAAGGCCGCGCGGTGGTACAGGGCGGCGCCGGCGCTCCTGCCACCGGCAAGACGGCCGAGACCGGCGCCGCGCCTCCGGGCCGCGTGCGTGTCGTGATCATGCCCGACGGCGGCGCCAGCAAGGCCACCGACAAGCCTGCGCCTGCCGAGAAGAAACCGTGAGCGCGGCCGGCGCCGTGGATCCGCAGGAGTCGCGCGCGCCGATGCTGCGTGCGCAGGGGCTGCTCAAGCGCTACGGCGGCCGCGTCGTCGTCGACCACCTGTCCCTGCAGATCAGCCAGGGCGAAGTCGTGGGCCTGCTCGGTCCCAACGGTGCGGGCAAGACCACGACCTTTCACATGGTCGTCGGCTTCGAGCGGCCCGATGCCGGCTCGATCGTCCTCGGCGAGCGCGAGCTGTCCTCGATGCCCATGTACGAACGGGCGCGCGCCGGCATCGGGTACCTGCCGCAGGAGCCGAGCGTGTTCCGGCGCCTCAGCGTCGAGGACAACCTGCTGGCAATCCTGGAAACGCTGGAACTGGACGAGGCCCAGCGGCGCGAGCGACTCGAAGCGCTGCTCGAAGAGCTCGGCGTCACGCACGTTCGCAAGACCATGGGTGCCGCCCTGTCGGGGGGAGAGAGGAGGCGCGTGGAAATTGCCCGCGCCCTGGTCATCTCGCCCAAGTTCATGCTGCTCGACGAGCCTTTCGCCGGCGTCGATCCGATCGCGGTCCTGGACATCCAGACCATCGTCGCTCAGCTGAAGAAGCGCGGCATCGGCGTCCTCATCACCGATCATAACGTCAGCGAAACTCTAAGGATCTGCGACCGCGCCTACATCCTGAACGAGGGCAAGGTGCTGGAGGAAGGAACGCCGGAATACATCGCTTCGAGCAGGCGTGCTCGTGAGATTTATCTGGGCGAGCGGTTCCGCCTCTAGCATGAACCGTGCTACGTAGCGGTTGACGGCATGATGTTCTTCACGGACAGCGGCCAGAGAACCGGGCCGGCGCGAGCCGGAATGCAAAAGGGCGAGGTCGGCACGACTGCCGGCCGGGCGAACGGATCGAACGCAACGACGTAGATGGCTCTGGAGCAGCGCTTACAGCTCAAACATACCCTGCAGCTCAGGATGACGCCGCAGCTGCGGCAGGCCATCAAGATCCTGCAGCTCTCCAGGCCCGAGCTCGAGATCATGATCGCCGACGAGCTCTGCCAGAACCCGGTTCTGGAAGAGGCCGCCGATGGCGTGCGCGAGCTCGAGATGCGCACCGGCGATCTCGAAACCACCGAGAGCGAAGCGGCCGAGCCCGTCCTGGCCGACCATGAGCCCGAGGCCGCGGCCGAAGTCGGCCAGGTCGACATCGACGAATACCTGGACCGCTACAGCACCGGCGACATCCACGGCTCGGTGGGCGCAGGCTCGGACCGCGACGACACGCGCGACCGCCTGTTCGAGAACGCCACCGCTCCGCACGACTCCCTGATCGAAGCGCTGCTGGATCAGCTCGGCCTGGTCATGATGAGCGAGGAAGAGCGCCGCCTGGCCACCATCATCGTCGGCAACCTGGACGAGGACGGCTACCTGGCTTGCGACAGCGAGGAGCTGGCCTTCCTGGCCGAGACCACGCCCGAGGCCATCGAAGAGGCGCGCGAGATCGTCCAGGAGCTCGAGCCGCCCGGTTGCGGCAGCCGCGACCTGCGCGAGTGCCTCCTGGTCCAGCTTCGCCTGATCGGCTACGAGCCCGACGACTACTGCGTGCTGGTGGTCGACAGGTACATGAAGGAGCTGGAGGCGCAGAAGTACGACCGCATCGCGCGCGACCTCGGCACCACCCAGGGCGAGATCGTCGAAGCGCATCGCATCATCCGCTCGCTCAATCCGCGCCCGGGTCGCAATTTCGGCGCCTCCGAGACGCGCTACATCACGCCCGACGCCTACATCGTCAAGATCGGCGACGAGTTCCAGGTCGCGCTCAATGACGAGGGCGTCCCCGCGCTGCAGGTCAACACGCACTACAAGGAAATGCTCAACGGCGGCCGCGAGAACGGGCTCGGCGAGGCCAAGGGGTATCTGCAGGACAAGGTCCGTTCGGCGATGTGGCTGATCAAGTCGATCGAGCAGCGCCAGCGCACGCTGCGCAAGGTGGTCGAGAGCATCGTGCGCTTCCAGCACGACTTCCTCGTGCAGGGCGTCAGCCAGCTGCGGCCGATGGTCCTGAAGGACGTCGCCGCCGACATCGGCATGCACGAGTCGACTGTCAGCCGCGCGACGTCGGGCAAGTACGTGCACACGCCGCAAGGTCTGTTCGAGCTCAAATGGTTCTTCACCAGCAGCCTTCGCGCCACCGACGGCGGCGATGTGTCCTCAGAAAGCGTCAAGCAGAAGATCCTGACGATTCTCGCCCAGGAGGATCCTCGATCGCCCTTCAGCGATCAGTACATCTGCGAGCAGCTGGCCAAGGAAAACGTTGACATCGCCCGGCGAACGGTGGCGAAATACCGCGAGAGTCTGGGGATTCTTCCGTCATCCAGACGCAAGCGTCTGATCGCGCTCGACTGAGCGCCGGCGGATCGGCAACGACCCGAACGAGCGACCCCACGAGGTGATAACGTGCAAATCCTGGTCACCTTCCGCCACATGGACGCAAGCGATGCGCTGCGAAGCTACGCCACCGAGAAAATCGAACGCGTTGCCAGCAAGTACCTGAAGAATGCCGTCGAGGCGCACGTGATCCTGGAGGCCGCGGGTCACCGCAAGCGCTTCCAGGCCGAGTTCAACGTCCACGCCTCCAACTTCGACATTTCCGCGCACTCCGATTCCGACGACATGTACTCGGCCATCGACTTCGCCGTCGACAAGGTCGAGGCCCAGGTCCGCAAGCACAAGGACCGCATCAACGATCGCAAGGGGCGCGCCAGCGTTCCGGAGGCCGCTACCAACATCCCGGTCGACGTGCTCGGCCCGCACGACGACGAAGGCGGGCCGCGCGTGATCGAGACCGACAGCATGCCGGCCAAGCCGCTTTCGGTCGAAGATGCCGTGCTGCAGCTCGACCTGTCCCATTCGGAGTTCCTCGTGTTCCGCAACTCGGCGACCAACACCATCAGCGTCGTCTACCGCCGGCGCGACGGGAACTACGGCCTGATCGTTCCCAACGACTGAGGAGAGGCGGTGCGCCTGGCGAGCATCCTTTCGCCTTCCTGCGTCGTCCTGAACGTTGCCGGAACCAGCAAGCGCGAAGTCCTGGCGCAGCTTGCCGCCCCCATCGCCGAGGCGCGTCCGGACATCGCCTACGAGGACCTGCTCGACGCGCTGGTCAAGCGCGAGGAAGCCAGCAGCACCGCCATCGCCGACGGAATCGCCATCCCCCACGCCAAGGTTGCCACCGGCAGTCAGGTGATCTGCTGTTTCGGACGCACGCGCGAGGGCATCGACTTCGAGTCGGTGGACGGAAGACCGACCACGCTCTTCTTCGTGCTGGTATCGCCGGCCGCCGATCCTTCGCTGCACGTGCAGTGGCTGTCGCACATCGCCGGCATCCTGAGCAACGCCGGACTGCGGCGTCACCTGCTGGAGGTCGCAACGGCCGAGCAGGTACTGACGGCGCTCGAGGCCGAGGAGAGCGCGCGCGAGGCTCGCGCATGAGCCCGGCCGAGGGTCCGCGCCGTTCGGTGGACGTGCTGGTGGTGACTGGCATGTCGGGCTCGGGCCGGTCCACTGCGATCCACGCGCTCGAAGACCTCGGCGCCTACTGCATCGACAATCTTCCCACTGCGCTCGTCTTCCAGTTCGTTGCGCTGTGCAGCGAGGCTCGCGCGGGCAAGGCCAAGGTCGGCCTGGGTCTGGACGTGCGCGATGCGGCCTACGTCAAGAGCTGGCCGAGCGTGCGCCAGGAGCTCGAGAGAGCCGGACATCGCGTCACCGTGGTGTATCTGGACGCCTCCGACGAGGTCCTGCTGCGGCGCTATTCCGAAACGCGCCGCGTGCATCCGCTCGGCGGCGAAGGCGACGTGCCCGAGGCCATTCGCGCCGAGCGCGAGCTGCTGGCCCCGCTTGAGCGCGCGGCCGACCTCGTCGTCGACACCAGCCATCTGACCGTGCACGACCTCAAGCGCCGGCTGCAGGAGTTCGCCGAGGGAACGGCCAGCTATCGCGGCCCGGCGGTGACCATCAAGAGCTTCGGCTTCAAGTACGGAAGCCTGCCCGACGCCGACATGCTGCTGGACGTGCGCTTCCTTCCCAATCCGCACTTCGTCGACGAGCTGCGACCGCTGACGGGGCGCGATGCCAAGGTCGCGTCCTATGTGCTGGAGCCGGCGGTGGCCGGGCAGTACCTGGACCACGTGATGAACCTGCTCGAATTCGTGCTACCTCACTACGCCGTGGAAGGACGTCCCTACATGACCATCGGGCTCGGCTGCACCGGCGGCAGGCACCGCTCGGTCTGCATCGCCGAAGAGATCGGCCGCCGGCTGCGCCAGCGCGGCGTCGAGGTGAACGTCCGTCACCGCGACGCGGACCGCCCATGAGCACCGCCACGGCAGAGTTCGTCGTCAGCAACCAGCTCGGTCTGCACGTGCGTGCAGCGGCGATGGTGGTGCGCACGGTCACTCCCTTCCAGGCAAGCATCACCATCCGCACCGACAGCGGCAGCGCCGATGCGCGCAGCGTGCTCGATCTGCTGACCCTCTCGGCCAACAAGGGCACCAAGGTGGTGGTCAGCGCCGAAGGCCCCGATGCCGACGCCGCGGTGGCTGCGCTGGGCGACCTGATCACGCGCAACTTCGCGGAGTAGCGAACGTTTGACCCCCCTCCCCGTGACCTGTAGCTATCGCGGCCTATGGCCGTGGACGAGTTCATTTTCACTTCGGAGTCCGTCTCCGAAGGCCATCCAGACAAAGTTTGCGATCAGATCTCCGATGCCGTTCTCGACGCGCATCTTGTCGGTGATCCGCACAGCCGCGTAGCCTGCGAGACCCTCGTCGCCACCAACCTGGTGGTGATGGCCGGCGAGATCACCAGCAAGCACGAAGTCGATTACGAGAAGATCGCTCGCAAGGTCATCAGCGAGATCGGCTACATCGACACCGAAGGCTTCAAGGCCGACAGCGCCGAAGTGATGATGCGCCTGGTCGCGCAATCGCCCGACATCTCCCAGGGCGTCACCGTCGGCCAGGGCCTGCACGAAGAGCAGGGCGCCGGCGATCAGGGTCTCATGTTCGGTTACGCCTGCGACCAGACGCCTGAGCTCATGCCCCTGCCCATCTCGCTCTCGCATCGCCTGGTGGCACGCCTGGCCGAGCTGAGGCACAACGGCAAGCTCGGCTATCTTCGCCCCGACGCCAAGTCGCAGGTCAGCATCCAGTATCGCGACGGCAAACCCTCGCGGGTGGCCACCGTCGTCATCTCGACGCAGCACGCCGAGAGCGCCACACTCGAACAGATCAGCACGGACGTTCGCGAGCAGGTGATCAAGCCGATCATCCCCGCCGACCTCCTGGACACCGACACGGTCTACCACGTCAATCCGACCGGCAGGTTCGTGGTCGGCGGACCGTCGGGCGACTCGGGCCTGACCGGTCGCAAGATCATCGTCGACACCTACGGCGGCTGGGGCCGTCACGGCGGCGGCGCGTTCTCGGGCAAGGACCCGTCCAAGGTCGATCGTTCGGCCGCGTACATGGCGCGCTACCTCGCCAAGAACGTGGTGGCCTCGGGCGCAGCCACCGCCTGCGAGGTGCAGCTCGCCTACGCCATCGGCGTGGCGCAACCGGTCTCGGTGCACGTCGACACGTTCGGTACCAGCAAGCAGGACCCGGGCGCGATCTCGCAGAAGCTGCGCAACGAAGTCGATCTGCGGCCCGCTTCGATCATCGAGCGCTTCAAGCTCAAAAGACCGATCTACCGCAAGACGGCCGCCTACGGCCACTTCGGGCGTCCGTCCACCGATGGCTTCTTCCCCTGGGAGAACCTGGATCTGGCGGCAAAGCTAGGCTGAGACGGCGGCATCGCCGCCGTCTCTCCCACCATCACCCTCTAACTTGATTGCGGCCCATCGGGCCGATCGGAAACAACCATGGCCAAAGACGCAAAGACCTCCTCGGCAAAGATCGCATCGCGCAACGGCAAGAACGCGGCATACGACATCAAGGACCCCAAGCTCGCGCCCGAAGGCAAGAAGCGCGTGGACTGGGCCGGCCGCGACATGCCCGTGCTCAACCTGATTGCCGAGCGCTTCCGCAAGGAGAAGCCGCTCAAGGGCGCCAAGATGACGGCGTGCCTGCACGTCACAGCCGAGACCGCCAACCTGATGCGCACCCTCAAGGCCGGCGGCGCCGATGTCCTGCTGTGCGCGTCCAATCCGCTTTCGACGCAGGATGACGTCGCGGCCACGCTGAGCCTGGACGACAAGATCCCGACCTTCGCGATCCGCGGCGAGGATTCCAAGACCTACTACAGCCACCTGACGCGCGGCATCGAGCACGAGCCCAACCTGACGATGGACGACGGCGCCGACCTGGTCTCGCTCCTGCACACCTCGATGTCGCAGTACGCGGGCCGCGTCATCGCCTCGATGGAAGAGACGACCACCGGCGTCATCCGCCTCAAGGCCCTGGAGGCCGACGGCCGCCTGACCATCCCGGTCGTGGCCGTCAACGACGCCGACACCAAGCATCTGTTCGACAACCGCTACGGCACCGGCCAGTCCACCATCGACGCCATCATCCGCGCCACCGACGTGCTGCTGGCCGGCAAGGTCATGGTGGTGGTCGGCTACGGCTGGTGCGGCCGCGGCGTGGCCGCTCGCGCTGCGGGCTCGGGAGCCCAGGTGGTCGTGTGCGAAGTCGATCCGATGCGCGCGCTCGAAGCGGCGATGGACGGCTTCCGCGTCATGCCGATGGCCAAGGCCGCCAAGGAAGGCGACATCTTCGTCAGCGTCACCGGCGACATGCACACCGTCAACGAGAAGACCTTCCCGCTGATGAAGCACGGCGCCGTCGTGTGCAACGCCGGCCACTTCGACATCGAGATCGACGTCAAGGCGCTGACGCGCATGGCGAAGAAGATCAACAAGAACGTCCGCAACAACGTCGACGAGTACATCATCGACGGCGGCAAGAGCATCTTCCTGCTCGCCGAAGGGCGCCTGGTGAACCTGGCCGCCGCCGAAGGCCACCCGGCCTCCGTCATGGACATGAGCTTTGCCACGCAGGCGCTGGCCGCCGAGTGGGCCTACAAGCAGGGCTGTAAGGGCAAGCTGGAGGTGAAGGTCCACAAGGTGCCGCGCGAGATCGAGGAGCAGGTCGCGTCCCTCAAGCTCGCCAGCATGGGCATCCAGTGCGACAAGCTCACTCCCGCGCAGAAGAAATACCTGACCAGCTGGGAGCACGGCACCGAATAGAGCGAACACGTAGGTTCGTTCGCGCCGCCGCTTGCGGTGACGATGGATCGGAAGACGCCCGGCGCGCGTGATGCGGCCGGGCGTTTTTTTTGCGCAGAGCCGCCAGAGGCGTTGCCGCTCCGCGACGCCATGCGTGCGGAGGCTTCTAGCTGCGCAGATCGCGAACGATACGAAGGAACTCACGCAGATCGGCGGGGCCATTGGACGCAGCTTCGTAGACACGAGCCATGTCGATGGTCTCGTAGGCGTGCGCGACGACGTTTCGGAAACCCGCTGCGCCGGCGAGACGGAGCGCCAGCCCATCGTCGATGATTCCCGCAGCGCGCAGCCTTTCGAATGCATCCCGGTACGTCGTCGGCACGCCGAGATTTCGCTGGACGCACAATGCGGTGCCGAGATCGATCACGATCTGGACCGCCTGCCATAGATGCAGGATGACCGAATCCGAAGCGTCGCTGCCTACCGACAATAGGGATGCATGCGCAGGAAGCTTCTGGGCGACTCGCTGCAGATGTCGCTCCACCGCTGCGATCCGTTCGGCGAGGACGTCTTTGTCCAGCGATGTCATCCGAGACGTTCCAGAATTCCTTCGTGCTCGGCCCGGATGACGTCCTGCATGTCGATCCAGTAGAGCGCAGCCTCGAGCCGGAAATCGTCGAACGCGTCCGGTGTTCGTTCGAACAGTGCCCGCCCGTCTCGTGCCACTCGGTAGCGCATCAACCCGCTCGCACGAGACAGGTCGACCAGGTCGACATCCTCGCGCGCCAGGGCATCGATGAGCGCGCCCTGCAGTGAGGTGACATCGAGAGGCCCATCCCCGAGGTAGGCGAAATCCCAGTCGGAGGCCTGATCAGCGTCCCCCCGAGCCCGCGATCCGTGAAGGGCCAGGATGCGGAGCGAAGGGAACGTGTCCGGCAGTCCCTTCAGCAGAGGGGACAACGCACGGATCGATTCTTCGCCGCCGCGGCCGGCGCCTTCCGCCAGGGGTCGCATCGGATGACTCTACGCTCCGCGCTGGCTGCGGCCAAGGCGACCCGGGTTGTCGATCGCCAGCTTCTCGTCGACCGTGGCGCGAAGATGCGCGAGCACGTCGGCGCGCCACGGTCCGGTGTCAGCGTCTCCGGCCTGGATGCGGCGGCACAGCTCGAACGACAGCTGCCGGGCTACGGCGCCGTGATCGCAGCTGGGCGTGATGGCATCGTGACGGCGCAGCAGCGCGGCCAGACGCAGCGCCTGCGCGCGATCGTGCGCGGGCGACAACGCGATCTCACGGGCGACGATGCCGACGACGTTGGCGCCGACGATCGCCTTGAAACGCGCGCTACCCTCGAGCCGGGCGGAGATGTCGTCGAGGAACACGCCGAGTGCTTCGAGAAGCTCGGTACCGCCCGGCTTGTCTCGAAGACCCTGCCGCGCGGCTGCCTGGTCGGCTGTTTGACGAGGCCTGGCATGGACGTGCTCGGGGACATGGCCTTGGGCGAGCTCCGTGCCGCCGAGCTCGCTGCCTGGTGAATCCGACCCCGCTTCCCCTCCGGCTCCGAGTGCCCCCAGTGCCAGAAGCTCGTCCTCCGTCTCGGCCACGCGTCGTCCGATCGTTGCCAGCTCCACGTCCGGACGGCGGCCGGCCTTGTGCCGCTCGGCCTGCATGCGGCAGATGATCGCCCACTTCCAGTTGCCGAACAGCTCCCAGTACTTCAGATGCTCGGCGTCGACCTCGGCGCCGCCCTCCTCGCGATAGAAGCGCAGCAGGTCTTCGCGCGAGCACAGGCCGCCGGCGGCAAGCGCGTCGCTTCCGAAGCGCCACGTGCGCACGCACAGCCAGCCCAGGTCTTCGACCGGATCGCCGATGTGCGCCAGCTCCCAGTCCAACACGGCGGTCAGTCCGTTCTCGTTGAACATGACGTTGCCGATGCGGAAGTCGCCGTGGACCAGGGCCGGGCTCTGCACCGCGGGAGCATGCTGCTCGAGCCAGCGCGCGGTCAGAAGCAGCAGCGGGTAGGGATGATCGTCCGCGAACGCGCCGAGGATCTGGCGGTACTTGTCGATCTCGGCCAGCGCGTAACGGCGCGGGTCGTTCCCTCCGGGTTCGCGGCCGCGCAGGAAGCCGATGCCTTCGTCGGCGACGTCGATGCGGTGGGTATGCGCGGCCTCGCGAGCCAGATGCCGCGGCAGCGCGCGACGCGTGTTCTCATAGCGTGCATCGCGCAGAAGCCGCCGGGCAATCGCCTCGCCGGCGACCTCGTCCATGATGAAGAATGCCCCGCCCAGGCCCTCGCCTGCATCGCCGCTCCAGTGGACGGCCGGCACGGTGACGCCGGCGCGCGCCGCAGCCGAGAGCAGCGCGAACTCTTCGCGCCTGTCGCTGCGCGCCGGACCGCCGTCGGAGTCGAGCCGCAGGACGAGCGTGCGCGTCGAGGAACCGTCGTCGAGATCGAAGGCGAAGAGGCGGCAGGAGGCGCCGCCGGCAAGCTGGCGAATGGCGGAGACGCGCACGCTGGAACCGCAGCGCCGGGTCAGGAACTCGGCAAGCGCGCTGGCCAGGGAGTCGTCGTCCACGTCGCGGCCTCGCTCGGAAGGAAAGGGGTCAGGCACCTTGTTTCGGCAGCCGAAAAAGGTGCCTGACCCCTTTTTCGTTCGCGGCAAACGTGCGCACCCGAGCCTTGTCTTTGCGCTGGGTAAAGAGTTACATCCGGGCAGTCAACCAGAGCACGATCGCGCGCGAGAGCATCACGCGTGACGGCGATGGCCATCAGATTCGTCCGTCGCGCACATGAAGCTGCCCTTCTTCAAATCCCGCAAGAGCAAGGAACAGGAAGTCGCCCCACCGCCGCCGGCGGTCGACATCGCAGTGGCGACGGCTGAAGTCGCGCCGCCGCTTCCCGCTTCCGACAAGCCGCGCAAGGTGCCGGCCGAACAGGTCGTCGAGTCGTTCGGACACGCACTGGCAGCGGTCGCTTCGCTCGGGCCGACTTCGAAGGCATGGCGCAAGCTCGGCTTCGAAGTCTCGGCGCCGTACGAGTGGCTCGGCTGTCAGACGGCGCACATCGACCTGGACGGCGGCGGCATCCGCTTCCTGGCAACCGACGCCAACTCGGAGTCGACTGCGCTCGTCGAGCTGGTGCGTGCGCGTCTGATCGTGGGTTCGGGACTGTTCGGATGGACGTGGGCGTGCACCGATCCGCACCGCTCGGCACTTGCGGTGGCCCAGCTGGCCGAGAGCGACTTCCACGATGGTTGCGAGGCATGGGGCGAGCCCCTGGTGCAGGTTCCGATGGAGCTGACGCCGGCCGCCGCCACCTGGCTCGAGAAGCCGGCAGGCGCCGCAACGCCGAAGCATGCCAATTGTGCCACGCGCCTCGATCATCTCGTGCTCAACGTCAGCGCCTCCAAGGCGGTGGCGCAGACATACGAAAGGCACTTCGGCTTGAGCTCGCGAACCGCGGCGATGAACGACCGCTACTACGCGTTCCTGAAGATCGGCGGCTCGCTGCTCGAAGTGGTGGGGCCGGCAAAGCCCGGTCCCGGAGCGGTCAGCGGCGGGCCATGGGGCCTGGCCTTTGGAAGCTCCGACCTGGACGCGACGATCGCCTATCTGCAGAAGAACGGCGTCGAGTGTAAGCCCGGGCACCGCGCGGTGCAGGGCGGGCGCATCGCCGGGATTCCCATCGCCATCGGCGGGATCAACCTGGCGTTCATGGGCGACTGAGCCCGCGAGAGTTGCGAGCGTGCCCGCACGCGTCACCCGATGACGTAGCACCTTCCGGCTCGATTTCGCCGACCCCTCTCGCTCCCATTCCCTTGGCCCGTTATGTTCTCCAGTGGGCGGGTGGCGCGCGGCGGTTCAGCCGCGCGCCGGATCAATCACAGCAATCGGGGGAGAGACCGCAGGGCCGGTGTCGACATCGTTCGAACCGCTTGCGTGCACGCAGGAGGAAGCCGTGCGCTCATCGTCTCTTTCCGTCCGGTTCGCCGACCGCACGCTCGTGCTGGCGATGATTGCGGCCCTCGTCGCATTGCTCAGTGCCAGCTCGAGCGCGCTGGCGTGCCAGCCAACCAGCGAGCCCGACAGCTCCGACATCGCCGCCGCGCGTGCGGCCGTCGCCAGCGCCTGTGAGTGCTCCGACACGACTCGCCGCCGCGACTACCTTCGCTGCGCCAACGAGCAGGCTCGCGCCTGGCTCGCCAACGACAGCTGCCTGCCCTTCGTCAAACGCTGCGCGTCGCGATCCACGTGCGGCAAACGAGATGCCGTCACCTGCTGCACGACCAGCAACGCCGGACCCAGATGCCGCACGATGCGAGGCGCCGAGCGATGCGAAGCGGTTGGCGGAACGGTCAGCGCGTGCTCGAGCACGTGCGATGCGCTTCCGCTTCCCGGAAGCGGCCCGACCTGTTCGGCCAGTGAAATCCGCGTCCTCTCCAATCGCGCCGACCTGGTCAGCGCCGGCGAAGCGCTGGTGGAGATCGTGCTGCCCGCGGGCGTCGACGACTCCGGCGTAACGGTTGACGTCGGCGGCGAAGACGTCACGGGCATGTTCGCACGCCGTGCCAATGGTCGCTTCATGGGAATGCTGACCGGTCTGGCGATCGGCCCGAACGTGGTCACCGCGCAGATCGAGCATGTCCGCCGCCAGCTGACCATCACCAACCATCCCAACGGCGGTCCGGTGTTCTCGGGGCCGCAGCTCCAGCCCTGGATCTGCCAGGCCACGGCAGTGGACGAACAGTGCAATCAGGCGGCCGAGTATCGCTACGTGTACAAGTCCACCGATCCGAGCAAGACCGGGCTGCAGCCGTACGACCCTGAGGCTCCGCCCTCCGACGTCGCTTCGACGACGACCGATCAGGGCGTGACCGTGCCGTTCATCGTGCGAGTGGAGACGGGCTACCAGGATCGCGACCAGTATCAGATCTCGACGCTGTTCCAGCCGGATCAGCCGTGGACGCCGTGGGACCCGCAGCCGCAGTGGAACCACAAAGTGCTGATCGTCCACGGCGCCTCCTGCGGCGTCGACTACCGGACCGGAACCGCGCCCGATACGACCGGCGGCGGCGGCGCCGTCGATCCTTCCGCAGCGGCCGAGTACGCGCTCGGCCAGGGCTTCGCGACGATGTCGACGGCCCTCGATAACAGCGGCCACAACTGCAACATCGCGCTGCAGGCCGAGTCGCTCGTCATGGCCAAGGAGCGCCTGATCGAGCAGCTCGGCGAGGTGCGCTACACCATCGGCTCGGGATGCTCGGGCGGATCGCTTGCCGTGCAATGGATCGCCAACGCCTATCCCGGCTTCTATGACGGCATCCTGCCGAGCTGCTCCTTCCCCGATGCTTGGAGCACCGCCACGCAGTTTCTCGACTACCATCTGACGCTGGCCTACTTCCTGGATCCATCCAAGTGGGGCCCCGGCATCGTGTGGACGCCCAACCAGATGGCCGACGTGCAGGGCCACATCAGCATCGTCAATTCGCAGGTCAGCGACACCGCACAATTCCACGTCGCAGTCCCCACCGACCCGTGTGCCGGCGTGACCGAGGAGCAGCGCTATCATCCGGAGACGAATCCCGGCGGCGTGCGTTGCTCGATTCAGGACGCGGCGATCAACGTCTTTGGACCGCGGCCGCCGGCCGACTGGTCTGCCAACGAGCTCGCGATCGGCCGCGGATTCGCCGGCGTGCCCATCGACAACGTCGGTGTGCAGTACGGTCTGGGCGCCCTGCAGCAGGGCACGATTACACCGGCTCAGTTCCTCGACCTCAACGAGAAGATCGGCGGACTCGACGTCGATACCAACTTCATTCCCGAGCGCATCGCGGCGACGCGGCCGGCGCTGGCCAACGCCTATCGCAGCGGAATGATCAACGTCGCCAACAATCTGGACGAGACCGCCATCATCGATTGTCGCGGTCCGGATCCGGGCGCGTTCCACGACGCCTACCGTGCCTATGCAGTCCGCGCGCGTCTGGACCGAGAGCACGGCGGTCACGCCAATCAGCTGATCTGGGAAGGCCCGGTGGCGCTGATCGGCGATGCGATGTGCACCAGAAACAGTCTCATCGCCATGGACCGCTGGCTGGCCGCCGTCGAGCAGGACACGTCGGACAAATCGCGCGCCCAAAAGCTCATCGACGACAAGCCCGCCGACCTGAGCGATCGCTGCTACGACGGAGCCGGCAACAAGCTCCTGGACACGATCTGCGGCCAGGCCGTGGTGGCGACGTTCGGAACGCCGCGCATGGTGGCCGGAGATGCGCTGACCACCGATACCAACAAGTGCCAGCTCAAGCCGCTCGACCGCAACGACGACTACGGGCTGCTTCCGTTTACCGAAGCGGAGTGGGCGCGGATGCAGACCCTTTTCGCGGGCGGCGTCTGCGACTTCTCCAGGCCCGGTGTGGACCAGCAGGGCACGATTCCATGGCAGACGTACCAGGACGCCAGCGGCGCGGTGATTTACGGTGGGCAGCCGATGGGCGACCCGCCGGGGTCGCAGTAGCGCGGCTTGGTAGGCCGCGAGGCGCGGATCGGGCTAGACTGGCGTCATGGCCGAGAGCGATGCCGGACTCCTTCGACTGATCGGTTTCGGTCTGGCCATCGGCGCGGCCCTGGTCCTGCAACGGTTGTCGCCGCACTCCAGGACAGCCGGCAGCTTGCGGGTGAACGGCGAGCTGTGGGTCATCAACATCATCGTGATGGGCACACTTTGCGGCGCATGCGTGTGCAGCGCTGCACAGTGGGCCGCCTCCCGCGAGATGGGCTTGCTGCAATGGAGCGCGGCACCGACGCCCGTTGCCCTGGTCGTGTCCGTACTGTTCCTGGACCTGGTGTCCTACGCCTGGCATCGCGCGAATCACGTCGTGCCGTTTCTTTGGCGCTGGCACCGGGTGCATCACTCTGACCCTTCTTTTACCGTCTCGACCTCGCTGCGGTTTCATCCAGGCGAGCTGATCCTGTCTCTGCCGCTGCGGATCCTGGCCGTCGTCGTTCTCGGTGCACCGGTGCTCGCGGTCGTCGTCTTCGAGGTCGTTTTCACCCTCGCGAATTCCATCGAGCACGGCGACATCAACCTGCCGAGAAGGTTCGAAGCCGCCGCGCAGCGCGTGTTCGTGACGCCGGCGCTGCACCGCTGGCACCACACCGTCCTCGTGCCGGACCGGGACACGAACTTCGGCACGATCTTCTCGGTCTGGGACCGGCTGTTCGGGAGCTTCAGCCCGAGCGATTCCGCGACGACGATTCGCACCGGCGTGCCGGGAGTGACGGAGGTCGGACTGCGCGATGCGCTGGCGATGCCGTTTCACTGAGCCCGCCGAGCCGGAGCGCGCGACGTGGCAGATCGTCCGCGGACAGATCTGCCAGACCGCGCGCCGGCGCGGCGTCGATGCAGTCAGCTTTCATGGGTGCACTCGTCGGACTCAGGGGTCGGACAGTCCAGCTCCACATTTCCTCCAACGGCGCGTTGCCCGGGCTCGTTTCGCAGCTGCCATCTTCCAGGCAGACGCCTACGAGGCAAGGGTTAAAGGTCTCACACGGTTCTTGCTGGGCGAGAGAGGCGCTGCTCTGGAGCGAAACCAGCAGTACGGCAAGAGCGATGGTGGATAGAATGTTCGAACAGAGACGAGTCATCGTTTCCTTCGTGGCTTGGGCCCCTGTGAAGGACGTATTTCGGAATATGTTTCGAAGACTTTCGAAAGCGCATCGCCGATAGCCGAGGACGAGAGAGACCACGCGCGCCTGGAGTGACGAATACAACGTGTGTGGGGAAGCTCCGGCGCACGCGGGTGCGCAACGGCCCCGGCACGGCCGCGCGGTGAGCACAGGGCGCGCCACTTCCCGCCGACGGGGCTGACTTCGAGATGGAGGCTGTCGCTGTCGAGCAGTGGAAGTGAAGATGGTGGCGCACCTGGAATGAAATAGTGCCCGCAACTACTTGCCGTTACTGCGTTTCACATAGGGGAGCGTAATTGGATGCCCCCAAAGTTGCCCCCGACTTGCTGAAGTCAGCCCTATCCCGTGGTCAGGGTGCAAAGCCTGGGGTGCCACGGTAGTCCCGCAGGAGTCCGGTTAAGCGCATTCGATGGGCAATCTAACGAAAAGTGCTGCGACCTGCGTTCGTGTCAGAAAACTTCTTCGCTGTCGCCGCTCGGGTCCCTGAGGCGGCAAGCCGTGCCAGGATTTCTTACGCCGTTGAAGCTTATTCGGACGCGGCCTTGTATCGAGCGCCATCATTGAGAGTGGGCGTGGAAAATTCCGCCTCCCAACACTTGCCGTTCTCGGTGTTGATAAGCTGCGCTAGCACCGCGGACGTTTGCGGCAGTGGCAATCGTGGCACTCCTAGCGCCAAACCGTTCGCACGCAGTTGGATTCGCGCTGCGCCGGCTGGGCCGGCTGCCAGACTCAGGCTTCGCACCGCGCCATTCCTGCCCTCGGGATCGCGATAAACGAATCCTGTCGCGGTGGCGGTCCAGCAGGGTGCGGCGCCACATGTCGCACCACCTGTCGCGTCAGCTTCGAAGATGGCCCTGCGCGTGCCCTCGATTTCTGCATACAGGCACGCGACGTAGCTGCTGGCGCCAGTGGGATCGCCGAGATCTACACGGGTCGTCTCCTCGCCCGCCGCCCATTGCCAGCTGTACTTGTCCATCCGCCCGTCGCGCATGGTAAGGCGTGAGCGGCCCGGTTGTGTTGGAACTGCGCAATCGTCGGCCGGCTGAGGCGGGCAATCATCGCGGCCACGTGCAAAGAGGACGTCTCGATCCGTGCCAATGGTCCCTCCGAGATCGTTCGTGGAGGTCCAGACTGCAACCCAATCCTTGGCCCCGTCATAGCCTAGACGTTGGCTGTAATCCTCTGCGGCGCCGTCGCTGCCGCCAAGCAGATTGATCGCTGCCGGTGTAGTCCAGTTCATCCCACCATCCACGGACCGCGCAAAGAAAACGTCCGGGTCTTTTCCCGATAGCCCACCGTGTTCATGGAAGAATCCGACATAGAACGTACCATCGCTACTGACCTCCAAGCTGGCATCGAGGTCATTGCCCTGCTCTAGAGCGTTCGGGAGTAGAAAGCGCTGCGGGGTCCAGGTCGCGCCGTTGTCCGTGGAGACGGCGAAAGTTAACTCGACGCTCCAAGAGGGAAGGGTTTCCCAGATCGCCACCCAACGACCATTGCCGTCAGTAGCCAATTGTTGCGTGAGGGAGTTCCATATCCCGACGAGCCCAACCTGTGTCGGCGAGGTCCAGGTCAGGCCGTTATCCGAGCTACTCGACGCAACTACGGCCAGACCTCTCAGCCAGATGACAACCCAGTTCCCATTGCCGTCTGTCGCCAGCGCCGGGTTTCGATCGTCGTAGAAATTCGTAGGGTCACCGGAGGCGAACCCCGGCACCGCAGACCAACTCTGACCGTCATCCGTCGAGCGACTCAGTAAGGCTTGACCGCTCCCGCTATCGCTCGCGACCAGCCAGACTGCGCCGCCGTCCGTGGCGAGGCTGCAATGCCCGAACGCCCCATCGACGAGCACAGGCGTCGACCACGTGTTTCCGTTGTCAACGGAGCGAGCTGTGCGGGGCAACCCCCGCCTCCATACAACGACCCATGTTCCCCCACGGTCGGTAACAATTAGTGGGCTTGAGTCGCCGCCGTCGGTAATCGTGTCGGTAGCCGCGTCGTTGTTAACGGTCAGGGGCGTCGTCCAACTATTACCGTTGTCAGACGATGTTACGACGTAGATTTCGGAATCGTGGCCGAATAGATCCCGTCGCTCGACGCCCTCCCACACCGCCACCCAATTCCCTCTCCCGTCGCCGGTGACGGACGGGATACGCGTCGAATCGAACTCGGTGTCAGGGTTATCCGTCCCCGCCAAGTTGCTCAGAGGCGCTGGCCCACCGAGGGTAAGGACGGCGTGGGCCGAAGTTACGCTCGTCAGCAGGGTGGCAGTCGCTACAGCTACAATGGTGTTCCTCATGGTTTTCCCCGCCCAATACAGCTACGTACACGTCTTCCAACCCTATTCACAAGACGAAGCGGCTTCTCCAGAGGCTGGTGTAGTTGAGGGCCATGCCAATCGTGGCTGTTTCCGGTCGCTGGCCGGCTTAAAAACCCTATCTATACCGCGCTTCGTGCCGCCCATGAACGCTTCAATACGTTCTGACTGGGAGCGAGGACGTGGGCTACCCCGGATCGCTTCACGCACTCGACGCGTCAGTGTCGCCGGGCGGAATCAGCCATTCGCGCTCCACCGTCCAAGGTGCCGTGCCACTTCGGCAGCGAACGCTTCCGGGTCCTGCGGACCCGTGCGTCGTGCGTTGACCAGGTCCTGAATGATCTCCCGCTGCCGCTGCGGCGCGACGTGCCCGTAGCTGTAAAGCGTCGTCAGCACCTCCTCGTGCCCGAGGTTCTGGCTCCACGCCTTGAACGCCTCCGCCGTCTGACACCGCTGCTGACCGAGCTGAACCAGCGTGTTCCGCAGGCTATGCGGATTGAAGTACGGCAACCCCGCGGCCTCGAACGCCGACCGAAAGACACCACGTATCGGAGCCGCGCTGCTCCAATGCTCCCGCTTTAGCCCCGTGACCTCGAAGTGCCTGTCCGGCCCCGGAGCCACGGCGGTCGCCGGGAACAGCGGATCGTCATTGCCCCATAGCTTTGCCTCGCGCAGCTCCTGCACCCACTCCTCGACGATCTGCCGCACCTCGTCACCGACGGGGAAGAAGTAAGTCGTAAACGACTTGCTGAACTTCGTCTGAACCTCGCGCGCGTCCTGCCAAACACTCCTGGCGTTCAGGTCAACGTGCTTGAGTCGCATCGAAGCGACGGCGCTATCCCTGGCACCCGTCAGCAGGATGAAAGCGACAAGCGCCCGGTCGCGCCGCTGGACGTCCGTGGACGTGGGCATGCAGGAGAGTACGCGCTTCACCTGCTCGATCGTCGGGAACTGCGTCGGGCGCCGCGCCGTCGCGACGCGCGTCTCCTTCTCCGACAGGCTGAAATACTCCGCGTCGGAGTACTGCAGCTTCGACTTGTAGCCGGGCTGTCCAGCCAGCCACTGGAAGAAGCGGCGGAGGTGGGCGAGCGTCGCGTGCATGGTCGCCTTGCTCAGCTTGGCCCCGGTCTTCTGGCTCTGACGCTCGGCCAGGTGCCGCTTGAAGGCGACCGCCTGCTCGTGCCTGAATGCACGGAAGTCGCGGTGCTTAGTGTCTTCCTCGAACGCCGCGAGCGCGCTGGCAACGTCGTCCACGGTGGACTCGCTGTGACGCTTGGCCTCTTTGAGAAACGTTAGGTATTGCCGCTTGATTCGTTCGTTATTGGGGTTGTGAATTGGCATCGACTGCGCGCTCCTTCTCCAAGTCATGGTTGGCGGAGTGATATGGGGTCTTACCTATGTCTCGACGCCCCACCGGGAAGGCGACGTCGAGGTCGCCCTTTATCTCCGTCAGACGAAGGCGATTGACGCAGCGGTACATGACGCAGCCGCAGCTCGGACAGATGCCAACGAGATTGCCCCGCGTCTCGGTGACGGAGCAGTAATCGGCCATCCCTTCGGCCGGCCGTCGCGGCTCGCGGCAGCGGACGCAATAGATCTCGCCTGGCTTGCACGGACGCTTGTTTCCAATCCTCCGGGCCGTCAGGAACGCGCGCAGGTCGCTGCCGAGTATGAGTACCGGCCGACGGTCGTCGCACGTCGGAAGTCCGCGCCTGATCCACTCCCGAACCGTGTTCTTGTGAACGGACAGGAGCCTCGCAACTTCCTCGACGGTATAGCTGCGGTGGACCTTGGCGAGGCGGTGGTTGGGGTGCCTCATGGCCCCGCTACCGTCGAGCCTTGCGGCTTTCCTCGATGCGGCGCTGTAGCCACTCCTGCACGTCCTGCTCAACCCAGCCGACCGATCGGCCTCCCAAGCTGACCGGCGCCGGGAACGACCCCTGCGCCACGCGCAGGTAGATGGTGCTGCGGGACAGGCCGGTGCTGTGCTTCACGGCCGGAAGTCTCAGAATCTTGTGCTTCATCGGTGAATCTCCTTGCGCGAACTCGGACTATGCAAAGAGACTTTGGGTGTGCGACTTGGGCGCCGGAAGTGGCGTGGAACGGCGATGGCTGCGCGTGGGCGAGCAGCAAAATCCGCGGGTTGGATGCGACTAGCCCGTTATCGAGGAAGGCGCTGGCGACGCAGCAGGCCCAGTGAAAAGCGAGAGGAAACGGGAACGTAGCGCGGGCCGAGTTGGGCGCAAAAATTCCGCCCAACTTTCTTAGCCGGTCATGTGCTTACGGATTGTGTCTACGCTCTTTCCGCCTCCGGCCGGTGACGAGGCGATCTTTCGCGCGTACCAGACCCCGGAGCGGTCTGGGTGGCTCGCCCGGAGCCGCCGGTACTCGCGCTGCCATCCCTCATGCATGGAGCGCGTCTCGATCTTCCTCGCCTCGCGCCGCACAGTGCTCGGAGAGTACCGCGGATCGCCCGTGGTCGCGGCGTCGACTAGCCGGAGAACGGTTGCGCGATCCAGGTCGAAGCGGCCGTCGCCGTAGGTGACGACCGCAGTCAGCGGCAAGAGGTTGCCTCCGATCATCAATGACGGCTCACCGGCCGCTCGGAGCGCGATCATCTGCGTCCGGCGCGTGCCGTGTACCACTCCGATGTTGATTAGGGTCGTGTCCGGGGACGGCGTGGCCCTCGGGCGACACCCAAATCCGGCCAGTTAGCGACACCTCAAAACCGGCCAGTGTAGTGCACTCCGGGATGTTGACGCGGCGGCGAGAGCAAAGGCCCTCGCGCGGTCATGAGCAACATCTTGAGCGACGACAAACAGCA
>DASPNH010000138.1:0-22844 GCA_035626675.1 Binatia bacterium
GCCGTGGCCCAGGGGCAGGAGCCGCTGCTCGTCGTCGGCGCGATGGCGGGCGGCTGAGCCCATTGCGGAGAAGAAGATGAAGTACATGCTGCTGATCTACGGCGACGAGAACATGCTGACCCAGCCCGAGCGCGAGCAGTGCTATCAGGAGTCGGCGGCGCTTGCGCACCGGCTCCACGCCGACGGCCAGTTCCTGGCAACCGCCCCCCTGCAGCCGACGTCGCTCGCAACGACCGTGCGCGTTCGCGAGGGCAAGCGCCTGGTCACCGACGGGCCCTTCGCCGAGACGCGCGAGCAGCTCGGGGGTTTCTTCCTCGTCGACGCCAGCGATCTGGACGCGGCGCTGGCGATCGCTGCGCAGATCCCGATGGCACGCAAAGGCACCGTCGAGGTGCGGCCCGTGGTGGAGATCGAGGGGCTCCCGCAGATGGTGGCGTCGGAGTAGCGCCCGCGTTCCGGGGGCAACGGCAGGGGCGGGCGTGGCTGTTGTGTGCTGACCGTGATGCGATGCTGCGATGAGCTCGCTCGAGCAATTGCGGTTCGACAATAGCCTCGTCCGCGCCCTTCCCGCCGATCCCGACATGACCAACCAGAGGCGGCAGGTCCTTGGCGCCTGCTATTCGCGCGTGCAGCCGACGCCGGTACCTCGACCTCGTACGCTGGCATGTTCTCGAGAGGTGATGGAGCTGATCGGACTCGACCCGCAGCAATGCGGCAGCGAGCTCTTTGCTGCCGTCTTCGGCGGAAACCGCCTCCTCGCTGGCATGCAGCCGTACGCGGCCTGCTATGGCGGCCATCAGTTCGGCGCGTGGGCAGGTCAGCTGGGAGACGGCAGGGCGATTACGTTGGGCGAAGTCGTGCGCGACGGGAGGCGCCAGGAGCTGCAGCTCAAGGGCGCGGGTCCCACGCCGTATTCGAGGACTGCAGACGGGCGAGCCGTCATGCGCTCCTCGGTGCGCGAGTTCCTGTGCAGCGAGGCCATGCATCATCTGGGCGTGCCGACCACGCGCGCGCTCTGCCTCGTCGAGACGGGCGACGTCGTAGTCCGCGACATGTTCTACGACGGTCATCCGCAGGGCGAGCCGGGAGCGATCGTGTGCCGGGTCGCGCCCACCTTCCTCCGTTTCGGCAACTTCGAGATCTTCGCCTCTCGACGTGACGTGCCGACGTTGAGACGACTGGCCGACTACGCGATCACGACGCACTTTCCCGAGCTGGGGCAGCCTTCGCGCCAGACCTACCTTCGCTGGTTCGCCGAGGTCTGCCGGCGCACCGCCCTCATGATCACGCACTGGATGCGCGTCGGCTTCGTGCACGGCGTCATGAACACCGACAACATGTCCATCCTGGGACTGACGATCGATTACGGGCCCTATGGCTGGCTCGAGCCCTACGATCCGCACTGGACCCCCAACACGACCGACGCCGAAGGACGCCGCTACCGGTACGCGAATCAACCCGGCATCGCGGTGTGGAACCTGGCCCGCTTCGCCGGCTCGCTGCTGCCTCTGGTGGAGACGCCCGATGAGCTCGAGAGCATCCTGCGCGCCTGCGCGAGCGAGCTGGAGCGGCAATACCGGGGCATGCTGTATGCCAAGATCGGGCTTGCGCCCGCCGACGACGGCGACACGCTGGCGGAGGATCTCCTGGCGGTGCTGCAGCTGGTCGAAACCGACATGACGATCTTTTTCCGAAGACTCGCCGACGTGAAGTCGAGCGCGGAAAGCTCCGCCAACGAAGATGCCGGATTGATCGCACCGCTGCGCAGTGCCTACTACTCGCCGGACGAAATCAGCGACGACGTCCGCAGCGCGACCGCTGCCTGGCTGCGACGCTACGTCGATCGCGTTCGTGCCAGCGGCATTCCCGACGAGGAGCGCCGCCGTGCCATGAACGCGATCAATCCCAAGTACGTGCTGCGCAACTACATCGCGCAGCTCGCCATCGACAAGGCGGAGCAGGGCGACGGCTCACTCGTCGAGGAGCTCCTCGAAGTCCTGCGCCACCCCTATGACGAACAGCCGGGAAACGAGGAATACGCGGACAAGCGTCCGGAATGGGCCAGACATCGTCCGGGTTGCTCGATGCTGTCGTGCAGCTCCTGAGCATCCGGCGCCGGCACTGCACGCGCGTCACAGCCGGCGCTGGAGGCCTCGCGCAGCCGACGCCTCCGACCGATTGCCGGCGCCGAACCGCTGGACCCTGACGACCGTTCGCCTAGGATCGGCCCGTGCTGTTGATGATCGATAACTATGACTCGTTCACCTACAACCTGGTCCAGTATCTGGGCGAGCTCGGTGCGGAGGTGGAGGTTCGTCGCAACGATGCGATCGACGTCGCGGGCATCGAAGCGATGGCGCCCGCCGGGATCGTGATCTCGCCCGGGCCGTGCACGCCGAACGAAGCTCGCGTCTCGCTCGATCTCATCCCTGCGCTTGCTGGCAGGATCCCGATTCTCGGCGTCTGTCTGGGACATCAGTGCATGGGGCAGGCCTTCGGCGGCCGCGTGATCCGCGCGCCGCGCCTGATGCACGGCAAGACCAGCCCGATCCATCACGACGGTCGCACCATCTTTCGCGGCCTTTCCCAGCCGTTCACCGCCACGCGATACCACTCTTTGCTGGTCGAGCGCGAGAGCCTGCCCGATTGTCTCGAGGTCAGCGCGTGGACGAGCGAAGGCGAGATCATGGGCCTGCGCCACAAGAGCCTTCCCATCGAAGGCGTCCAGTTCCATCCCGAGTCGATCCTGACGCTGGAAGGCAAACAGCTTCTGTCGAACTTCCTCGGCTCGCTGCCGTCCTGATCAGCGCCGATACGCGTTCCGCTCGGCGGCGACACCGTTCCTGATCACGCGGCGATCGCCGGTTCTGCGCCGATGACGGGGCAGGATCAGCGCCGATCGCGTCTCATGGCGTGGTCGAGCACGGGGCGCCACAGCTGCGCCTCGGCGGTCTCGGCCCTGGCGGGCAGGCCTTGCAGCCATTTCACGTATGAAGGCGGCAGGCCGTGTTCGAGCGCCCCTTCGACGAGCAGCTGCATGTAGCGAAGCGAGGGCAGGATTCCCTCGCGTCTGTGCTCCGAGACGAACGTGAACGCGCGTATGTCCTCGACGATCGTGCCCGTCGTCTCTGCCAGCGGGCGCACCGCAATCTCCACCCGAGCATAGTTTCCGATCAGCACTCCTTCGGTCAGATCGAGATGGACAAGGTCGTCCTCGGTGATGTCGTAGAGAACCCCGCAAACCTCGCTCCCCGAATCGGCGACGATGTTGGCCATGCCTTCCTCGGCGATCATGATGCTCGGCTTGTCGAGAACCAGGCGCCAGCCGAAAGCGCGCGCGGCAATGGCCGAGGCAGGCTCGATGGTGCGCCGGCTGCGCAGTGTGTGTGACTGCATGTTGGAGCCGTAGGCGAAATAGCGCACGGAAGACACGGCGCCATCATCTGCGCGCCGCGTCGCCGATGCCACTGCCGCGTCTTCGCGATACGCTGCGAGGCACCATGATGATCGCAGCAGATGACTGTCGTGGCATTGACGGCGGAGCCATCGCCGGCGTAACCCCGGCGAATGAGTGGGGACGAGGATCGCCTGGAAGCATGGGCGGCGCTCGCGCTGGCGGCGTGGACGAGCTCGGCGCCGTGGTTGGGCCTGCTTTCGCGCTTCGACGGCGACGCGCGGGTCGTGGTACGGGCCGACGACGATGCCCTCGTCCTGGCCGGCGCAAGGACTGCCGCGATCCAGGCGCTAAGATCGGCGCGCGAGCAGGCACCGGGCGTCGTCGAGTGCGTCCGGCGCCATGGTCTGAACATGACCGCGATCGATTCGGCCGACTATCCCATCCTGCTTCGCCACGTACCCGACCCGCCGCTGGTCCTGTACTGGCGCGGCTCGCCGCCAGCTGCGTGCGACCCGGCCGTGGCTATCGTCGGATCGCGCCGCTGCAGTGAGTACGGCTTGCGAACGGCCTCTCGTCTGGCGCGCGAGCTTGCGGCCGCCGGCAGCGTCGTGGTCAGCGGCCTTGCGCGCGGCATCGATGCGTCGGCGCATCGCGGTGCGCTGGCCGGCGGCAGGACCGCAGCCGTCATGGCCGGCGGATTGGATCGGATCTATCCCTCCGAGCACACCGAGCTGGCGATGCGTATCGTCGAAAGCGGCGGATGCCTGCTCTCGGAGCAGCCACCTGGCCGGCGGCCGATCGCGCGCATGTTCCCCTATCGCAACCGCATCATCACCGGCCTTGCGCGCGCGACCATCGTCGTGGAAGCCGGCCACCGTAGCGGCTCGCTGGCCAGCGCCCGCCACGCGCTCGCTCAGGGCCGCGACGTCTACGCTGTCCCCGGGCCCATCGACTCGCCGTATTCGCTCGGCACCAACGCGCTGGCGCAAGAGGGCTGCTACCTCCTGACCGAGGCACGCGACCTTTCCGCCACCAGCGGCGTGCCCGTGCCGCTCCTCGCCGATGCACCACGGCCCGGCAAAAGCGTAAGCGATTTCGGGTGCTTGATGGACGCTGGCGCACGCTCGATCGTGGGTCTTCTGCAGCGCGGACCACGGGACCTCGATGGCCTCGTCGAGGTGACCGCGCTTGACGGCGGACGAGTTCTGGCGTTGTTAACTGCGCTCGAAATGGACGGTTTGGTCGAGCGAGGGTGGAGCGGGAATTATTCCTGCACCCATCTGGCGTCCAGCCTCCGTCTTCCCGAAGCGGCGCCGCGCGCGCCGCAACATCCCTGACTCAGCGGAGAAGCGTACATCTCATGGCAGCCAAGAACCTCGTCGTTGTCGAATCGCCCGCCAAGGCCAAGACCCTGGCGCGCTACCTCGGCCGCGACTACGAGGTCAAAGCGTCGGTCGGCCATCTGGTCGACCTCCCCAAGAACAAGCTCGGCGTCAACGTCGACGGCAACTTCGAGCCCGACTACGAGGTCATTCGTGGCAAGGGCAAGGTCATCAAGGAGCTCAAGAGCGCGGCCAGCGGAAAGGACAAGATCTTTCTGGCCCCCGATCCCGACCGCGAGGGCGAGGCCATCGCCTACCATATCGCGCAGCACGTGGTACCCAAGAGCTTCCGGGGGCAGGTTCACCGAGTCCTCTTCAACGAGATCACCAAGGCGGCGGTCCAGTCCGCCATCAAGAACCCCGTCCAGATCGACGAGCACAAGTTCGAGGCCCAGCAGGCCCGACGCGTCATCGATCGTCTGGTGGGCTATCAGATCTCGCCGCTGCTGTGGGACAAGGTGCGCCGCGGCCTGTCGGCCGGGCGCGTCCAATCCGTTGCGGTTCGCCTGATCGTCGAGCGCGAGCGCGAGATCCAGGGCTTCCAGGCGCTCGAGTACTGGCAGATCACCGCCAGGCTCGCGCCCGAGCGCGGCACCGAGAAGGAGCAGTTCGAGGCGCGGCTGGTCGAGGTCGACGGCAAGAAAATCGATCTGAAGAGTCTGCGAGCCTCCTCCGAGGGCAACGGCGCAGGCCCGACCAAGGCCTTCTACATCGCCGACGAGCAGCAGGCTCGCGACCTGGAGGCGCGCTTCCGGTCGGCCAACGAATGGAAGGTTGCCGAGGTCAAGAAGAGCGAGCGCCAGCGCCGCGCGGCACCGCCCTTCATCACTTCGACGCTTCAACAGGAGGCTTCGCGCAAGCACGGCTTCCAGCCGCGCCGCACGATGTCGGCAGCGCAGCGCCTGTACGAAGGCGTCGATCTCGGCGATGCCGGCACCACCGGCCTCATCACCTACATGCGTACGGATTCCACGCGCATTGCGGCCGAGGCGCAGGCGGCAGCGCTGAGCTACATCCGCTCGACCTTCGGTGACGCCTACGCGCCCGAGACGCCCAACGCCTTCAAACAGAAGAAGGGCGCGCAGGACGCGCACGAAGCGATCCGTCCTACCTCGCTGGACTATCCGCCCGACCGCGTCCGCCAGTACCTGCCGCCCGATGAGCTGCGCATCTACACGCTGATCTGGAATCGCTTCCTGGCCAGCCAGATGTCGGCTGCGCGCTACGATCAGACCAGCGTCGACATCGAGGCCGCCGGCGGCCGCTTCCGCGCCAGCGGCCAGGTCATCAAGTTCGACGGCTTCCTGCGCATCTATGAGGAAGGACGCGATACGCCCGACGAGGGCGAGGACGCCACCGGCCTGCTGCCCGAGCTGACCCAGGGGCAGCTGCTGGCGCTGCGAGAGCTGCTCAGCAGCCAGCATTACACGCAGCCGCCGCCGCGCTTCACGCAGGCCTCGCTCATTCGCGAACTGGAAGAGCAGGGGATCGGACGTCCCTCGACCTACGCCACGATCATGTCGACGATACTGGGACGCGAGTACGTCAAGCAGGACGACAGCAAGCGTTTGCTACCGACCGAGCTCGGCATCCTGGTGACCGACCTCCTCGTCGAAGCATTCCCCGACATCCTCAATGTCGAGTTCACCGCCGGTCTGGAAGACCAGCTCGATGACGTGGAAGCCGGCAAGACCGGATGGCTCGATACCACCAGGCATTTCTACACTCCGTTTCGCGCCGACCTGGAGCGTGCGCGCGTCGAGATGCGCGACGTCAAGCGCGAGGTCACCGAAACCGAGCTGCCGTGCCCGAACTGCGGGCAGCGCCTGGTGGTGAAGTGGGGACGCAACGGCGAGTTCGTCGCTTGCCCGGCATACCCGGAGTGCAAGTTCACGGCGAACTTTGCGCGCAAGGAAGACGGCAGCATCGAGCTCGAAGAGCCCGAGAGCACCGACGAAGTCTGCGAGAAGTGCGGCGCGCCCATGCGCTACAAGTTCTCCAAGTTCGGGCGTTTCCTCGGCTGCTCGGCCTACCCCGACTGCAAGAACGTCAAATCCGCGAACCAGCCGATTCCGATCGGCGTTGCCTGCCCGGCCGTGCTCGGCGGGTGCGGCGAAGGCGAGATGGTCCAGAAGACCTCGCGACGCGGGAAGATCTTCTTCAGCTGCAACCGCTACCCCAAGTGCAAGTTCGCGCTGTGGGACAAGCCGGTGCCGGTGGCGTGTCCGGAGTGCGAGGCGCCGGTGGTGGTGGAGAAGACGACCAAGCGCGCGGGGACGGTGAGGCGGTGTGCGCGGGAGGGGTGTGCGTATACGGAGTCGATCGACGAGGGGATGTCGCTGCAAGAGTGACGGTGCGGCTCGAGGGTCATAGCGGGGTCGGCGCTTCGAGAGTGACGGGGCCGCGCGGAGCGGGCCATCCGCGGCGTTGCGCGCAGAACCGCTCCCTACGGCGTCAGGAAGTACGCCTCCGGTCGCGAACCTGCGCGCGCCTTGCGGGTGACCCACTGCGCGCGGCCTGGGAACCGCGACACCATCATCAACGCGGCGCTCGAGCCTCAGGGCGCCCGAGCGAGCGCGAAAGATGCGAGCGACTGAAACGCCGGCTGAGGTGTGGCCGTGATTTCGCCGCGCTTCGAGCGAGCTTCGAGAGTGTCGAGAGGGCGGGGCTGTGTTGCGTTGAATTCGCCGCGCTTCGCGCGAGCTTCAAGATGGCTGCGTTTTTGAGATCGGTTGGATGACGAATCCTAGGATTACTGTGGTCGGTGGTGGGTTGGCGGGGAGCGAGGCTGCTTGGCAGATCGCTACTCGTGGACTGGACGTCGAGCTTTGGGAGATGCGGCCTGTGCGGTCGACCGAGGCGCATCAGACTTCGTTGCTCGGGGAGCTCGTCTGTTCCAATTCGCTTCGGGATGATTCGGAGATGACGGCGGTGGGCGTGCTCAAGCGCGAGCTTCGCGCGCTCGGGTCACTGATCTTGCGCGTGGCCGACGAGGTTCGGGTGCCGGCCGGGTCGGCGCTGGCGGTGGACAGGGTGCTGTTCGCCGAAAAGATCACGGCTGCAGTCGAGTCGCTGCCGAACGTCACCATCCGGCGCGGCGAGATCACGCACATTCCCGACGACGGCATCACGATCCTGGCAACGGGGCCTCTGACGTCGCCGGCGCTCAGCGAGGAACTGGCGCGATACGTCGGCAGCAACCATCTGTACTTCTACGACGCGATCTCGCCGATCCTGACCTCCGAATCGGTCGACATGAATGTCGCGTTCCGCGCGTCGCGCTACGGGCGCGGCAGCGACGACTACGTCAACTGTCCCATGGACCGCGAGCAGTACGAGAGGTTCGTCGGAGACATTCTCGCCGCCGAAGCGATGCCGCTGAAGAGCTTCGAGCGCTGCGTATACTTCGAAGGCTGCATGCCCATCGAAGAGATGGCGCGGCGCGGGCGCGACACGCTGGCCTTCGGTCCGATGAAGCCGGTCGGGCTCGAGGACCCGCGCACCGGCCGGCGCGCGCATGCTGTGGTTCAGCTGCGGCAGGACGACGTGGAGGGCCGGCTGCTGAGCATGGTCGGTTTCCAGACCAAGATGACCTATCCCGAGCAGCGCCGGATCTTCCGCACGATTCCGGGCCTGGAGCGCGCCGAGTTCGTCCGGCTCGGCAGTCTGCACCGCAATACCTATATCAACTCGCCCACCGCCCTGACGCCGCAGCTGGCGTTTCGGCAGCGACCCGAGGTCATGGTGGCCGGCCAGCTCGTGGGCGTCGAAGGCTACGTCGAGTCGACGGCCACCGGCCTCCTGGCGGGCCTGAACGCCGTGGCGATGGCTCGGCGCAAGGCGGTGCAGGTACCACCGCCGACCACCGCTGTGGGGTCGCTCATCGCCTACGTCACCGACCCGCAGCGCCGCGATTTCCAGCCGATGAATGCCAACTACGGCCTGTTTCCTCCTCTGCCGCGGCGACTGCACGCGCGCGAGAAGAAGGAGGCCTTGTCGCGCCGGGCCGAGGCCGATCTCGCCGCGTGGATGCGCGCCAACGACGGTGACCCCGCCGACACGCTGTGCGCTTCGGCCCCGATCTAGCGAGTTTTCTGCACCACAGTGCCGCGCATTCGTTGACTCCATGGGGCCGGCGGGCGCATCATCATCGCAACGCCCCGTGTTTTCGGCGGAGCGGAGGCAGGGATCTCGTCGCAATGGCGAGGTCGTGTGGTGGAAAGCAGGAGGCTCGAAATGACCAAGCAGGATCTCGTAGAGGTCGTGGCCAAGAAGACCGGCATGTCCAAGCGGAGCGCGGCAGGCGCTCTGGACGCTTGCCTGACCGGCATCGCCAAGGCCATCAAGAAGGACAAGCGCCTGGCCCTGAACGGGCTGGGAACGTTCACGGTGCGCAAGCGCAAGCCGCGCATGGGACGCAACCCCAAGACCGGTGAGCAGATGATGATCGGCGCGAGCAAAACGGTCGGTTTCAAGCCGGCCCAAGCGCTCAAGCGATCGCTGTAACCGGCGAGGCGACATACCCGAACATTCGCGGCGCACGGACCTGCGCAACGGGCCGTGCGCCGCGACGATTCTCCAGGCGTAACACCACCGCCCTACCGGGCGCGGGTACCCATCCCGCTCCAATCCAAGTAGCTACTCCCGGCCCGCGCGGCGCTCATCGGTCCCATGCGAACTGGCTCGGCGGCATGGACGATGGTATCCCGGCCGCTTGCCGCGAGATCGCCTATCCTCCACCGCAGCCGAGCTGGCGCTTCGCTGCGGCGCTGACCCGGAATCGTCCTGGGCCGATACGCTGGCGCGCGCGATAGCGGAGGCGCCATCGCCGGCGCATGCGCTCTCCGCCTTCGAGCGCCTGGTCGAGGAGGGCGGAGCCGAAACGTTTCGGGCATGGCCGCAGGCCGAGCTCAAAGCGCTTGCCATCATCTGCGGCTCGAGCACGATCTTCTCACGGCGTCTGGTCGCTCACGGACCGTGCTGGCCCGAAGTGGCGGCCGCCTACCGCCAGCCGCCGCCTGCGCGGGACGATCTGACCGCGGCCGCCCACATCGCCGAAGACGACGACGCCGGGACCTTGGCACGCAAGCTTCGGCGTCTCGCCTCGGCGGAGATGTACCGCATCGGCGCGCGCGACCTGCTCGGCATCGCCGCGCTCGACGAGACGCTCACCAGCCTGACGCGGCTCGCGGACGTCACGCTCGATTTGGCCGTCATGCATCATCGCCGGCTGCTGGCGCGAAGCGGCGGCGAGTGCGTCAAGGCCGACGGTTCCCCCGTAGGCTTCGTCGTCATCGGCATGGGCAAGCTCGGCGGCATCGAGCTCAACTTCAGCTCCGACATCGACCTGGTCTACCTCTACGAAACCGACGAGGTGGCAGAGGGATCGCCGGCGGCGCGTGCCTTCTTCACACGGCTGGCCACGGCCGTCACCAGGGCGATGAGCGAGAACCTTGCCGACGGACACGTCTTCCGCGTCGATCTGCGGCTGCGGCCCGAAGGGATCAACGGCGAGGCGGTCACCAGTGTGGACGCGGCCATCCTCTACTACGAAGGATGGGGCGATACCTGGGAGCGCGGCGCGCTGGCCAAGGCCCGACCGGTGGCCGGCGACCTCCATCTCGGCAAGCGCTACATCGCCGAGCTCGCGCCTTTCATCTATCGGCGCCACCTGGATTTCCAGACCATCGAAGACATCCGCAACATGAAGGACCGGATCGATGCCGAGCTGGCCCTGCTCTCGCCCGGGACGCGCAACGTCAAGATCGGGCGAGGCGGAATCCGCGAGCTCGAGTTCGTCGCGCAGGTTCTGCAGCTCATTCACGGCGGACATGCGCCCGCGGTTCGCGGCGCCGGCACGCGCAAGGCGATTCTCGCGCTCGAGCAGGAAGGATATCTGTCGAGCGAGGAGGCCGGTGATCTGACCCGCGCCTACACGTTCCTGCGCAACGTCGAGCATGCCATCCAGATCGAGGAGAAACGCCAGACCCAGACGCTACCGCAAACGGCAGACGGATTGCGTTGGCTGGCGCGGCGTCTCGGCTACGGGAGCGGCCGGCGCGGCGCGCCCGGCCCGGTCGACGATCGCGACGATCCTTTCGACGAAGTGACCGCCTTCGAGCAGGACTGGCAGCGCCATACGCAGCGCGTGCACGAGCTGTTCGTGCGCTTTCTCGAGCTCCGACTCGAAGGCGCGCCGCGCCAGCGAGCCGCCGACCCGGTCTCGCTGGCCGTGCTCGGCCAGATCAGCGAGGGACATTTCGAGGAGGCCGGCGCGGTACTGGCACGCATGGGCATCCCCGGCGGCGAGCGCGCCGCGCAGAATCTTGCGCGCATCTATCGTGGCCGCCTGCGCGGACCGGCAAGCCCGCAGCGGCGGCGCGCGGTCGAAGCTCTCGCGCCGGCGTTGCTCGATGCGGTCGCTCGTTCGTCGGATCCCGAGCGCGCGCTCGATGGCCTGGTCGAGTTCCTGATCCGCACGGGTGCGCACACCAGCTATCTGGCTCTTCTCGGCAGCTCTCCCAAGACGATGGAGATCCTGGTCTCGCTGTTTGCCAGCAGTCCGTATCTGGCTGCACACCTCGTCGGTCATCCCGAGCTGCTCGACTCGATGGTGCGTGCCGACGCTGCCGGCGCCGAGCCGACGCCGCAGCGCCTGCAGCACGCGCTCGAGGCCCTGCTGCCCGAGGACAGGCTCGATGAGGAGGCGGTGCTGGCAGCGCTGCGCCGTTTCCGCGTCACCGAGCTGCTGCGCGTGGGCCTGCACGATCTGGCCGAGACTCTCGACACCGACGCCGTGCACCGTGCGCTGTCGGCCATCGCCGAGGTTGCGCTGTCGGCTGCCGCCGATCTGGCGCGCGGTCTGGTGCAGCGGCGGCTTTCGGGGCCGTGGGAGTCGCTCGGGCTGGCCGTCATCGGCATGGGCAAGCTCGGAGCGCGGGAGATGTCCTACGGCTCCGACCTCGACCTCATCTTCGTCTACGACAGCGGCACGGGTGCCTACGACGCCGATGCGCACGTGCTGGCGACGAAATGGGTGCAGAAGCTGATCTCGCTGCTGAGCTCGCGCACCCGCGACGGCGTCGTCTACGAAGTGGACGCGCGCCTGCGTCCGTCGGGCCGAAGCGGGCCGCTGGTGACTTCGCTGGAACGGTTCCTCGAGTATCACGCCGGCGAGGCCGATCTGTGGGAGCGCCAGGCGTTGATCCGCGCTCGCGTCGTGTATTGCTCGCGCTGCGGTCCCGAGGACACGCTGGCACGGCGGGTCGAGGAAGCGATGGCGCGGCGGATCTGGTCGGAGAGCCTCGACGAGGCAGGGATGCGCGAGATCGCCGACGTGCGCGCGCGCGTCGAGAACGAGCTCGCCAACGAAGGGCCGGCGCGGTTCAACATCAAGACGGGTCGCGGCGGAATCGTCGACGTCGAGTTCCTCGTCCAGATGCTCCAGCTGCGATACGGCCAGCAGCACGAGCGGGTTCGCCAGCGCTCGACGCTCGATGCCATCGCTGCGCTGCGCGAGCTGGGCGCTCTGCCGTCCGCGGACGCCGAGTCGCTGTCGGCGCATTACCGGTTCCTGCGACGCCTCGAAGCTCGGCTGCGCCTGGAGCGCGATCGGCCGGTCGAGGAGATCGGAACCGAGCCTTCGGCACTGGCACCACTGGCGACGAGGTTGGGCTTGGAAGGTGTGGATCCGGGCGCTCGGCTTCTGGCGCAGTACACCGCCACTCGCGAGGCGGTTCGCGCGATCTACGACCGCTACTTCGCGCCATCACGTTGACGTTGAGGCTTTCGGCCGGTACGAGCAGAGCGTGGAAAAAGCCAAGTCCATCTGGATGAACGGCACGCTCGTGCCCTGGGAAGAGGCGAAGGTTCACGTCCTCACGCATACGCTGCACTATGGCCTCGGCGCCTTCGAAGGCATCCGCTGTTACGATTGCGGCGAGGGCCGCTCGGCGGTCTTTCGGCTGCGCGAGCATCTGGTGCGGCTCGAGCAGTCGTGCCGCATCCTCGGAATCGAGTCGCCCTATTCGGTCGAGCAGCTCTCGCAAGCGTGCCTCGAGACCATCCGCGACAACGGCCTGCGCGCCTGTTACATCCGCCCGCTCGTCTATGTCGCCGAAGGCGAGATGGGCCTGGGATCGGCCACGGCCAACCCGATCCACGTCAGCATCGCCTGCTGGGCGTGGGGCTCCTACCTGGGCGATGAAGGCCTGGCCAACGGCATCCGCGTCCGGACGGCCAGCTTCCAGCGCATGCACGTCAACACGCTGATGACCAAGGCCAAGGCCGTCGGCCACTACGTCAACTCCATACTGGCGAGCGTGGAAGCCAGAAGAGGCGGCTACGACGAAGCCTTGATGCTGGATGTGGACGGCTACGCTGCCGAAGGATGCGGCGAGAATCTGTTCATCGTGCGAGGCGGCCGCGTCAAGACCCCGCCCATCGCCACCGTTCTCGAGGGCATCACGCGCGACACCGCCATCACGCTGCTGCGCGCTCGCGGCATCGAAGTCGTCGAGGAACGCTTCACGCGCGACGAGATCTACATCGCCGACGAAGCGTTCATGACGGGTACGGCTGCCGAGATCACCCCGCTGCAGTCACTCGACGATCGGCGCATCGGACAGGGCAGGCCCGGTCCCGTCACCAGTGCGCTGCAGGAGGAGTACTTCGCAACCTTGCGCGGCCGACGGCCGGAGCGCTCCTCGTGGCTGACCTACCTCTGATCCCTTCGGCACCGGCGCGGAGCTGACGTGAATCCCGGCAGTCGATGGGTCTACCGGCCCTCCACGCCTTTCCGGCTCGGACCTCAGGGGCCGCTGCCCACTGCGGTCAAGCGACTGATCATCGCCAATGTGGGCGTGTTCGTGGTGCAGCTCGCCACCGGCACCTGGCTGACTCGCAACTTCGGACTGATCCCGGCTCTGGTCACGGATCTGGAGCTGTGGCGGCTGTTCACCTACCAGTTCCTGCACGGCGGAGTGTTTCACCTTGCACTGAACATGCTGATGCTGTGGATGTTCGGCTCCGAGCTCGAGCATCGCTGGGGACACCGCTTTTTCACGAAGTATTACTTCGTCTGCGCCGTCGGGGGTGGTATCGCATTCACGCTCGTGCAGTGGGGTGAATGGGTGACGAGCGTGGGCGCCTCGGGCGCGATCTACGGAGTGCTCATGGCCTACGCGATGTGGTTTCCGAATCGCCAGGTCTACCTCTACTTTCTCTTCCCCATTCGCGTCCGATACCTGGTGATCTTCCTCATCCTGCTCGAGCTGGTGCAGGCCATCGACGCCACCGGCACCGTCGCACACACCGCGCATCTTGGCGGCATGGCCTTCGGCTACGGCTATTTGCGCTGGTACGGCATGCGCGGGCTCGAGACGTTCGCGATTTCGCAGCCCGCCGACCTGCGCAAGGCGTACATGCGCTGGAAGCTCAAGCGGCTGCAGAAGCGTCGCTTCGGCCAGGGGCCGACCGGACCTACCTATCACTGAGCGTGCGCCGTCGGAGAGGGAAGGTGCGCCGTAGGCTGTCGTGGAGGGTTTGCAGCGGCACGAGGCGCCGTCTGGGCCCGCGCTAATGCGGACGTTCCTTGGCGGAAGGCGATTGGGCGTGGCGGATCAGCCGCCGAAATGCGAAGGGGCAGAAGAGCTGACGCTCCGCTGCCCCCTTGAATCTGGCTATCGGACTGGAAGTGCTCCGGACTCAGGCTTCCGGAAAGAACCAACCAATCAGCACTAGCCCCGCAACGATCAGTGCCGATTCCAACATTGAACTAGTCTCCTAAAAGAATCCCCACAAAGTAGCGAACAGGCCGCGAGTTGTACTGAAACGGCCAGAGTGCGTCAACCCGATTTGAATCATTCTCAAATTGATCCAGCGCGCTCTGAGCGGCGGTTTTTTCTAGGATATTGCCCACGTTGCGACAAGGCTTACGGAAGCCTTTCTCGACGTATTTTGCGCCTCGACTCGCGGCCGACGCAGGCTTATAGGGCTCAATGCCCTGCGTCGTGAGCAGCTTCGAGACCGCGTCCGGCGTGCCCATCGTGTATCGCGTCTGGACGCCCCAGGGACCAGCCCGGGCCCTGGTCGTGCTCGTCCACGGGATGGGCGAGCACAGCGGCCGATACGACCACGTAGGCCGCTTCCTGGCCGATCACGGCATGGTCGTGTGGGCCCTGGACCTTCGCGGGCATGGCCGTTCCGGCGGCCAGCTCGGAACTGTCGAGCGTTTCGAGGATTTCCTGGACGACCTGGCCGCATTCCACGCCCGCGCCGCGGCTGCCCACGCCGGTCTGCCGGTGGTCCTCCTCGGCCATTCCATGGGAGGCCTGGTCGTCACGGCCTATCTGATGGACCGGCCGCTCCGTCCTGATTTCGTCATCCTTTCCGGGCCCGCCCTGGTGCCGATCCTGGACCCGGGGGACAAGAGCATCGACCCGACCCGCCTCTCCAAGGACCCTCAGGCCTGGCAGGCCTACCTGGACGACCCCCTCGTGCTGCGCGAGCGGGTCCAGGAGGGGATGTTGGTGGCCCTTGCCTACGGCCTGCTGCAGATCGTCGGACGCGCCGCCGAGCTGGACCTGCCGATGCTGCTCATTCACGGCGATGATGACCGCCTCTGCAGCGCCGAAGGAGCGTGCGACTTCCTGCGAGCATCCTCCATCACCGACCTCACCGAGCACATCTACGCCGGAGGCCGTCACGAGATGTTCAACGAGATCAACCGCGACGAGGTGATGGCACGTATGTGGGCATGGCTGGACGCCCGCCTGCCACGACCGAGTGTGGAGACCGCGAGCGTTTGAACGACCCGATGATCTGCTAGGATCGACCTCCTCATGGAAGACAAAGTGTTGTTCGTGGTCGGCTCGCCGCGCTCGGGCTCGACGATGCTGGCGCGCATGATCTCGTCCCACTCACAGATCTATGGCAGGCCCGAGCCGCACCTGCTGACGCCGCTGGCGCACCTCGGATACTACGCCAACGTCGACAAGGCGTCGTACGATCACGTGCTGGCTGCCGAATCGACCAAGGAGTTCGTCGCCGACCTGCCGCGCGGAGAACAGGACTACATCGACGCTTGCCGCGCCTACACCGACACTCTCTACGAGCGGATGCTGTCGACCAAGCCCGACAAGAAGCTCTTCCTCGACAAGACGCCGGCTTACGCGCTGGTTCTCGATTTCATCGCGCGCATCTACCCGAACGCCAAGTACGTCGTGCTCACGCGCCATCCGCTGGCAGTGTTCAGCTCGTTCGCCGAGTCGTTCTTCGACAGCGACTATCAGACTGCCCACCAGTACAACCCGCTGCTCGAGCGTTACGTGCCCGCGATCGCCAAGTTCCTGCGCGAGAAGAAGGCCCCGATCTTTCACGTCGTCTATGAAAAGCTGGTCGCCGATCCGGAGCCGATGCTGCGCGGCATCTTCGAGTTCCTCGGCGTCTCGCACGAGGAATCCGCCGTCGATTACGGCAAGCACAAACATGAGGCCAAGGGCCTCGGCGATCCCATCGGGGTTGCCAGGCATTCGCGACCGAGCACCGAGTCCGTCGACAAATGGGCCGTCGAAATCGCTACCGACCCTGCGCGTCTGGCCCTGTGCCGAGAGATGATCGCGCGCCTCGATCCCGCTGACCTGGCGTTGTGGGGGCATCCGATCGAGACGCTGTGGGATCCGCTCGAGCGCGCTGCCGCCAGCGGCAGGAAGCCGGCACCCAAGAAGCTGGATCGTTATCGCCTCGAGCGCCGAGCGATCGTCACGCTGCGCGCCCAGGTTCAGAAGAGCCCGCAGCTGCGAAAGCTCCTGCAACGAGTCCGCCTGGCCTCCGAGGTCCTGCTGCGCGAATAGTCACACCGCCATCGGCGATCGGTGCAATCTCGATTACGCCAGCAGATCGGGGAATCTGGTGGTGCATATGCTGACAAAGCTTCTTTGCGAATTGGTCAGAACGTCGTTTGCTCGGCGGACCAGGCCCCAGGGTCGATAGAGACCTTTGGGACCGAGCGGCCGCACGATCAGATCACCAGCCAGCTCTTCCTTCCGCACTGCCCAGCGCGCTACCAGCGAGACGCCCAGGCCTGCCGCGACCATTTTCTTGACGGCTTCCAGATCGCTGATCTCCATCGCGATGCTCGGAAAGACGCCTGCCTCCAGGACGAATCGCTCGAGCAGGCGGAAGGTCTGGCTGCGGCGGTCGTAGACCACCAGCGGCTGTCCGGCGAAGTCCTTGGCCTTGACGCGCTCCAGCGCGCCCCAGGCGTGATCGCGAGGAGCGATGGCCACGAGCTCGTCGCGTCCCAGCTCGGAGACGACCAGACCCTGCTCCTGCACGGGAAGAAGCAGGATTCCGAGATCGACGGTCCCATCGAGCGTGCGGTGCAGCGTCTCGACGGAGAAGCCCGAGATGACCTGCACGTCGATCTTTCCGAAGCGCGACGAGAACTCGCGCACCAGGTCGGGAAGGATGTGGTGGCACACGGCTCCGCCGCTGCCCACGGAGACCCGGCCGCGGCCCATGCCTTCGAAGTCGGAGACGACGGCGCGCGCCTCTTCGACCTTACGCACGATCTGCCGCGCGTAGGGCAGCAGCACGTTGCCGGCCTGCGTCAGCGTCACCTTGCGGGTCTGGCGCGCGAACAGGGTCGAGCCGAGGTCTTCCTCCAGGGCTCGCACCTGCTGGCTGACGGCCGATTGAGTCACGCGCAGGCGTTCACCGGCGCGAGTGAAGCTGCCCGTCTCGGCCACGGTCAGGAAGGTCGCGAGCATGCGCAGGTCCATCTCCGCGAGTCTAATTCATGTCCCTGGCTTATCGAAGCGTTCGCATGCCTGGCTGCAGCGTTGCCGGCCTGCCCGTCTGCGAGGCATCGCCGTGCCGCGCAAAGCGGCACGGCGTGCAGGAAAACACGGGGTTATCGCGACAGTCTTCCGCAATCTGCTGCCCGTGCGCGAACATCCGCCGCGTCAGCATTTGGCCATCCGCATGGCACTGAACCTGCTTATCGGTTCCCGTTGATTCACAATTTCCACTTATCGGCTGACGCGTGGCCGGCCCGCCGCCAGTTCCGAATGCGCCGCGCGGAGGTCGCGGCCCGTATCCACCCTGCGATGGCGATGCCTGCGAGCGGCGCGATGGCGAAATTGGTCCTCGCGCGCGAGTACCGTCTCGGAGGATTCGCCGACTAGTCGCCGGGTGGCGGCGGCGCGCCGGTGACCGGTCCCCTACCGGCGCGCCGCCAGATTGCTGCTGGGGACCAGGTGGTGGTTGCCCGCGCGTTTTCGACGTCGCGGGGCAAGCGCTCGAGGCGGCCTGGACGCAGGGTCGTTCGGCGCGTGGCTGAAGGAGCGAACGCCCGGACCGCTATGCGGCCCGGGCGTTGCTCGCTTTGCCGACGCCTACCAGGAGTCTGACCGCTTCGGTGATGCCGTCCACGGTCAGCGGGAACATCGGGAAGACGCGCTCCAGCACGCGCGTGGTGTGCGTATGCTGCCACACCTTGCGGTCTTCGGGATTCAACCAGACGGCGCGGTCGAAATGCTCGCGAACGCGCTGCATCCAGACGAGGCCGGTGGTGGCGGTGGTCTGACGCGGGTCGATCCCGCCGAACGGCTCGAGCAATTCGGCCGGATGCATGGCGGCATCGCCCACCAGGATCACTTTCCAGAACGGCTCGTGGGTGCGCAGGATCTGCGTCGTCGGCACGGCGCTGGCACGTGTCAGGCGCGCGCTGGTGTAGAGATGATCGTAAACGCAGTTGTGAAAGTAGTACGCCTCGAAGGCCCGCAGGCCGCGCTGCTCGTGCAGGGCGGTGAGCAGGCGGCTGACGGGTTCGTAGTACGGCATCATCGTTCCGCCGACGTCCATCAGCAGCAGCAGGCGCACGTCGTTGCGCCGCGGCGGTCGGAACACCATCTCGATTTCGCCGGCGTTGCGGCAGGTTTCGTCGATGGTTTCGTCCAGATCGAGTTCGAGCGCGCTGCCGTGGCGGGTAAGCTGCCGCAGCCGCCGCAGCGCGACCTTGAGCTGGCGAACGTCCAGCTTGACGTCGGTGCGATAGTCCTCGAAGTGCCGCTCCTCGGCGATTTTCATCGCCGAGCGGCTGCGTCCTGGACCGCCGACGCGAATGCCGGTCGGATGCACGCCGCCGTGTCCGAACGGTGAGCGGCCGCCGGTTCCGACCCAGCGATTGCCGCCATCGTGGCGCTCGTCCTGCTCGGCGAGCGTCTCCAGGAAACGCCGCATCAGCTCGTCTCCGGACAGTCTCTGCAGCTCGGCGAGCTGCTCGGGCGTCAGCTGCGGAAAACTCTTGGGATCGCGCAGCCAGTCCATGATCTCTTCGGTCAGCTTGTCCAGGCTGCCTTCGACGCCGTGAAAGACACGCGCGAAGACGCGGTCGAACGCATCGAAGTGACCCTCGTGCTTGATCAGGCAGGCGCGTGAAAGATGGTAGAACCGCTGCAGGCTCGACCCGTGCAGCCCGCGCGACAGCGCTTCGATCAGAGTGAGCCATTCCTGCGTTCCCACCGGAACGCCTTCTTCACGCAAACCGTAGAACAGCTCGAGGAACATCGCCTACTGATTGTAGCGCGGGCCCAGCTCGGACCATGTCGAGGGATAGCTGCCGCCCTTCTTGGCGTAGCGGTCCAGCGCCTCTGAGTCCTGCTCGGTCTTGAGCAGGCTGCCGACGAACGGGATGTGCTCCTCGATCTTGTCGGGACTCAATCCCGCGCGGCGCAACGCTGCGATCCAATCGATCAGCTCGGAAGTGGATGGCTTCTTGCGAAGCTCGGGCTGTTCGCGCAGCCAGTAGAACTTGATCAGCACCTGGTCGAGCAGTTTCGCGTCCAGATTGGGATGATGCACGTCGACGATCCGGCGCATCAATCGCACGTCGGGGAACTCGATGTAGTGGAAGATGCAGCGGCGCAGGAATGCGTCCGGCAGCTCCTTCTCGTTATTCGAGGTGATCAGGACGATGGGACGTTCCTTGGCGGCCACCTCGTCGCCGGTCTCGACCACGGTAAAGCGCATCTCGTCCAGCTCGTGCAGCAGGTCGTTGGGAAACTCGATGTCAGCCTTGTCTATCTCGTCGATGAGAAGGACGCGGCGCTGCTCGGCCACGAAGCAGCGGCCCACCGGTCCCATCTTGATGTAGGATCGGATGTCGGCGACGTTGCCGCCGCCGAATCGGCTGTCGTTCAGGCGCTGGACCGTGTCGTACACGTAGAGGCCCTCGGCGGCCTTGGACGTGGATTTGACGTGCCAGCTCTCCATCTTCATCCCGAGCGCCGCGCTGATGTGACGGGCAAGCAGGGTCTTGCCGGTGCCGGGCTCCCCGCGCAGGAGCAGCGGACGCTCGAGCGCGATGGCGCAATTGACGGCATCGACGAGGGACTCCGAGGCGATGTATCCCTCGGTGCCGGTGAAGCGATAGAAATTTTGCGGGTCGGACATCGAATCTCCGCGGGGTGCTGCCTTTCCGGCTGCCGAAAAGATGCGTGACCCCTTTTTCTTTTCGAGAGTGACGCCCGGCTAAAGCCCGAGGGTCTTGGCGATCACCTGCTTCATGACCTCGTCGGCGCCGCCGCCGATCGAAGCCAGACGTGCATCCACGAACATGCGTCCGGCCGGGTTGTCGGTAAGATAGCCGGCCCCACCATAGAGCTGCATGCAGTTGTTGGCGACGTACTGCTGGGCCTCGATGCAGAAGATCTTGGCCATCGAGATCTCACGCGTGGCGTCCTCGCCCTGAACCCTTTTGCGAACGCACGCGTATCCGAGCTCGCGCGCGGCATGGATGCGGATGAGCATGTCGACGAACTTGAACTGGTTGACCTGGAACTTGGTCAGCGGCTTGCCGAAAACGACACGTTGCTGGCAGTAGTCGCGCGTCTGTTCCCACACACGCAGCGAGACCGCGCTTGCCGCCAGCGCCGCGATCAGGCGCTCGTCCTGGAACTGGACCATCTGCTGCTGGAAGCCGCGTCCGGGCTCGCCGATCGTGTTGGCGATCGGAACCCTGACGTCCTCGAAGTAGATCGTGCCGGTGTCCGAGCCCCAATTGCCGATCTTGTCGAGCAGCGTGTAAGTGATGCCGGGCGTCTGCGTCGGCACGATGACCTGCGAGAAACCGCCGTATCCGGCCTCGGGGTCGGAAACCGCGAGCAGGCAGAAGAAGTCGGCGGTGGCGGCGTTGGTGATGAAGGTCTTGGAGCCGTTGATGACCCAGTCGTCGCCATCGCGTACGGCGCGGGTCTTGATCGAGGACACATCCGAGCCCGCGCCAGGCTCGGTCACGGCGATGGCGCCGACCGCTTCGCCGCGGATGGCAGGCACCAGGAACTGCTGCCTCAGCTCATCCGACCCGAACAGCGCGAGCGCGGGGGTTGCCATGTCGGTCTGGACGAAGATGCCCATCGCCACGCCGGCGTTGTCACAGCAGCCCACCTCTTCGGCCAGGATCGCCGAGAAGCTCCAGTCCAGCCCCGCGCCGCCGAAGCGCGGATCGTAGCGGATGCCGAGCATTCCGAGCTGGCCCATCTTGGGATACAGCGCCTTGTCGAAGCGGCCCATCTCGTCAAACTCGCGCGAGCGCGGGACCAGCTCTTCCTGGACGAATTTGCGGATGCTGGAGCGGAAGGCGCGATGCTCGGGGGTAGCGAACATCTCGTGTTCGCTGAAGATCTCGCTGAACATTGCGGTCTCGTACGCGAGGTGAGGGGGTTACGCAACGTGCGCCGCGCCGGTGGCAGCCGGCCGGCCTGCAAGGGGGTAACAGGCCGACCGGCCGTAGCGACCCGCTTACGCGGAGCGCTGACCACCTGCCTCTCGCTTACGCGAGAGGCCAGCGCGCCGGTGCCGACCCCAAGGGGGTTAGAGTCGACGTCGGACGTGCAATCGTAGCGATGCGAAGCTGAATCAATCGCGGTCGCATCGCAATGCTCTTTTTCGTCACCGCCATTCCGCTACTGCGCGTTCAGAATGCTCATCGACAGCTGCCAGCCTTTCGGGTAGCTGCCGACCCATGTCGCGCTCAGCGATGCGATGTCGGTGCCGTACATGATCTCGGTCGTCATGTCCGGAAGCGTCGCCTTCGAGAAGTCGCCGTACACCTGGAAGGTGAACGGATACGTCAGGACTCCGTTGATGAGCTTGGCCTTGATCAGGAACTTGGAGATGCCGCTGCGCTTGCCGCGACCCATGCGTGCGAGCGAGTCGGTGAACTTGAACGACGTTCCCTTCGAATTGCCCTTCATGTCGCCCGGGAACAGCGAAGCGCGGTAGATGACGCCGTTGGCGTTGCTCAACGAGAACCGCACCGGCTCGGTGTACAGATCGATGGGCGTGTACGGCTCGAAGCGCGCGTGCATGCTCATCATGTCCGGCGCGCCGTTCTTGCCGAACTTGATGGTGGCCGGGTCGTTCAGGATGGGCTGGCACTGCGGGACGATCTCGCAGGTCGCGCTGCAAGTGGGTTGGCCGGTCAGGCAGTCCGGATCGCTGCAGTCGATGAGTCCGTCGAAGTCGTCGTCGAACGTGTTTGCGCAATCCTCGCTGCTGGGCGGATCGCACTGCTCTAGGCCTTCGACCACGCCGTCGCCGCAATCGGCCTGGCCGCCGCCTGGCGGAGGCGGAAGGACGTTGGTCGGCTCTTCGTCCGAATCGTTGCTGGCGTCGGTATCGTTCGACGATGTCGTGACCGCGGCGATGTTGCACAGGTCGCTGTCGGCATTGCACAGCCCGAACTGGTTGGACCCGGCAGTGGGCGCGTTCGAATGCACGTCGACCTGGATGTCGAAGGTCACCACCTCGCCGGACAGCATCGCGCCCAGGTCGCAGCTCAGGCCGATCCCGGCTATCGGCGTGCAGGGTACCGAGGCGCTGACGAACGTCGTGAAGGGATCGAGATCCTCGATCACGGTCACGTCGAACGCGGTGCCGGGGCCGTTGTTGGTGACCGTCAGCGAGTAGCCGAGGCGGTTGCCGGCACGCACCGCGTCGGGCGAATCCGACTTGGTGATGGCCAGATCGACGGTGTCGTCGTCGCCTTCGACTTCGCACAG
>DASPNH010000139.1:0-2424 GCA_035626675.1 Binatia bacterium
TGGCCGCGTTCTCGTCGATCGTCGCCGCGGCGATTGCCGACTTCTTCATCCGACGAAAACTCCCCGGTGCGGCCGTCCAGGCCGCCGATGTTTTCAGCTTCCCCCGAAGCCGGTCGCCGGAATCTAGCCGGCCGGAAAACCTACGTCACGAGCCGAAACGTTCGGCCCGGCGCGACCGCACGCCGCCCGCGATCTGCTGGCATCTGCTCCGCCCTGCCCATAGAACCCCGCTGATTTTTCGCGACTCCCGTGCCGCAACGAACCCGCTGGCCGACCATCGGCCCCGCGGACCCGCCGTCCCGCCGCCCGAGACCGCAGCAACGACACTGAAGATGAAGAGGACCTCCATGACCCGACCCTTTGCCCGCCCCGCGCTCCGATCCCGTCTCGCGCAGGCCACCGCCATCGCCACCCTGCTGATCGCCACCCCTTCCATCGCCGCCGAGCACTGCTTCGGTGTCCGGCCCACCGAGGGCTGCCGCGTCAACGGGAAGATCGGGCCGTGCGTGGGCACATGGGGCAAGGATCGGATTCGCGGGACCCGCGGCGACGACGTGATCGTGGCGCTCGGCGGCGACGACCTGGTGCTGGGCATGCGCGGCAACGACATCATCTGCGGCGGCTCGGGCGACGACCGGCTTCGCAATGCCGCGGGCTTCAACCGCTTCGACGGCGGTCCCGGCAACGACTACGTGCGCGGCGGCAGCGACAACGACGTGATGGTGGGCGGCACTGGCGCAGACTTCCTCAACGGCGGCAGGGGCCGCGACCGCCTCGAAGGCAACGACGGCGTCGACACCCTGGAGGGAGGCTTCGACGACGACTGGATCGACGGCGGCGACGACGGCGACGACGTGCGCGGCGGGCGCGACACCGACGCATGTGCGGACGATCCCGCCGTAGAATGTGAGGAAGCGACCGGCCCCGTGACAGACCTCTACCAGGCCGCCGGCGGCTGCTACGCCGTGGCCGCAGGCAGAGATGCCGGCAAGCGCTTCCTGGTCGCCGGCACTACCGATTTCGCTTTCTCGGCAACCGATGCCGGCTCGGGCACGCCCATGCATCTGCGCGCATCGGATCTGGCCACCTACCTGCTGCGCGATCCTGCGGGCTTCTACTTGACCGGTTTGCCCACAGGGCTCGGACGCGACGACACGCTGGACTCCGACATCGTGCTGATCGACGACGAGTACGTCTCCGAAGCCGAGTGGGTGCTGCTGCGCTCCACGCGCGATCCCGACGAGGTCCTGCTCTACAGCTACCGGCTGCGACAGTACGTGACGAGCACCGGGCTCTCCGGCGACGAAGCGCAGGCCGCGCCGGTCGAGCTCGTGGCTTCGACCGGCTGCAGCGTCGTGCCCGAGCTTTCGCTGGACGCGACCGGAACGGTGACGCCGCGAACGTTCGATGACGGCTCGGTGTTCGGATTCGTCGACGCCCACTCGCACATCCTTTCGAACTTCGCCTTCGGCGGCGGCGGCATCTACCACGGTGCCGCGTTCCATCGCCTGGGCGTCGAGCACGCGCTGACCGATTGCTCGCGCTTCCACGGCGCCGAGGGCCGCAAGGACCTGTTCGGCTACGGCTACGACCAGGGAGACGAGATCAGCTCCGACATCCTTTTCGAGGTGGTCGAGAACGGTCAGCTCCCCGAGTTCAACCACGCAACCGAAGGCTGGCCGACGTTCACCGACTGGCCGAGCGCGCACGACAGCTCCACGCACCAGGTGCAGTACTACAAGTGGCTGGAGCGCGCGTGGATGGCGGGGCTTCGCCTGGTCGTGCAGCACGCGACCACCAACTCGGTGATCTGCGACTTCCTGGTCGGCCTCGGGCTGCAGCCGGTGCGCTACGCCTGCAACGACATGGTCGCGGTCGATCGCATCATCGAAGAGACCTACGCGATGGAGCGCTACATCGACGCGCAGGCAGGCGGCCCCGGCAAGGGCTTCTTCCGCATCGTCCTGAGCCCGGCGGAGGCTCGCGAAGTCATCAACCAGGGCAAGATGGCGGTGATCCTCGGCATCGAGACCGCGCACATCTTCGACTGCTTCGTCCGCCCGACTTCCAGGTTCCCGGCCTGCACGGAAAAGGACGTGCTGGCCAAGTTCGACGACTACCATGCGCGCGGAGTGCGCGCGCTGTTCCCGGTCCACAAGTTCGACAACGCGTTTTCGGCGGGCGACGGCGACAAGGGAATCCTGGAGCTCGGCAACTTCCTGCAGAGCAGCTACTACAACAACTACACGCAGGACTGCCCCGCCAACCTTCCGACGGCGTTCGACAAGGGACCGCTGACCTTCCCCGGCATCAACATCCCGCGCACCGAGTACATGGGCTTCCCGCCGCAATCGACCAACTCGATCCGGCGCTTCTGGCCGACCGATCCAATCTTCGCGCTCGCGCCGTTCCTCGACCAGCTGA
>DASPNH010000140.1:0-7030 GCA_035626675.1 Binatia bacterium
AGGCAACCTGCCCGACGACGTCGCCAATATCCGCGTTGCCCACGTCGAGGTCGGCGATGGCGACCCGCTTCTCGCCGACGCCCTGGCGCGCGAGCTTCGGCGCGTGTTGCGCTGGCGCGGCCGCTTCCGCCCCGTCGACGCGAACGGCGCGGCCGATGCGGTCCTGACCGTGCGCGTGACTACCGACCGCACCCGCGCGGTAGCCTTCGACGAGTTCGACGACGTTCTCGATTACCAGTCCACGCTCGCCGTCGATGCCGAGCTCTCGCGGCCGGGCGGCGAGAGCTTGTGGAAGGGCGCCCGGATCGCCGCCACGCGCGGACATGCGGCGGTCCCGGGAGCGGTGGTGACTTCGAGCGCGGCGTTTCAAGGGCAGGAGACGCTGGATGAGCAGGCTCTGGAGCGGTTCCACAACGTCCAGCTGGGAGAGGAGAGGCGCGCGGAGGCGCGCGAGCGCGCCATTCGCGATCTTGCCGAAGCGATCTATTCGAGGATGACCGAAGGGTTGTAGCCCGCGATGCGGGCTGCCGGGATCATTTGCCGAGCGAAGAGACCTGGCGGGCCAGGCGGCCGGACTGGCGCGATGCCGTGCGGCGATGCAGAACGCCCTTGCTGGCGGCCTTGGCAAGCTGGCGGGACACCTCATGAAGCTTGTTGGAGGCCGCGCTGGCGTCGCCGGTGGCGATGGTCTCGCGAAGCTGGCGGACCAGCGTGCGGAGCTTGGCGCGCACCGAGCGATTGGCGATGCGGGCTTTTTCGGACTGGCGATGGCGCTTGAGCGCCGACGGATGATTGGCCACGGAACCTCCTGATCTGCCTGGGAAACGGTGCCTACTAGCAACTCCCTGAACGACGGTCAACCCACCGTCGTCGACGAGCGCGCCACGGTCACGCGCGCGGCCCATGTGCTGGCGGCGATGACGGCCCTGTCGCGTGTCAGCGGCCTGGTGCGCGACATGACGGTCAGTGCCTTTTTCGGCACCGGCCTGGCCGCGGAGGCCTTCTTCGTGGCGTTCCGGCTCCCGAACCTGTTCCGCCGCATCGCGGCCGAAGGGGCGGCATCGGCCGCGTTCGTCCCCGTCTTTACCGAAAGCCTCGCGCGCGGGGGGCCAGGTGCCGCAGTCGTTGCTGCGGCTGCGGTGGGCGGCGTGACCATGGTGGCACTGCTGGCGCTGACGGTGGCCGGAATGGCTGCCGCCGAGCCGATGACCGATCTGTTCGCTCCCGGTTTCGCAGCCGATCCGGACAAACGTGCCCGCACCATTTCGCTGACTTTCTGGACCTTTCCTTATCTGCTGATGGTGGGCACGGCTGCATGGAGCATGGGAGTGCTCCACACCTTCCGTTCCTTCGCCGTGCCGGCACTGGGACCGGTCCTGCTCAATGCCAGCATCATCGCATGCGCGTTCCTGCTGGTTCCATCGCTGGAGCAAGGGGAGTACGCGCTGGTTGCCGGGGTGCTCATCGGCGGCGCGCTGCAGGTCGCCGTGCAGGCGCCCTCGCTGTGGCGGCTGGGAATGCGGCCGCGGATGTTCGCCTCTCCCGGTCACCTCGCCGTGCGAAGAACGGGTCCGCTGCTGGTGGCCGCCGTCTTTGGCGGCGCCGTCTACCAGATCAACGTCCTGATCGCGACGATCTTCGCATCATTGCTGCCGGCGGGAGCCGTCTCCTATCTTTGGTACGCCGATCGCGTCTTCGAGTTCCCGCTCGGGATCGTGGCCGCCGCGGTTGGAACCGCAGCGCTTCCCAGTCTGGCAGGCCACGCCAGCGCCGGACGTCGCGACGGCCTTCGCAGCACCGTCGTGCACGCCCTGACCCTTACCACAGCGTACTGCCTCCCGGCCGCCGCGGGGCTTCTGCTGCTCGCGCCGGACATCGTCGAGCTGCTTCTCGAACGCGGGCGCTTCTCGTCGCAAGACACGATGATGACGGCATGGGCGCTGAAGGCGCAGGTGCCCGGCCTGCTCGGTGTGGCTCTGGTGCGCGTCCTGTCGTCGGCATTCTATGCCATCGGACGGCCGCGTGTTCCCGTCTATGCGGCGGTAGTCGCGCTCATCGCCAACCTCGTGGTCAGCCTGGCACTGATGGGGCCACCGGCTGTGACTTCGGACTGGTGGGCGGGAAGGTGGATGGAGGTGGCAACCCAAACCCTGGGCGTCGCAGATCTCCGTCATGCCGGCCTTGCGATGGCCACAGGGATCGCGGCGACGTTGAACGCGCTGATCCTGCTCGTCGCTCTGCAAGTTCGCCTGCGCGGACTGCCGTTGACGACGATGATGCGCTCGCTCGCGCTGCAGTGCCTGGCTGCGGCGATGATGACGGCGGCCGTCGCTGCCGCTCTCTCCACGTTGGCGGCGATGGATGCGCCGGCAGGTGCTCGCGTCGGTATCGGGCTGGCCGTCGGCGTTGCCGTGTATCTGGCAGCCGGGGCCATGCTCGGAAGCCGCGAGATCGTCGAGACGCTCGCCTGGCTTCGCAGCCGGATCAGGCCTTCGTCTTGACCGATTGCCAGATGCGTTCGAGCTCGGCTGCGTCGAGCTCGCGCATCTGGCGCCCACTGCTCTCCACGTCGTGCTCGAGAGCCCGGAATCGCGCGTCGAATTTGGCCAGCGCGGACGATAGCGCCGACTCGGCATCGATGCCGCGCAGCCTGGCCATGCTCGTCAGAGCGAACAGGAGATCTCCGACCTCCTCCTCCACAGCCGCGTCATCGCCGCTGCCCATCGCGACGTCGAGCTCCTCCAGTTCTTCGGCAACCTTGGCGCGCACTTCATCCGCCGTGGCCCAATCGAATCCCGCCGAAGCGGCCTTCTCGCCGATGCGTTTGGCCCTGGCCAGAGCCGGCAATCCGCGCGGCAATCCGTCGATGGCAGAAGGCCGCTCGCGCCCGGCGCGCCGTCGCTCGCCCTTCTTGATCTCCGACCAGTTGCGCTCGACCTCCTGAGCCGAGCCCACTTCGACATCCGCGAAAACGTGCGGATGGCGGCGTACCAGCTTGGAAGCCAGGCTCTCCACCACGTCCTCGATGGAGAAGGCGCCGCGCTCGCTGGCGAGCTCGGAATGGAACACCACCTGCAGCAGCAGGTCACCGAGCTCGTCACGCAACTCCTTGTCGTCCCCGGAGTCGATGGCGTCGAGCACTTCGTAGGCTTCCTCGATGAGATACGGGCGAAGCGTGCGATGGGTCTGCTCGGCGTCCCAGGGGCAGCCGCCGGGTGCGCGCAGACGGTGCATCAGGGCCACCAACGCAGCGAAGTCGCGCCGACTGTCGCTCATTGCGCCTGCGCCCGGCCGAGCTTGACGTCGATCTCTTCGAGAAGGGCCTGCGCTTCGACGAAGTGCCGATAGCGACGCAGCGTGCATGCGTAATGACATGCTCGTATGACCTGCTCGCGCGCGGCTGCGACGTTGCCGTTGTGCAGAAGCGCGCGTGCCAGCGTCGTACGCGTACCGGGACCGGTAGGATTGATCTCGACTGCGCGACGCAACAGCGTCTCGGCCTGCTTGGCGTCGCCGCCGAGGTAGAACGGCAGCTCCAGGAGCAGGCCGCCCTTGGCCGCCAGGGCGTTCGAGTAGTTGGGATCGAGTTGCAGCGCCCGGTCCAGATAGTCGTCGAGGCTGCTCAGCTGGAAGAGATTCTTGGCCGCGCCTTCGGCCAGGAGCATCCGGCCCTGCGCGGCAAAATAAACAAAATTGGCCCGTGCGGATTGCGGGTTGGCGGCGACCGCCTTACCTGCCAGCTCGGCCGCCTGGCGGTAGAACGCCAAAGCCTGCTTCTCGTCCCGCTGCGCCTCGGCAGTCTGCAAAGTCCGGTTCGCCTGATTGGCCAGAGCCTCGGCGGAATCCGAGAATGCAGAGCCCGGTGCCGGCCCGGCGCAAGTCAGCCAGAGGACAGCGGCCAGACGCGCGTAGGCTGTCGGGGAAAAGTGTTTCATGGCGGGACAGTGCTCGCGTCTAGCATGGCGCACGGTTCCGGGCGAAAGGCGTGACCGCACCACGGGTTAGAGTCATCACTCGAACGAGCGAAGTTTGAGCGGCGGCTCACATTCTCAAATTGATCTTCTTATCAGGCGTTTAGGCTCAGATAACGTGAGAAGCGTCGCAAACGAGAAACGCATTCTCCATCTTGCCAACTCGCGCGAGCGAATACTGCTGTGATGTAAAGGGTTTACGGTGCGTTGCGGCATGGCCCGATATATCTGGTAGACAGGGGCACAAATTTATTGACCAGAAAGGCTACGGGTTTATCTACTAGCAACACGGGGTACGCAGCGGTCATTCCGAACTTCATCGGAGCCGCACGCAGCTAGGAGGTTAGCTAGAGAATGAACAGCCGAGCAGTCGCACCGTTCGGTGATTTCGGGGTGGCCGAGACATCGAGAGAGCCCGAGAACCGGCTCATGTTGGCCGTGCTCGAGGAGGCGCTGGTCACGTTCCAGCGCGGGCTCAACTCGCCCGTGCCGGAGCGACGCAAACGCTTCTTCGAGGTCGATCGCTGGGTTGCCAGCAACGACACCGACTGGCCTTTCTCGTTCGAGAACATCTGCACGACGCTGCACCTGGACCCGGAATACATCCGGGCCGGACTTCGCCAGCTCAAGCAGCAGGCGCATGCCCGCCGCACCGTCGTCAAAGAGCGCAAGCTTCGTCGCGAGCGCATCTATGACCGCCGTGCCTGGCGCGGCCAGATCAAGTAGGACCGAATCATCCAAGCGATGACCGACTGGCGCGGGCGACCCTTACGGGCGCCCGCGCCGTCGTTTGAGCTCCAATCGCGCGGCGTTCGGCCATGACCTCGCGGTTGCGGGTCGTGATAGGCGCCGCTAGATACCCGCGATGCCTGCTGCCAATCCTGCCGTCATCTCCATTCTCGGACGCGATCAGAAGGGAGTGGTCGCGCGCATCTCCACATATCTGGCGCAGCACAACGTCAACATCGAGAAGATCGATCAGAACGTGATGGAGGGCCTCTTCATCATGACGATGCTGGTGGATCTGGCCGACCTCGACATCAATCTCGACCAGCTCATTCTCGATCTGAAGGACACTGGCGCCGAAATGCAGATGGAGGTAACGATCCGTCTCCACGGCGAGCGATCCAGAAAGCGGGTCGCGCTGCTGGTTTCCAAGGAAGCGCACTGCCTGGAGGCTTTGATCGAGGCCCATCGCATGAGTGAGCTCGACGCCGAGCTGGCCATCGTGCTGTCCAATCATCCCGATTTGGAGGGCATCGCCGCGCGATACGGAATTCCCTTTCGCTGGATGGCGTCGACCGACAAGGCCGCACACATGGAGTTCATCCTGCGCGAGCTCGGCGCCCTGCGGCCCGACCTGGTGGTGCTGGCCCGCTACATGCAGATTCTTTCCCGGGGAGTCGTGGAGGCGTACGGCAACCGCATCGTCAACATCCATCCATCGCTGCTACCCTATTATCCTGGCGCCAATGCCTACAAGCAGGCCTACGAGGCCGGCATCCGCGTGTGCGGATGCACTGCGCACATCGTGACCGAGGCGCTGGACCAGGGACCCATCGTCCTGCAGGACGTCTTTCACATCGACGTCGGCCAGGACTCGCTCGAGACCATCAAGGCCAAGGGCCGTGAGCTCGAGGCGCGCGTGCTGACCAAAGCCGTGCAGCTTTTCGTGCGCGACGAGCTCGTCGTGGCCGAAGGAAAGGTGCTTTTTCGTCCCGGCCGGGTCGGCTAGCTCGAAGAGGCGGGGTCCAGCGAGATCTCGATTCCCAGTCTGGACGCGACGCCCTCGAGGTCGCGGCGAAGCGCGGAGACCGAGCAGGATTCGGGGACTCGCATGCGGATCGCCAGCGTGTACAGCGGAGTTCCGCTCTCGGCGACCGGGCGCGCCTCGCCGCGAAGATCGATGATGAGAACGTGATGATCGGCCAGGGTGCGGGAGACACCGGCCACGATGCCGGCCTTGTCCACACCGACGGCGGACAGACGGAATGGTGCATCCTTCTCCGAGAGCGGGGAGGGCGGCTCGACCGGTCGCAGGAAGACCGTCAGGTGTCGCTCCCACTCCAGGCGCTTGGTGGCTTCGTACAGCCGTTCCGACAGGCCCTCGTCGTTACCGCTGACCAGCATCAGTGTGGCGAACTCGCTGCCCAGCATGGTCATGCTCGCATCCTCGAGATTGCACCCGCACTGGAAGACGCATTCGCTCAGATCGGCGACGATGCCCGGGCGATCGCGGCCGATGGCAGCCATCGCGAACCATTTCTTGTGCGACATGCAGGCAATGCTAGCAGTCGGAAGGGCGGGGTCCAACGCGCCGCCGAGATTGGCAGATGCGTCTTAGCGTCATCATTCCTGCCCTGCAGGAGGCCGCAACGATCCGCGAAGCGGTTCTGTCGACCGCGGCAGGGCTGCAGCGGCAGGACGAGCTCATCGTGGTCGACGGCGGCAGCAGCGATTCGACGGCCGATCTGGCGCGGGCGGCCGGAGCCGCCGTGATCACGAGCGAGCGCGGCCGGGGCAATCAGCTCAACGCGGGCGCACGTGCCTCGGCCGGAGACGTCCTTCTCTTCCTGCACGCCGACTCGCGCCTTCCCGTGAACTTTCGAGCTGCCATCACCGACGTGCTCGCCGATACCGCCGTGATCTGGGGTCGCTTCGACGTGCGGCTAGACAGCAACCGGCCGCTGCTGCGGCTGATCGGCCATCTGATCTCCGCGCGCTCGCGAATGTTTCGCAGCGCGACCGGCGATCAGGCGATCTTCGTGCGAAGGGCTGATTTCGAGGACATGGGTGGTTACCGCGAACCGAAGCTCTTCGAAGACATCGAGCTCGTCGCGCGACTGCGACGGCGTGGACGCATGGGAATCCCCGCCGGACGCGTGCTCACTTCGGCGCGCCGGTGGCACAAGGATGGTATCTGGCGCACTACGGCGCGCATGTGGATGCTGAAGGCGCTGTATCTGGCAGGGGTGCCGGCTCAGCGACTGCTCGATCATTACGCCGATGAGCGCTGAGCGCGTGGCACCAATGGCGGGCTGATCAGTGGCTCACCGGCG
>DASPNH010000141.1:0-66874 GCA_035626675.1 Binatia bacterium
AGGATCGACTGCTCGCGCGCCCACGCGCGGTCGGCCCACTCGGTGATGTCGGTGTGATGCTTGGCCTGCGAGCGCTCGAGTGCCTCGAGCTCCTCGACCAGACGCACGCGGGACTCGGCGAGCCAGCTCTCCAGACCTGCGAGCTCGGCGAGCTTGTCCTCGCGCGCTTTCTCCAGCTGCGACTGCTCGATGGCCAGGCGCTGGCGGTCCTTGTCGAGAGTCTCGCGCGCCGAAGCCAGCTCGGCCTGGCGTGCGGCGATGCGCTCGGTCTCCTCGGCAGCACGCCTTTCGAGATCGGCGATCTCGCTCTCGAGCGCTTCGCGGTCGGCGAGCAGGCGCGCTTCGGTGGCCGACAGCTCGCTTTCGCGCGCGGCCGCTCCGGCCATGCGCTTCTCGATTTCCGCGTCCACGCTCTGGCGCTGGCGGGCGATCTCTTCCTGACGCTGCTCGAGCTCCCTGCTGGCCGCTGCGAGCCTGCTCTCCTGCTCGGTGCGCGCGGCGGCGAGTGCAGCGGTCTGCTCGGCGTGCTGCTTGCGCTCGGCTTCCAGCGCCGCCAGCCCTTCGTTCAGCCGCGTGCGTGAATCGGCCAGCCACGTTTCCAGCTCGGCGGCGGCGCGCACTCGCGCGTCGGCCTCGGCCACGCGCGCGGAAATCTCGTGCTCGCGGCGCGCGATCGACGCCGCCAGCTCGGCTTCCTGCCGGGACATCGCCGCTTCGCGCTCGGCCAGCGCCTGGCTGCGCTGATCGGCTTCGGCCTGCGCGCGCGCGCGCAGCTCTTCGAGGGCGGTGCGGCGGCGCTCCAGCTCGTCGCGCTCTTCGTTGAGCCTGGCGGTGATCGCCGCGGCCTGGTCCTTCTCGAGCTGGACGTCGGCGAGCATCGCGGTGCGCTCGCGCTCGACACCGCTGCGCCGCTTCTCGATCTCGGCGGCCTGCGCGTCGATCTCGGCAATTCGCGCCTGGTGAGCCTGGCGCGCCTGATCGCGTTCGATGTCCAGGGCGTTGCGGTCGGCCTCGAGCTTGCGGAACTGCGATTCGATGTTGGCCGTGCGCAGCTTGGCCTCGCGCTCGGCGTCGGCCTCTTCCTTTGCCAGCGCGGCAAGGCGCGCCTGGATGCCGCTGGTCTCCTCGTCGACCTTCTTGCGGATCTCCTCGATCTCGAGGACGCGCTGGTCGAGCTCGCGCGAACGTGCCGCCAGAGCGGCCTCGCTCTTGGCGCGGTCCGCCTCCAGGGCCTCGATCCGGCGCGCCAGGTCGGCGCGCTCGGCATTGAGCTGCTTCTGCCTGTCGGCCAGGTCCTTGAGGCCGGCCTGATGATCCGACTGCATCGCGGCACGCTCGCGCGCCAGCGTCTGATGCTCGTCGTCGAGCTTGTCCTGCGCCTCGACGATGGCGCGCTCGCGCAGGGCCAGCTCGTCGGCACGCTTGGCGGCGCGGTCGCGGACGGTCTTCTTCTCGGCTTCGAATGCGGCAAGATCGCGGTCGAGCTGGGTGCGCTGCTGGAGCAGCTCCTGCCCGAACACCGCAGGGTCCAGCGTCAGGTTGACGTGCGCTTCGAGCTCGGCGCGCTCGCTCTCGAGCTTGCGGCGCTGTTCCTCGAAATCGTCGATGGCCTTGCTCAGGTCCATCCGCAGCTGGCCGAGCTGATCGGTGCGTACGCGCAGGCTCTCGCGCAGGGTCGCCACCGACGCGACGGCGTCGCGCTTGGCGTTCTCGATGCGATCGCGCAGAGCCTCGATCATCGGCGTGGGCTCCAGCGGCACCTGTTTCATTTCGCGGTCCTCTTGCAAGGGACTTGCTCCTCTCGTCCTCGGTCTCGGCTGCGCTGAGATCGCGCCTTACTCTTCGCGGCGCTCGAGAGTCGTCTCCCGATCGTTCTTGCGGTCCAGCTCCTTGATCTGCTCGTCGTGCACCGACTCGATCAGATCCTCGAGCGCGCGCAGCTTGGCGTCCACCACCAGCTGCGTCAGGCGGCCCTCGGCGTCGTTGTCGCAGGCGGCAAGGCGCTTGCGGAACTCTTCGATCAGCTCGTCGGCCATCCTCAGCGTCCCGTCTGGATGAAGCTGGAAACCTCGAACACTTCCTCGGTGGTGCCCTCGCGGTCGCCGACGTTGATGTACCAGCCTTCCTCGCCGGGGAAAGTGGGCGAGGGGAGCTGGCAGCGCGTGCAGTGGTCGAACTGCATGTCGATCATCGAGAAGGCGGGGTAGAAGAACTGCTCGTGCGGATATTCGATCTTGGAGCTCGGCCGCGACTTCTTCGCGAAACGCGAGGTCTGGATGAGCGCTTTCCACAGGCCGCCGCGCAGGTCGTAGATCTCGGTGTACGGGATCAGCCAGCTCTCGCGGTCCAGGTAGATGATGCGCTTGCCGAACGCGTACTCGGGCAGCTTGGAGACGCCTTCGATGACGTAAACTTCGCGCGGCTCCCACACGTCGTCGAACATGAAATTGGCCGAGCCCTTCTGCCAATCCGGCGGAAAGCCTTCGGCGTGCATCGAGGCGAGGATGGTCTTGACGCCCAGCAGCCGCCACTGCGTCCACGCAGGATTGCCCGCAAAGCCGCCGTAGCTGTCCAGGTCGATGTCCTGTCCGAACACGCCTTCGCTGCGCTGCGCGGTCGAGAGGCGGCGCACGCGCTTCTGCTGCGGGAAGTACAGCCACGAGTCGTCCTGCCGTGCAGGATTGAGATAGCGGTTGTAGGTGAAGCCGGCGCCCTTCAGGTCGAAAGGCTCGAGCAGCGGGTAGAGCAGCTCGCGATTGCGTACGCCGCCGGCGTTCTTCCACGTCGGCTTGGGCTCGCTGTAGAAGCGGCTGACGTAATAGAGCCGGCGGAAGTGCTCGTTGACGTAGCCGCGCTCGATCTGCAGCCCGGCGTTCTCGTCGAGGCTGCCCGTCTCGCAGCTGAAGTTGCGGATGTCGACGTCGTCGACGATCAGTCGCGACGCGTTGTTGTGCATCAGCTTGGTGGCCGCATCCGCCTCGTCGGCGGTGACGAAGGGGAAAGGGATGCCGGCGACGTAGTTGAGCAGCTCGGTCTTGTCCTCGGAAAGCTTGACCTGGGCGTGATAGCGCTGCGTGGCATCTGCGCGCACGGGCTCCATCGGCATCGGCCTGGGACCGACCACGCGAAGCTTGGCGCCGCGTCCGATCGCCCACTGCACGCTCGGGCCGAGCAGGTGCTCCCACTTGGCCATGTTCTCTGCCGAGACGACCTCGCCCGGAGCCGGAACGTCGACCTCGTGGAACTGCAGCTGCGCGGCGGGCGGAGGCGGCGGCGACTCCAGCGGCATCGTACGCTTGAGCGATGCCAGAGCCTCGGCAGTCGGCGCGGGAAGCTCCTCGGGCGGCAGCGGTGCCGGCTCTGGCTTCTTGACCGCAGCGACTGCCGGCGCGGCGGCAGGCTCGGGCGCGGCCTTTGCGGGCTTGGCCGCGACGGGCTCGATGCGCGGGGCGGGCTTGGCCGCTTCCTTCTTGGGCGCCGCCTTGGGAGCAGGCGCAGGGCGCGCGACCTTGGCCGGCGCCACGGCCTTCGCTTTCTTGTCGGGCTCGGCCGCGGCCGGTGCGGGCTCGATCAGCTTGGCGGTCGTGGAGGTCTTGGCCGCTGCGGGCGCGTCGGCCGGCGCCTCCGGAGCTTGTACGGGCTCGGGCGACGCCGGAGCCGGAGCGATCTTGATGGACTCTTCAGGCTTCGAGACCGCTGCGACCGCTTCGGCTTGGAGCGGATCGATGGCCGGAGCTGGCGGGGCCGGGGCCGCCGGCGGCGGAGCAATCGCCGACGGCGCGGATACCGCAGCCGTTGCAGGCGTATCGGCCGGCGGGGGTGTGGCGGGCACTAGCGGCGCGGCCGGCGAAGAAGTTGCAGGAGCGGGGGCGGGAATCGCCGCTGCGGCATCGGGAGCCGGCGCCTGCGCAGCCGGCGCTGCAACCGCGGGAGCTTCGACGGCAGCAGGGGCAGGGGCAGGCGGCTCGGGCGCTGGCGGCTCGGGCACACCGAGCAGCTTGCGGAGAACTTCGACGTTGGGATCGGCGGGCGCGGCAGCAGGCTGCGCCGCTTCCTGCGCAGCGGCCAGGGCGCCGAAACCGAGGACCATGGAAGCGATGACGATGGTGCGGGCAATGCCGGCATGCACGCACGCGTGCCAGGCGCGCGCCATGCGAACGAAGGCCTTGCCGCGGAGATGCAGGTACGTGCTACGTGCCTGCTCGCTTTGTTCTTGGGGAATCGAAGCGACTCCCTTTTCCACCTTTTTCACCAGCGGACCCCTCCCCAGAGCCGATCGGACGATCCTGGTTACGTGCCGGGGCGGTGCTCATCAAGCACAAAATGGCTCGAATAGCCTTGCTGCTGGTGGATGGAGGTGCCCGCTCGCGGCCTGCCCTGGTCTGGCTCCTATGGCCCCGCCCGCCGTGATGCAATGAAGACGTCTCATCGGCACGGACCGAGGCCGGATCGGACCCGCTTCCTTAGAATGCGCTCAAAGATGCCTTCGGGGTAGAACTGGGGTCCGGGGAACGGCGTGACGCCGCGGGGAACGCCTCCTTGTCGGAGCAGCACCAAGACGGCTGCAACAAGGAGAGACCCATGAAACGAGCGACATCCTCCCACCGTCCCGTCCCCGCCTTTTCTTTGCTGATGGCCGCCGCGGCCATGACGGCCATCGTGGCCGCCTCGCCAGCCGCGGCCGCCGACGCCTGCAAGGTGAAGGTGAACAAGAAGACCGGCGTGATCAGCCTGGCCGCCACCAACACGGGCGGCCTGATCGGCTGGCGTGACGGCAACTCCGATCAGGCTCATGCCTTCGATTACGACGCATGCGTGATCGATGGCGACGACGTCGTCTGCCCGCTGTCGGAGCCCGGCACCGCGCTGGCGACGATGCCTCCGCCGAGCTGCACCGTCTGCATCGAAGACGGCACCGGCAAGGACTGCTGCGCACGCATCAAGAACTGCACGCCGGGCGTGCGCGACTGCGTTCGCGTCAACGAAGTCGAGGAAATGGACGCCAGCAGCTACGGCGCCGCCGATGCGCTGTGTCCGGTCGGCTACAAGGTGCAAGGCGGCGGCGCGTCCAGCAGCGACTTCTTCGATCTGCAACAGCTGTCCGTGTCACGTCCGAACTTCAACGGAAATGGATGGCACTGCGAAGGCTTCAACCACAATGGCGTTTTTCCGGGGTCGCTAGGGTGCTATGCGATCTGCTGCCGACAGCCCTGAACGTCGACGAGGGAGAGGCCGGCGGGCGACGATAGCGGGGCATCTGCTGCGTTGGACGCCGGTGCGCTCGCTGCGGCGTACAAGGAAGTACGCCTGCGCTCTCTTCACCGGCGTCCGCCTTGCGGCTGACACACTCTGGCCGCCCGACTCTCGTAGCACGATGGGATGGTGAGGTGGGAGTCTTGCACCAGACGCACTGCATGCGTCTGGTGCTCGCCTCGTGCGTTCGGCGTTCAGTTCGTTCCGTCGAAGTAGGCGTTGGCCAGGTTCCAGGCGTCCTGGCCGATGGTGGCGCCCATGATTCGGCCGCCGAAGTCGTCCCTTCGGATGTGGATGCCGCCCCATAGCCGGGAGATGCCGGCGTCGTCGGCGGCGTCGAAGTATGTCGCCCACTGCAGCGTTACCGGCTGGACCGGGCCGAACTCGAAGTCGAGGCTGCCGACGGGGCGCTCCACTTCGTGGATGCCGCCGGGGAAGAACTCGCTGCCGGTGATGCTGGCCATCACCACCGCAGCCGAGCGCGAGAACGTGCTGTGGCCCGAGACGTAGCCGGGAAACGCGGGCGTGACGAAGGTCGGCAGCTGGTAGGTGATCCACTCGATGCCGCGAAGCCAGCCGACGCCGGCGATGTCATTCTCGCGATCGGCCGGTGTGCCGAGCCACGAGCGCACGGCCACCTGACCCACGTGAGCCGCCAGATGCTCGTGTCGCTGACCCGGCGCCGAGCTCTCGGCGGTGATGATCTCGACCAGGCCGTCCTCCAGCGGAATGCCGAGCGCGTGGTAGGAAGGGCCATCGGGATTCGAGGACTGTCCGCGCTGCGACATGTAGCGGATCATCGAGATCGGGCGCGCGGTGTCGTAGGCGCGCTTGGCATTCCACGCGGCGATGGCGGCGTCGTGCACGGCGCCGTTGAGAACGAAGTAGAGCTTGACGTCCCACTCGAGCTCGCCGAGGACCTCGCCCTCACCGCCGAAGCGGCGCTCGAAGCCTTCATGATAGGAGACGTCGTTGGCAAGGACGTTCCAGTGTCCGGGAGGCGTCTCGGAGCTGGGCCCGTCGGCCCAGTACTCGGCGGTCAGGCGCCCCCAGTCCGCTCGCCGCACGATGTTGTCCTCGTACGGAAGCCCTGTCGACGGATTGATCGGGTGTCCGCTGCCGTCGTTGGTGCCGAGCGGGTTGTTGCCGCGCGCGCCGGGCGAGATGTTCAGCAGCGTAGGATCGTTGCCGTCGAGGCGGCTGCTCAGGCGCAGCACCTGCAGCGCGCTGTGCTTGAATTCGAAGTCGCCGGTACCTCCGAGCAGCGGCGGAGGGCCGGGATCGACGTAGACGTCGTCGGGATTCTCGCGCGTCAGCGCAAAGGGCGTCACGTTGCCCCAGTGCGGGCCGACGTAGGTCTGGATGTTGCTCGGCGCCGGAATGCCGTTCTGCTCGATGCGAAAGGCAAGGGCCAGAGGCTGCCAGCGATTCGGGTCGTTCATCGGCGCACCGGGCTGCGCGACGATGAGCGGATCGTTCTCGGGAAAGTATCCGGTGTCGTCGGCGTAGCCGGCCTGCTCGTTGGAGCCGTCGGTCAGGCCGTGCGCGATCACGGCAGCGCCGATGCGGTTGCCGACGGCAGCGGCCGAGCCGCCGGCAGTGGTCGTGACGGCCGGATCGTAGCCGAGCACGCGCAGCCAGTAGTCGAGGTTCAGCAGCGCGTTGGCGCCCGAGACGCCGTTGGCGAATCGGTGCGTGAGCAGGCGGTATGCCGCATAGCTGATCGCCTCTTCGGCTTCGGCTTCGGCGTCGGTGACCGTCGGCGTTTCGTCGACGAAGTAGGCGGCCTCGACATCGCCGTGGTAGGCGGTCCACGCATCGTACATCGCAGCCGACAGATGGAAGAGGTTGCGGCCATGCACCGTCGGCCGCGGCGTGTCGCGGCGGATGGCTTCGAGCAGCGCCTCGTCCCAGACGCGAGCGACGGAGAAGCCGGGCGGCTGCGGGAAGGTGCAACTGCCGTTGCGAACCGAGTCGTCATACAGGTCGCACAGGGCCGGAGCGTCCTGCGCCTGCTCGAACTGCTCGCACACGGCGCATGCGGCGGCGCGATCCAGGCAACCCGCCACCTCTTCGATGCCGTCGGCGTCGCCGCAGCTTCCCGGCGCGGCAAGGACGGGCGGCGTGGTGGCGCAGGCGCTGGCGATCAACGCCTGGGCGCGCCCGAGCGTGGCTTCGACGTGACCCTGGCCGCGGCCGTCCAGGCACGTGCTGAGCGAGACCGCGTTCTGGAGGCTGCGGCTCTTCAGGCCGCGCCGCGTGCAGCGGTGGAAGCTTCGGATCCTGGCGGTCGTCAGGCCGGCGACGGCATGCGCAACGGCGATCCGGCAGCGGGCCAGAACGGGATCGCCGGTCGCATCCTCGAAGGCTGCGCCGGGATCGTCCCCGAAGGCGGCATCGAGGTCGAAGGATTCGCGCACGGCATCGTTGATGTCGTCGGCGTCGCTGGCGCCGAAAGCCGGACGTGACTCGCACCACGCGGCCTCGACCGACCGTGTGCGGTCCAGCGCCGTCTCCACCAGCCCTTCGGAATCGTGCAGGCACGATTCCAGCGCGCCGCCGGAAATCACGCCGGTGACTGTCCGCTGCGCACAGCGCGCGATGCGATTTCCCACGCTCTCGGCCACCGCGACCGCGGCCGCATGCAGTCTGGTGAAACAGCCGCGCTGGAAGGCGTTCTGGGCCTGGGCGTGAGCGGCGGGCGCCGACAGAACGATCAACAGACACGCAGGGACGAGGCGGGCCGCCGTCATCGGCAAAGCCGGGAGCGTTGCGATTTTGGATGAAGCCAAGTTGCCTACTGCCCCCATGAGAGGAAAAGGGTGCGCTGACCGGTGCGAATCCAACCGACGCTAACATGCACGCTGTCTCGTAAGAACGGGGAAAAGAAAAGCGCAGCGATGTGAGTTCGCCCTTGCCGGGGGCAGGACCGAAAGACATGATCCGGCGCGATTCGACGGCGCTGCAGGGCGCGAGGGGTCGCGGGGAGTGGTCGTGCACCGCCTGTGATGCACGAGACAGCGTTCGCAAGAAAAGGAGCGTTCGTGCCGGGCCCTACCGGTCCATCCAGCCTTGCTTCCCGCGTCCATGCCGCTGCGGTGCTTGCCGTGACGCTGGCGCAGCTGGCCGTCACGTTCTCGCTTCCTGCCTTCTCCGTTCCTGATGCTCACGCCGCTCTCGGCGACTGCGGTCAGCCTCTGACCGCCGGCAACAAGCCGACCGCTTCCGATGCTCTTTTCGTCCTTCGCAGCGCCGTGGGACAGTCCTCTTGCGACCTGTGTGTGTGCGACGTCAACGGCAACGGCAGCACCACGGCCAGCGACTCGCTGGCCGTGCTTCGCAGGGCGGTCAATCTGCCCGTCAACTTCAACTGCATCTCGTGCGAGGACTGCGGCAACGGCAGCGTCGACGAAGGCGAGCAGTGCGATCCGCCGGGCAAGCAAGGATGCAACGACCTGTGCCAGCTTTGCGCGGGTGCGGCCGAGTCATGCAACGGGGTCGACGACGACTGCGACGAGCAGACCGACGAAGGCTTCGGCCAGCAGACGTGCGGCATCGGGCCTTGCGAGGTGACCGTCGATCTTTGCGTGGCCGGCGTTCCCAATCCGTGCGTGCCGCTGCCGCCGCAGTCGGAGATCTGCGACAACCAGATCGACGAGGACTGCGACGGCTCGGACTGCGCGGCCGTGCCGCTGGAGCTGGACGAGCCGGCGCTCGGCGTGACCAACGAGGCAACCGTCGACGTCAGCGGCATCGTCGACGAGGATGCCGCCAGCGTCAGCATCAACGGCGTGACCGCCGTGCTCGAAGGCGGCGGCCAGTTCCACGCCGAGGTCCCGCTGCGCAGCGGTCCCAACGCAATCGTGGCCGTGGCCGTGGACGAGGATGGAAACCAGGGCGTGGACTCCTTCGTGGTCACGCTCGACGAGATCGCGCCGAGCCTCGGCATCACCTCGCCGCCGGACAATTTCGTCACCACCGATGCGGCCATCGCCGTCACCGGCTCCCTCAACGACATGGTGGGTGCGGCCTTCGGTGCCGACGTCACCGTCAACGGCGTGACGGCGTCGGTGGAGAAGGGGAGCTTCGTGGCCGAGGGCGTGCCGGTGCTGATCGGCCAGAACACGATCACGGCCGTCGCGCGCGATGCGGTCGGCAACCAGAAGTCGGCGTCGATTTCGGTCGAGCGCAGGTCGCCCACGGGAATCGCGATCAAGGTGCACTCGGGCGATGCTCAGGCCGGCATGGTGGGCCAGCAGCTCGCCCAGCCTCTGGTTGCCGAAGTGACCGATGACGGCGGCAATCCCCTTGCCGGGCGCCTGGTGACGTTCACGGTCGATCGCAACGACGGCACCCTGACCGCCGGCGGCGTCGAGGGCGTGCGCACGCTGCAGCAGGTCACCGGCTCCGACGGCCGCGCCTCGGTGTCGCTGACCCTGGGAACGCGCGCCGGAGCGGGCAACAACGGCGTGCGTGCAAGCGCGCTCGGCGCTGCGGCCGATGCGCTGTTCTGCGCCAGCGGCTTTCCCAAGCTGCCGCACGCCATTCGCGCGGTGGCCGGCGAGAACCAGACCGGCGTGGTCGGCACGCCGCTGACCACGCCGCTCGAGGTCGTCGTCGTCGACGAGGACGGCAACCCTCTCGAAGACGTGCCGGTGCTCTTCCAGGTGCTGGCCGGCGCCGGACACCTGGACGAGGACGGCCAGGTCGAAACGGCCACCGACGGCGAGGGCACCGCGCGCGCGGTGCTGACGCTCGGGCCCGGCACCGGACGGAACAACAACGTGGTCGAGGCCTACTTCCCCGGCATCGCCACCCTGCGCGCCAGCTTCGTGGCATCAGCCGTCACCGGCGGCGATCCGGCACAGACCGCGCTTGCAGGCGTGGTGCTCGACGACACCAACACGCCCATTCCGATCACGACGGTGCGAGCCACGGCCCTGGATGGCGAGGGCGAGGTCGTGACCGAGACCGACGCGCAGGGACAGTTCCTGCTGCAGGGCGTGGGCGTCGGTCAGATCTTGGTCTTCATCGATCCGCGCACCTCGCCGCGCACCGAGAAGTTTCCGGCCCTCTCCTTGGAGACGGTGACGGTGGCGGGCAAGGTCAACACGCTTGCCAATGGTCCGGTGCGTCTGCCCGAAACGGTCAGCATCGGCCTGGTGGTCGGCGGCAATGCCGACGTGGTCGTGCCCATGCCGGGCGTGGCCGGAATGACTCTGACGGTCTTCGCCAACTCGGTGACCTTTCCCGACACCACCAAGATCGGACGCGTGGCGATCAATCAGGTGCATCTGGACAAGGTGCCGATGACGCCGCCGGGCGGGACGAGCTTTCTCGGACCCGCATGGAGCATCCAGCCGCCGGGCGTCCTGTTCGATCCTCCGGCGCGCGTCAGCGTTCCCAACGGCGAAGGCCTGGCACCGGGATCGGTGGTCGACCTCTACCAGTTCGATCACTCGGTGAACCGCTTCATCAACATCGGCCCGGCCACGGTCGAGGAGAGCGGCATGCGCATCGTTTCCAATCCGGGCTTCGGCGTGACGCGCTCGGGCTGGGGCGGCGCCACACGCACGCGGCCTCGCAACACCTGCGCGGCCAGCTGCGACGACGGCAACGAGTGCACGGCCGACAGCTGCGTGGACGGGCAGTGCTCGCACTCGCCGGCCGCCGACGGCGCCTCTTGCGGCGGATCGGGCGAGTGCTCGCAGTCGGTGTGCAGCGGCGGCGCGTGCGTGCAGCAGAGCGAGGAGCAGAGTTGCGACGACGGCGACCCCTGCACCACCGACGCGTGCAGCAACGGAAGCTGCACGCACGAGCCCAAGACCACCGGCATGCCGTGCGAGGACGGCAACGAGTGCATCGACTCGTCGTGCAACAACGGCGTGTGCACGCCCAACGCCACGCAGGTCAACGGGACGCCGTGCAACGACGGCAACAACTGCACGGTCAACGACAAGTGCATGTTCACCGTCTGCACCGGCACCCCCGTCACCTTCGACATCGAAGGAAAGGTGATGGGCGCCGATCACGCCGAGCGCCTGCCCGAATGCACGGTCTTCTTCACCGCCAGCATCGTCGAGACCAATTGCGTGGGCACGGTCAGCTTCGAGTGGGATTTCGGCGACGGCTTCAGCCGAGGCGGCGCCAACGTCACGCACGAATACGCGCGCGAGGGCAACTACAGCCCGATCGTCACGGCACGGTGCGGCTCGTGCGAGTCGGCGATGGATTCGGACCTGGTCACCGTCGAGATCGGCCCGGGCCTGCGCATCGTCGTGGTCGAGCCGTTCGGCAAGATCGAGCTCGGATCGGACGCGAGGACGACCTACGAAGTGATGGCTCCGGGCGATCCTTTCGACAGCGTCGAGTTCCACGTCCGCAACAAGCTCGACGCCGACGTGGTCGAGATTCTCGGCCTGCCGACTTCGGCCGGACGCCATGACGTGGTCTGGTCGGACGCCAAATGGACGACCGCCTTCCCCGGCGCCTTCGCCAATCCCCTCGACGGTCCCTACAGCCTGGTGGTCAAGGGCAAGAAGGACGGCTGCGAGGTCGAGAAAATGGAGAGGCGCGATACGCATTTCGTCATCGAGGCCCTGGTCGAGGACGCGCCTCCTCCGGCGGCAGCGACGGCGCGCGTGGCGGGGCTGGAGGACATCCTGTCGGCGCTGAAGATCGTCCTGCGAACCAACGGCAGCGACGCGCTGACGCTGTCCGGGCCCGCAGCGATCACCGTCAGCGGCGTGCTCGACGATCTCAAGACCGTCCGCAGCGAGGCGCCGCAGCTCGACATGCTGGCCGACGGTCTCTACCAGGTGCAGCTGCGCGATCTGCGCGACGAGATCGGCAACTTCACCGACGCCGACGGCAACCCGAACAACGGCATCCAGGAAGTCCAGTTCCTGGTGGAGCTCCGGTGACGATGCGCGCTCTACGAAGGGTCGTTGCCGTCGCGGCCGCCTGCGCCGTGCTGCTTTGCGCCTCGGTGGCGCCGGCAACGTTCACGCGCACCGAGGAGGACGACCTGCTGCTGCTGCTGCGCACCGAGCAGGTGGCCGAGGGCCGCGCCGGCTTCGAGCGTCTGTTCGACTCGCGCATCGACAAGGCTCGGACGGCACTGCGCCAGCACGAAGGAACCGATGCGATCGAAGCGGCCTCGGCCTGGGTCGTGGTGGCCGCGCGCGCGCTCGAGATCTGGCAGGCCGGCGAGATGTCACGCCTGCAGTCGGGCGCCGGCGTTCCCGAGGAAGTCTATGCCTCGGTGCTCGCACGCGCCGAGACGCTGCACGCGCTGACCGCGCAGCTGCGGCAGTCGGGCGATGCACGCGGGGCGCCGCGCGCCAACGACGATGGCACGCTGACCAGCCTGCAGCAGAGTCAGATCAAGACGCACGAGGCATTGCTCGATGCGGTGGCGTTCACGCGTTCGCGCGTGCCCGAGACCGAGCGCGCCAGGCTCCTGTCGATGGCGCGCGGCCTGGGCGCGGCGCCTCCGAGCATCGACGCCTTCGATGCCGCCCATCCCGATGCGGCCCGCTATCTCCAGGTGGCTCCGGCCGAGCCGCCCGGGAACAGGACGCCCCGGCGCGAGCGCGTGCGTGCGGCCGAGGAGCTGGCGCCCGCGGTGCGCCCGCTGGTGGAGAGCTACTACCAGGCACTGTTCGCAGGCAGTCGGGCCGAGCTCGAGACCGTGCTGGCGCCGCAGCACGAGCTCGGCGCGCTTCTGGACGCAGTGATCGCCGCGCATCAGGGACGGCAGCTTCGCGGGCTCGGCCGCATCGACGTACGCCGCATCGGCGAGGCGGAGCTCGAGGTCACCGTCGACGGCATCGAGGTCGTCGAGGGCAACGGCAGTGCGGCCAGCCTGCGCGACACGCTGGTGGTGGCGCGACAGGACGACGGCAGCTACCGCGTGGCATTCCCCGGCTCGGCGGCCGAGAGGAGCGCTCGGCCATGAGCGCGATGCGAAGGGGGATGCTCGTGGCGGCGATCGCAGCCGTCGTGGCGGGCAGCGCGATCGGTGCCGATGCGGCCTTCAGCGTCTCGGGCTCCATCATCGATGGTGCCGGCGTTGCCGTGCCCGGCATCCGCGTGCGTGTTTTCGACGACGACGTCGGAGCCGACACGCTCCTGCAGACCACCTACAGCGATCCGACGGGGGCCTTCCGTGCCGACGTCACCACCACCGACTTCGGGGTGGGCGAGTCACTGCCGGACGTCTACGTTCTGGTCGACTGGTACTTCCAGCTGCTGCCGGCCAACACGTTCAACGGCCATCACCTGTACCTGGTCGAGCGCGAAGCGACGATGAATCCCTTCGACGCCGTCACCCGCTGCCTGCACAACGACCACGATCCGGCGGGCAACATCGGCTGCGGGCAGGTGCAGATGATCGACTCGCTCGATCCGAACGCGGCCAGCATCGCCAACCTGACCAGGCTCATCAATCAGGGCTTCAACTACTACGCCGACCGCAAGGGGACCGTTCCCTGGAGCGTCGACTACGACGTCCCGATCTACATCGAGACGCGCACCGCCATCGGCACCAGCGGCACGGGTTCGTACTTCCTTCCGGCCTACGACGTGTTCCCCGCTTCCATTCATCTGGTGGATCGCGACATCGACGGTGCGACCGTCGGCGGAGTGCGCGGCTACCAGTCGGACATCTACCACGAAGTCTCGCACATGGTGCACTGGTACCTGAACGGGATGAGCTTCTCGCCCGACGGCGTCGTCAACCGCGCCCACAACATCAACAGCGAGAAGAGCCCGCGCTTCGCGTTCAAGGAAGGGTGGGCCGACTACGTCTCCGATCGCACCGATGCGCTGCCCGGACACTCGATGGACATGAAGCTTGCCGCGCCCATCCAGGACCAGCTGTTCACGAATTGGAGAGGCGGCTCGGCCCTGGACGTGGACGGAACGGCTGAATCGAGGATGGGCGCCACCGGGCGCGAGAACGGCACCTTCGAGAACGGCGAGGAGGTCGAGGGCGCGATCTCCGGCTTCTTCTACGACGTGCACCGCGATCCGCTGTTCGGCTCCACGCAGAACTTCCAGATGCTGTTCGCGGCCCTGGTCGCCGAGACACCCGACGACATGCTCGAGATGATGAACAGGCTGGCCACCACCAGCGGCAATGGCACCGCCGCGACCAGGAAGCTGTTCGAGCACGGGCAGCGGCACGGACTTTTCTGGACGCGCGCTCGCTTCCCGCTCTCCCCGTTCGACGAGTCGGCGCCGCCGAACGACGCGGACCTGGCCACGCCCGGCAACCGAAAGGACATTCGCGGCTACGTTTTCCTGCGCGGCGTGGTCAGCACGCGCATAGAGGCCAGCCCGGCCGTCACCCTGGGCGTGGCGGCCACCATTGCGGGCAGCAAGGCCAGGATCGGCTACGCGCCGGCCCAGAACGGCCTGGGCATGCCGGTCTCGACGTTCACCTCGTTCACGCCGCAGGTCAATTTCAGTGGACCTTTCGCCACCGTCGACATGGACACGCGCACGTTCACGCCCTCGGGCGGCGACGGCGACTGGGACCTGCTGGCCCTTTCCGAGAACACCTTCGGCTTCGAGGACGATTTCCGTCCGAGCTGGTCCGGCGACGCCAAGCCGATCGTGGACTCCGACGAGAAGTACCTGAAGACCCAGGGAGCGTGGTTCGACAAGGACCGCGACCACGCCACTTTCACCGTCGAGCAGGGCAAGGTCGTCGTCGACAACACCGCGCCGATCGTCGACCCCGCCAGCCTGAAGCCGCAGTAGGCGAAACGATGAAACATCGACGCCGAAAAGCTCATCTCCGTCCACGCACCGCCCTGGCGGCGGCTGCCGTGGCGCTCGGCCTGGCGGGCGGCGGCATCGCCCGTGCCGAATTCGTGCTGGACGAGACCTGCACCGCCAAGATCCTGACCCGCAACGTCGCCGTCAACGCCGACGGCACCTTCGCGATCCCGAACATTCCGCTGCCCGCCGGGCCGTTCCGCGTCCGCGTCATCTGCCTGCGCGAGGAAGGCACCATGTACGGGCAAGGGCCGTTCGTCACCGGCGTGCCGGACGGCTCCACCGATGTCGGACCGATCGAGACCGCCGACATCGATCCCATCCCGGTCATCATGCAGGTCACCAGCTCGGCCGCCGCGCTGAACGCGCTCACACCGACCTCGCAGCTGACGGTCAACGGCGTGCTCGTCGACGATTCCCTGGTCAACCTCACTTCGTCGTCCACGGGAACCTTCTACACCTCGTCCAATCCGGCCGTCGCCACGGTCAGCCCCGACGGCCTGGTCAGCGCGGTCTCCAGCGGCAACGTGCTGATCTCGGTGACCAACGAGGGCCTGGTGGGCTCGGTGACGCTGCCGGTCACGTTCGGCAGCGACGGCGACGACGACGGAATTCCCGACGACTACGAGGCCGCCAATTCGCTGAACCCGGGCGGCCGCAATCTGGCACTCGACCCGGGCGCGGCTGCCAATGCGAGCAGCAACGCGGGCTCGGCCGGGCTTGCCATCGATGGCGAGGCGCTGACTTCGTGGTTCACGGCCTCGGGCAACGCGGCCAACCAGGGACAATCGCCGTTCATCGAGGTCACCCTGCCCACCTCGGCCGGCATCGTACAGGTCGGCGTTGCCGGCAACCGTACCATTGCCGACGGCCGCGACGTCCTGCAGGGCCGCTTCGAGGCGTTCAACGCCGGCAACGTCAAGATCTTCGACAGCGGCATCCGTGTGCTGCCCGCTCCGCGGCGCGACCTGCGCGTCCCGGCGGCGACCGAGAACGTCCGGCGCGTGCGCTTCACGCACACGTCCGACGAAAGCCTGACGCCCGGTCTGGCCGAGCTCGAGGTGATCGGCGCCGGAGGCGGTCCGGGCCTGAATCCCGAGCTCGCCGCCGACGCCGCGCAGGACTTCGACTTCGACGGCCTGACCAACCTGCAGGAGTTCGAGGCGGGCACCAGCGTCTTCCTGAGCGACACCGACGGTGACGGCCTCTCCGACGGCGACGAGGTCGTGCTCGGCTCGCAGCCGCTCCTGGCCGATACCGATGCCGACGGACTCATCGATGGCGAGGAGCGCAGCCGCACCAGCAACAGCGACGGCAACGGACCGATCAACCTGCTCGACCCCGACAGCGACAACGATGGCGTCCTCGACGGCGCCGAAGTCGCTCTCGGCCTGAGCCCTACCGCCGTCGACTCCGACGGCGACGGGCTCCCCGACGGCAGCGAGGACAGCGACGGCGACGGTCTGATCAATCTCGAAGAGATCGAGGAGGGCACCGATCCCACCGACCCCGACAGCGACGACGACGGCCTGACCGACGGAGAAGAGATCCTGCCGGGCAGCGACGGCACCACCAGCGACCCGCGCGACAACGACAGCGACGACGACGGCATGTCGGACTTCTACGAATCCACCTTCGGTCTGGACCCGAACGACGCGACCGATGCCGGCGAGGACAGCGACGGCGACGGACTCGACAACAGAGAGGAAGCCGGCGCACAGACCGATCCCTTCGATCCCGACCAGACGCCACCGGCCGTGGAGCTGACCATTCCTGCCGACGGCGCCAGTGCGGTCGTGCGCAACAGCGCGGTGCTGGTGCGCTTCACCGAGGCGATGCGTTCCAGCAGCCTGAATGCGCAGACGCTGGTTCTGGACTGCGGATCGGGACCGGTGGCGGCGCTCGTCAGGGTTTCCGAGGACGGACTGTGGGCAAGCGTTCGTCCGACCGGGCAGCTTGCCGCGTCCACGCCATGCGAGCTGACGGTCGACGGCGCGCGCGATCGCACGGGCAACCTGCTCGAGGACGCGTTCAGCGCCAGCTTCGTCACCGGGGCCACCACCGACGCCGTCAAGCCGAAGGCGCTGGACGTCGAGCCCGAGACGAGCAACGTGCCCCTGGATGCAGTCGTGACCTTCCTGTTCGACGAGCCCATCGATCCGACCTCGCTCGACACCAGCAGCTTCCGCGTTCGCAACAATACCCTGCTGACGCTGGTTCCGGCGGTGCGCTCGGTCGATGCCAGCGCGCGAGTGGCGTTCTACGTGCCGAGCTCTCCGATGGCCGTCGGCACCAGCCACAACACCGAAGTGCTCAGCGGCATCGTCGACGTCGCCGGCAATGTCCTGTTCTCGAATTTCAGCGGCTCCTTCACCACCGGCTTCGACGTCGACGACGAGCCGCCGACGGTGGCCGCGACCAATCCCGGCGACTCGGCCGCGGGCGTGCCTACCAACGCGGTCATCGACGTGCGTTTCAGCGAGGCGGTGGAAGCCCTCGAAGCGCGCAGCGGCGTGCGGCTGAAGGTCGGGTCGTCGCCGGTGGCCGGGACGGTCAGCCTGCGCGATGCCAATCGCGTCGTGCGTCTGACGCCGAGCGCGCCCATGGCGGCATCGACGCTGCACACCATCGAGGTCGTGCCCGCCAACATCTCCGACCTGGCGGGCAACGCCCTGCAGGCGCCGGTCTCGGCCACCTTCACCACCGGCGCGGCAAGCGAAACGGTGCGGCCCTCGGTCGCTTCGGTCAGCCCGGCTCCGGGCAGCAACGACGTGCCTGCGGACGTCGTCGTGACCGCGCGCTTCTCCGAGCGCATCAATCCGATCTCGCTCAGCAACACCGTCGGGCTGCGCGACGACCGCACCAACCGGTTCGCACCTGCCGACGTGACGCTCGACGAGACCGCAACGGTGCTGACGCTGACGCCGCTGGCCCCGCTGGAGGCGGCAACTTCACACTCCTTCTTCCTGGACGGCGCCATCACCGACGTGGCGGGCAACGCGCTGTTCGGATTCAGCATGTCGTTCACGACCGGCGGCGGCGTGGCCGACACGTCACCGCCGGAAGTCCTGGCCCTGAACCCTCCCGACCTTGCCACCAACGTTCCGGTCAACGTCAAGGTCAAGATCCAGCTCGACGAGGCGGTGGCAGCGCCGTCGGTGGATTCGACGACCGTGCATCTGGAGAGCGGCTCGGGATTCGTTGCGGCCACGCTCTCGCTCGAAGACTCCTCGCGACGCATCGTGCTCGATCCGGTCGCCGACCTTTCCCCTTCGACGCTCTATTCGCTGATCATCGACGGAGTCGAGGATCGTTCCGGCAACGCCATGGGCGACGGCGACGCGGCCGCGCTCGTCTTCCGCTCGGCCGACGGGCAGCCGGACGTGGTCTCGAGCTTCACCACTTCGGCATCGGCCACGCCTGATACCGCGCGCCCGAGCGTGTTCACGTTCGCGCCGGCCAATACGGCCACCGGCGTCTCCACGAGCACGTCGGTGGTGGTGACGTTCTCGGAGAGGATCGATGCGGCCACGGTGTCGGCCGATACGCTCACCCTTGCCAGGAACGGTGTGGCCGGACGCCTGCCGGCAACGGTCACGATGAATGCCGGCGCGACCGTGGCCACGCTGGTTCCCGAAGAGCCGCTGCAGCCGCAGACCGCCTATACCATCGTTGCCGCCTTCGATATCGAGGACACGGCAGGCAATCATCTCTTTACCGCCAGCAGCGGCTTCACCACGGGTTCGGGCAGCGCCGACACCTCGGCGCCCCACGTGATCGCGATGACGCCGACGCCCGAGGCCGCCGACGTCCCGGTGGGTTCCTCGGTCGTGGTGACTTTCTCGGAGCCGATGCACCCCAACACGTTCGAGGACGGGAACATCCACCTGTACGTCCATGGCGCGGTCTTCGGCTCGGGCCTGGGACGCTCGGCCGACAACACCACGCTCTTCATCGATCCTTCGGCCGAACTGCCCGGCCAGACGCACGTGGATCTGGTGCTGGGTCCGGGCCTGACCGATCTTTCCGGCAACAGCCTCGGCGACTTCGTGGCCAGCTTCGTCACCGGCGTCACTCCCGACGACACGCGGCCCACCATCGTCTCGGTGCGACCGGGCAACGGCGCCACCGACGTCTCGCCGTCGCGCTCGGTGACGCTCTTCGTCAGCGAGGCGGTTCCGCCCGGGCTGATTCCGCGCTCGGTCTTCCTTGCCGCCGACGGCGGCCTGGTGCCCGGTCTGCACGTCAACGAGCATGGCCAGGCGCTGTTCGACGTGGCCAATCCGGTGCCATCGCAGACGGCGTCGTTCCATCCCGACGATCCGCTGCCGTTCGGAGTCCTCGGCGAAGTGTTCGTGACCACCAGCCTGACCGATGTCGAAGGCAATCCGCTGACCAACCTGTTCCGTTCCACCTATCGCGTGTCGGCCGATCCGGCAGCGGCGGCGCCGACCGTCGTCAGCGTCTTCCCGCTGTGCTGCACGCCGGTGGCGACCAACGCGTCGTTCTTTGCCCGCTTCTCCGAACCCATCCATCCGGCAACGCTGACCGAGACGAATTTCACGGTGCGCCTGCAGAGCAACAACTCACCCATCCCCGGAACGCGCAGCCTGGATGCCAGCGGCACGCTGGCCCGGTTCACACCGGCCGCCCCGCTGCCGCCGGGCGCATCGATCTTCGTCTCGTTCGGCGTCGGTGTGCTCGACGTCGGCGGCACGCCGCTGCCGGCCGCCCGCAACTTCTCGTTCGTGACGGCCGGCGCCAGCGAAAGCATCGCGCCAACGGTCGTCTCGAGGACTCCGGCGCACGGCGCCGAGGACGTGGGCATCAACGCGCTGATTCGCGTGCAGTTCAGCGAGCCCGTCAATGCGCTGACTGCACACGCCGGCACGATCACTCTGGAAGGGCCGGGTGGAACGCCTGTGCCGGCCAGCTTCTCGTTCTCCGACGGCGATACGCTGGTGACGCTGACTCCGCACGAGCCGCTGGAGCCGCTCGGCGCTTACGAGCTCAACGTCAACGGCGTCCTGGATGCGGCCGGCAACCCGGTCATTCCGGCGGCGAGCAGCTTTGCCACCTCGCTCGGTCCCGACGTGACGCGTCCGTTCGTGGTGCGTTACACGCCCACGGGCGCAGGCCAGCCCATCAATCCCGTGATCGCCGTGCAGTTCTCCGAGCCTATGTCGCTGACCTCGCTCGATGCCGCCGTGCTCGGGCTTACCAACGTCACCTCGAACCAGGCAGTGCCGTCGGCTCGCAGCCTGAGCGCCGACGGCCGCACGGCCTATATCCTTCCTGCCGCACCGCTCGCCGTCGGCACCACCTACACCATCAACGCCAGCAATCAGTCCGAGGACGTGGCCGGCAATACCATCCAGTTCAACAGCTCGGCGCAGTTCACGACCACGTTCCAGCCCGACACCGACCCGCCCGAGCTGCTGCTCGTCGATCCGGCCGACGGCGATCAGGACGTGCCGCGCAACGCCCGCGTCAACGTGCTTTTCGACGAGCCCGTCGACCCGCAGACCGTGGACGCGCAGAGCTTCCATCTGTCCACGGGCGCAGTCGCGGTGAACGCATTCTTCACCTTCGACGACGCCAACCGGCGCGTGATCCTGACGCCGCTTCAGGTGCTCGAGCGCAACGCGCAATACGACGTCACGCTGGACGGGGTGGCCGATGCCTCGGGCAACGTCGTGCCGGAGCACGCGACGTCGTTTACGACCGGAAGCACGAGCGACTTCGTACGCCCGTCCGTCGTCCGCACCAGCCCGGCCGCCAATGCCGCCGGCCTGCCGCGCCAGACGCAGTTCGCCGTGGAGTTCAGCGAGCCGATGGACCCTACGACCATCGATGCCTCCTCCATCGTGCTCGTCCGCCCCTCGCCCGAGAAGGTCGTGGAGGCGGCGGTGACGCTCGACGCCGACCGCCGCACTGCGCGCCTGGCGCCCTCGCAGCCGCTCGAGCCCGACAGCGGCTATACGCTGCGTGTGCTGCAAGGGTCGGTCAAGGACACTGCGGGCAATGGCATTGCCTTCAACTTCACGCTCAACGTCTCTACCGGTCCGGTCGTTTCCGATGCCACGCCGCCGTCGATCCTCAGCGCCAGTCCACCGGCGGCGCTGACCCAGGTGCCGGTCAACACCACGATCCAGCTGCAAGCCAGCGAGGCTTTGAGCCAGGTCTCGCTGCAGGGCGGGGCCGTGCGTCTCGAGCAAGGCGCCGTCGTGGTGCCGGCGGCGATCTCGCTGACCAATGGCGAGAGCCGCATCCACATCGATCCGGTCGCCGATCTTGCCGTCTCGACCGCCTACACGATCGTCGTCGACGGCATCGAGGACTACTCGCGCAACTCGATCGGCGGCGGCGTCGGCACCGGCGTGGACGGATCGGCCGACTTCACCTCGACCTTTACCACGGCCGCGTCGGCAGTGGCCGACACGACCAAGCCGGGCGTGCAGAGCGTGGTGCCAGCCAACGGCGCGACCAACGTGCCGGTCACGCAAGCGGTGACGATCAACTTCACCGAGCGCCTGGCTGCAACCACGGTCAACGGCGACACGGTCTATCTGGAGATGAGCGGTCTGGCCGGCCATCTGGCAGCCACCGTCGTGCTGAACGCGGCCGGAACCCAGGCCACGATCACGCCGCTGATCGCGCTGCCGCCTTCGACGGTGATCGGCGTGCGCGTGCCCTCGGGTCAGGTGGCCGACACGGCCGGCAACACCAATTTCTCGTTCACCTCCTCCTTCACCACGGCTGCTGCGGGGAGCGATGCCACAGCGCCGTCGGTCATCGACGTCACGCCCGACGACGGCGCCGAGCAGGTGCCCGTGTACCAGTCGGTGGTCGTGACGTTCTCGGAGTCGGTACGCTCGAGCACCCTGACCACCGACAGCGCCGTGCTGTATGCCAACGGTCAGGAGGTCGCGGTCACGCTGATCCGCTCGCTCGACAATACGGTGGTCATCCTCGATCCGGACGGTGCCCTCCCGGCCAACAGCGAGATCACTTTGCTGCTGACCGATGCCATCCAGGACCTGTCGGGCAATGCTCTGGGCGATTTCACTGCCAGCTTCAGCACCGGCAGCGCCTTCGACAACGGCTCGCCGCAGGTCCAGCGCGTGAGGCCGCCGAGCGGCGCCACCGGCGTCTCGACGCTGAGCAGCGGCGTCGTCTTCTTCGACGAGCCGGTCGATCCGGCCTCGGCCGTCTCGTCGATGTTCCTGGCCGCCGGCGGTGTGCTGCAGGACACGACGGTGACCGGGTCGTCCGCCGATCGCGTGCAGGAGATCGCGCCCGACGGGGCGCTTCCGGCCGATTCCTTCATCGAGCTTTTCGTGACCTCCGACCTCGAGGATGCCTCCGGCAATCACGCGCCGTCCTTCCGTTCCACGTTCCGCACGGTGCCCGACCCGGCCCTGCACGCTCCCTCGGTGCAGGCGATCTATCCGGCCTGCTGCTCGGGCTGGCCGCGCAACGCGCGCTTTACCGTGCGCTTCAGCGAGCCGGTCTCGGCCGCGACCATCGATGCGTCCACGGTGACCGTCGTCGACCAGACCAGCGGGCTGGCCGTGGACGGCACGCGCACCCTGCTCGAAGGCGGACGCCTGCTCGTGTTCGCGCCGGCGGCTCCGTATGCGGCCAGCCACAACATCCGCATCACGCTCGGCACGGGCATCACCGACCTTGCGGGCACCGCGCTGGGCTCTCAGGTGACCACGTCCATCAACGTGACCGCTTCGACCGACGACGTCGCCCCGGCCGTCAACGGACTGTCGCCGGGCGACGGAACACAGGAGGTCGGTACCAACGCGCGACTGCGCGTGCGCTTCAGCAAGGCGGTCAATCCGCTGACGATCTCGGATGCGACCATCACACTCGACGACGGCAACGGCGAGCTGGCGCCGTGCTTCCTCACGGTCTCGGGCGACAACGCCTCGGCCGTGGTCGAGCCGCACGCGCCGCTGATGGCGAACGCCTCCTATACGATAGAGGCCAGCGGGATCACCGACACCGCCGGCAACGCCATCGTGCCGGCCATGGCCGCGTTCGAAACGGGGCCGGGGCCGGACTTCGTCGCGCCGACCATCGTGCACATCACGCCGTCGGGCGGAGGGCAGGCGGTCAACACCGTGGTCAGCGTGCTGTTCAGCGAGGCGATGGACCAGGGATCCTTCCACGGCGCCACTGCGCAGCTGCGGCGCAACGACAACTCGGCCGTGCTGGCGACGACGCAGAGCTTCAGCGCCGACGGCCGGACACTGTTCCTGACGCCGACGTCGCCTCTGCCGACCTCGCTGACCGTGCGGCTGTTCCTGTCCGGCGTCGAGGACCTCTCGGGCAACGCGCAGTCCGGCTTCAACCAGCAGATCTTCACGACCGGGAGCGCCACCGATTCGGTCCTGCCGGAAGTGACCTCGGCGGCGCCGGAGGATGGCGACACCGGCGTTCCGACCAACGCCCTTGCCATGGTGCAGATGAGCGAGGTGATCGATGCGGCCCTGGTCGGGCCTGCCACCGTCTTCCTGCAGAAGGACGGCGGGCCGATGGTGGATTCGCTCTACTCCTTCGAAGACGCCGACCGGCGCATCCTGCTGCGCCCCGTCGATCCGCTGGAGCCCTCGACGACCTACGTCCTGTCCGTGCAGGGACTGCGCGACACCAGCAGCAACGCGATGGCGCCGGGCGCGCAGCAGTTCACGTTCACGACCGACAGCGGCGCCGATTTCCTCTCGCCGGCGGTGCAAAGCTCGGCCCCGGTGGGCGGGGCTTCGGCGGTTTCGCGCAGCACGACGATCGTGCTGACGTTCAGCGAGCCGCTGGCGGTGCCGAGCGTCGTCCAGTCGGCGTTCCAGCTGGTCTCGTCGCCCGGCAGCGTCCCGGTTCCGTACGTGCTGAGCCTCAGCGCCGATCGCACCGTCGTGACGATGACGCCCGTGGCCATGCTCGCCCCCAACACCACGCACATCGCGCGAGCGTTCTCGGGCGGCTCGGCAGTGCGCGACCGCGCCGGCAACCTTGTCTCCTCGTCGTTCCAAGCCGTCTTCACCACCGGCCCGTAGCCGGACGGGGTCAGGTACTGAAAACGCGGTTTTGGGGTCAGGTCGTGAATCGCGGCGGCGTTTCGCAGCGCACCACGTTCCTCATGGACGTAGGTGTGGCCGAAGTGTAATCCTGCCGGCGTTCGATTCGCCGGCGCTTCGCAACGAGCCGGCGCGCAAGGGGGAAGGGGAATGCACGAGTCGGCACATCGCTTCCATCGGGAGGAGGTGGCCAGCACCATCACGCACGCCGCCGGCCTGGTCGCCAGCGTCGTCGGCGCCGTCGTCATGATGAGCCTTGCCATGCGCAGTGAGCTGCCATGGCGCGTCCCGGCCGTTCTGGTCTATTGCGGCACGCTGGTCCTGGTCTATCTCTCCTCGACGCTCTACCACGCCGCGCGCCATCCCGGCGCGCGCACCATCTTGCAGGTCGTCGATCACTGCGCCGTCTATCTTCTCATCGCCGGCACCTACACGCCGCTGTGCCTGCTCGGCCTGGGCGGAGTGCAGGGCTGGGTGATCTGCCTCTTCGTCTGGATGCTCGCCATTGCCGGCATCATCCTCAAGCTCTTCCACGGCGGCGGCCGCATGATGTTCCTGTCCACTGCCACGTATCTGGCGATGGGATGGGTCGGCGTCTTCGCCGCGCAGCCTTTTCTTGATGCATTGTCACCACGGGCGGTGGCCTACGTCGTCGCTGGCGGCCTGGCGTACACCGCCGGCACCGCGTTCTTCGCCTCTCAGAGAATTCCCTACGCTCATGCCTGGTGGCACGTCTTCGTGCTGATCGGCAGCTGGTGCCATTTCGTGGCGATCGCGTCACAGGTCGTGTAGGCGCCGACCGGCGCAGAGCGCAGGCGTGTGGGCCGCGGGCGCAGCAGCGGCGCGCGCCTCCGCCACGCCGATGCGCAGCATGAAGGTTGCGGCCGACCCGAACGTTGATATCCAGGAGGCCGATGCAGACGGAAGAAGCGAAATCCCGTTCTCCCCGCAGACGGAGGCGACTGGCACCCGATGTGAGGCGTGCGCAGCTGATGGAGTGCGCACTTCGGGTTTTTGCGCGACGCGGGCTCGGCGAGGCGCGCCATGCAGAGATCGCCGAAGAGGCGGGCGTGGCAGTTCCCACGGTCTTCTTCTACTTTCCCACGCGCGAAGCGCTGGTCGACTCGGTCCTTCAGGAAGTCGACCGTTTCCTCATCGACATGGCGCTGGAGGTGCACGCCAGCGACAAGAGCGCCGATGAGGTCATGCTCGATCACATCATCGCCTTCACCAATTCGGTCGATAGCCACCCCGATCATGCACGCGTGTGGCTGGACTGGAGCACGGCCATTCGCGAGGTCGTCTGGCCGCGCTATCTCGACTTCCAGGACCGCATCTTCGAAATCATCACCGCCACGCTGCAGCGCGGCCAGGTCCAGGGCGACATCTCGCGCCAGTTCGATGCCGCCGACCAGGCCCGCCTGCTGGTGGGCTCGGCGCACATGCTGGCGCAGATGAAGTTTGCCGGTCAGCCGCGCGAGAAGCTCGAGCAGTTCTTCCGCACCCTGGTCGGTGCGGTGCTGGGACATCCGCCTTCCTGAGCGCACGAGGCTCGCGGTCGTGAGCCTGCCGCCGTGCACGCACCGTCCCCCGTGCCCGGGCTGCCCGCGCTACGGCGAGGCCGGCATCGACGCTGGCCCGCACTCCAGCCTTCGCCACGTCGCAGCGGCACATTCCGTTGCGCTCGATGACGTAGTCGAAGGCGCCGCCGACGCATTTCGCGTGCGCGCACGGCTTGCCGTAAGAGGGCGCGCCGCATCTCCCAAGCTCGGGATCTTCCAGCAGGGAACGCATCGCATCGCCGACATCCCGTCCTGCGCCGTCCACCATCCACGCATCAACGAAGCGGCAGCTGCCATCAAGCGCGCCATTCGCGCCTGCGACGTGGCGCCGTACGCCGACGCGCCCCGTCGCGGTCTGCTGCGCTACGTCCAGATCGTCGTCGAACGTGCCAGCGGGCGCGTGCAGATCACGCTCGTGGCCAACTGCGATTCCCCGCGGCCCGTGCTCGCGATGGCCGGCGCCCTGGCGGACCAGCTCGGCGAGCGCCTTCAGGGCCTGTGGTGGAACGGCAATACCGAGCGCACCAACGTGATCTTCGGCCCGCATTGGCAGCATCTGGCGGGCGAGGAGGCGGTGCGCGAGCACATCGGCGGAGCGGACGTCTTCTTTCCGCCCGGCGCCTTCGGTCAGAGCAACCTCGACGTGGCCGACCGCATCGTTGCCGACGTGCACGCCTTGGTGCCGGACGGCGCGGCGGTCGCGGAGCTGTACGCGGGGTGCGGGAGCTTCGGCCTCGGGCTGCTGCGTCGTGCTCGCGAGGTGCGCTTCAACGAAGAGAGCGGGCACGGGCTGCGAGGGCTCGAGCTCGGACTGGCCGCGCTGCCGCGGGAGATTGGCGCGCGCGCTTCGATCTTCGGCGGCGATGCCGCCGAGCAGGCACGGATGCTCGACGGCGCCGACGTCGTGATCGTCGATCCGCCGCGCAAGGGTCTGGCGGCCCCGCTGGCAGAAGCTCTCGCTTCGACGGCGCCGAAGATGCTCGCATACGTCAGCTGCGACCCGGCCTCGCTTCGGCGCGACGTGGCGGTGCTGTCGGCAGGTGGCAGAATGCGGCTGGCGGGCCTACGGCCGTATGCGCTGTTTCCGTATACGGAGCATGTCGAGACGCTGGCGGTGCTGCGGGCGGTGTGAGGTCAGGGCTGGCGCGTCTCTTCAGCGCAGCAACCCCTCGTCGAACACGGTCTCCCCGCCCAGCACCGTCCGCAGCACGCGCGTCCGCGGCAGCTGCTCGGTCGGACACGCGTCCTCGTCCAGGATGTCTCGGTCCACGATCAGCAGGTCGGCATGACTTCCGGGCGCGAGCGTGCCGATGCCGTCCCATCCCAGCACGCGGCCCGCATCACGCGTCCACATTCGAACCGATTCCAGGCGCGTCAACCGGTGGTCGTCATCGTCGTTGCGGTGGCCGCTGCCCCAGAACTCGTGGGTCTGGCCGAGCGCGATGTGCTCGAAGATGTTCTTGGGTCCCCAGTCGCTGCCCGCCGATACAAGAAGACCTGCGCGCAGCAGGCGCTTCATCGGAATCAGATCGCGCCAGATGTAGGCGCCGACGCGGCGCTCGAACAGGTCGCCCTTGGCACACGAGAACGACATCGAGGTCGTCACGCAAAAGCCGAGCTCGGCGTAGCGGCGCGCGTGATCGGCGGTGCACAGGTAGTTGTGCTGCAGGATCCAGCGCCGGTGCGCGACCGGCGTCGTCCTTGCGAACTCTTCGGCCCGGGCGAGGAAGTCGTCGTGGTCGGCGTAGCCCGCGCCGATGAAGTTGAAGCGCACGTCGTTCGCCGCGCAGTATTCCATCGCCAGCGTCTCGCGGTGCGGCGGTACGAATTCCCGGCCTCGCGTCAGCTCGCCGTAGGGTCCGATGTACGGGTCGCGCATGCGCAGGAAGCCGGGCGACAGCGGGCCGCCGCGCGAGAGCGTGACGCCGTCGTGGCGCAGCAGGTCGTCGTCGCGCGAGGTCATCTCGGCCGAGCGCGCCAGGTTGGCGACGAACTCGGCATCGTCGATGGGGCCGTGCCAGGGCATCGAGTACTGCTGCGACTCCAGCGACGTCATCACGCGCATGCGCAGCTGGTCGTTGGCGCGCAGCATCTGGAAGACGCTGATCTCGGCCTCGCCCATGACGTGGCCTTCGTAGATCGTGGTCACGCCCATGCGGTGATAGTCGGCCACGCCCTGCAGCGTGGCGGGGAAGGCGATGGACGGATCGAGCAGCGGCAGCTTGCCGAGCAGCTCGTCCATGAACGGGTCGCCGGTGTAGTAGGTGTTGACGGGTCCGCTCAGGCGTCCGGTCGGATCGCCGCTGGCATCCTTTTCGATCCAGACGTTCGAGATGCGATCGGGCGTGGAGCGGTCCAGCAGTCCGAGCATGGCGAGCCCCGCCGTGTTGAACACGCAGATGTTGGGCGTGGTCGGTCCCCATGCCTGCAGCCATACCGGATTGTCGGGCGCCGCCTTGTCGAGGACGTGACGGTCGGGCAGCACGCGCTCGGCCAGATCGCGCCAGGAGCGGCGCAGGAAGTAGTGCGGCTCACCCACCGGCGAGGCCATGATCCATTCGCCGGCGCTCATCTTCGACGCGCGCTCGCCAATGCGGCTGACGATGTCGTCGTGACTGGCGGCATCCCACAGCTTGACGAGCGGATACTCGAGGACGCTGAAGTGGAAGAGGTGAGGGTGGGTGTCGATGAAGCCCGGCAGCAGCGTCGCGCCGTCCAGATCGACGACGGTGGCGCCGGCGCCGGCAACGCTGCGCATGTCCGCCTCGGCGCCGGTGGCTACGACGCGGCCGTCGCGCGCGACCAGCGCATCGGCCGCCGCCGCGCCCTCTTCCATGGTGCGGACGCGGCCGCCCCGGTACAGGACCGTCTCGCCCACGGCGCTACAGCGGCGCCGGCACGAAGCCGCCGCAGGCCTGCTCGACGTGGCGTGCGAAGTCGACCGTCGTACGGTCCTCGAGATAGGGCCCGACGATCTGCAGTCCCACCGGCATGCCGGCACACGTGCGGCCGGCGGGCGCCGCCGTCGCCGGAAGCAGTGCGGCCGTCGCGGGAGCGATCCAGCCGAACATGTCGGCATAGGGAACGGTTTCGCCGTTGATCCGGATGCTGCGTGCGATGAACGGATCGCTGTGGTCGTGCGCGATGGCGCTGACCTGGTTGACGGGCGTCAGCAGCACGTCGTAGCGGGTGAAGAACTCGGCGAAAGCGTATCGCAGGTGCTCGCGCACCTCGTTGGCGCCGAGCCAGTCGCGGTGGGTGGCAGTGCCGTAGCGCGCCATCAGCGCGATGGGAGCTCCGGCGCCGGCAGGAAAGCTCGCGGCCAGCTTGGACATCTCGGCGAACGTCTCGGGCGGGAAGCCGGCCAGCAGGATCGGCCACAGCAGCTGCTGGTAGACGTCGCAGATCTCGCGCAGGCGAACCGGCAGCGTCGTCTCCTGGATGCGCGCGCCGGCCTTGCGAAGATTCTCGATCGCCGCGGCAAGAACGGTCCTGACCTCGGCGTCGACGGGATAGTCGGTGTCGTCGATGCATGCAGCGATGCGATAGTCCGACAGCCTTTGATGGCGAGGCGCGGGAAGCTCGAGCTTCCATGCCTTGGCGTCCAGCGGCGCCGGCCGCGCCATGATGTCGAGAAGCAGCGCCAGGTCTCCTGCGCTGCGCGCAATGGGCCCCATCACGCCCAGGTCGACCTCTGCCTTGGCTCCGGGGGGACCCGGAATGTGTCCGCGCGGCGGAATGATGCCCAGGCTCGGCTTGTGCCCGAACACTCCGCACCAGTGCGACGGAACGCGAATGGAGCCGCCGATGTCGCTGCCGATCTCGAACGCGCTGAAGCCCGACGCGATCGATGCCGCGCTGCCCCCCGAGGATCCGCCCGGAGTGCGCTCGGGGTTCCAGGGATTGCGCGTGACGCCGAAGACGGGATTGTAGCTCTGCCAGTCTCCTGCGAGCACGGGAACGTTGGTCTTGCCGAAGACGATGGCGCCGGCCTGAACCACGCTCTCGACGATGTCGGCGTCGGTGTCGGGCACGTGATCCGCAAACGGCGGAAACCCGGCCGTCGTGCGAATGCCCGCCGTCTCGAAGGTGTCCTTCACGGTGATCGGCAGGCCGTGCAGCGGTCCCCAGCTCTGCCCGCGCGCGGTGGCCTCGTCGGCCTCGCGTGCACGCGCACGCGCGCGCTCCACGTCGAGCGTGACGACGATGTTGAGCGGCCCGTTGTAACGCTCGATGCGCTGCAGGTAGGCGTCGAGAAGCTCGGTGGAAGAGACCTCGCGCCGCGCGATGGCGGCGGCGAGCGCGGTAGCTGGCGAGGTGACGATGTCGATCACGGTCCGGTTCTAACGACGTGGGGTGCGTGCTGCAAAGGCGCGGCATTCATGCCAGCCGAGTCATTGACGCTGCGCTTCATCCTGCGACAGCATCTGGCGCGGCAGGTGGAGGTGAACCGGATGGCGATGGCGCTCTGGATACGCTTGCGTACGCGCGGCGACTTCGGGAGGCTGGGTTCAGCGAGCAGCAGGCCGAAGGTCAGGCCCAGGCGCTCGCCGCGGCGATGACCGATACGTTGGCGACGAAGCAGGACCTGAACGAGCTGGCTGCGGCAAGCAGACAGGACGTGCGCGACCTGGGAGCGCGTACGGACGCGGGCTTTGCCGAAGTCTACGCGCGCATGGACGCTCGCTTCGCCGCAGTCGACGCGAGGTTCCAGCTTCTGGAAACGCGTCTGGAAGAAACCGAGAAGCGGATGGTGATTCGGCTCGTGGAGCTCGAGAAGCGTACGGAGATTCGCCTGGCAGAGCTGGCCGCCCAGCTTCGCGGCGAGATGAGGGAGATGGAGCATCGCCTCACGATCCGGCTCGGCGGAATCATGGTCGCCTCGGTCACCGTCACTTCGGCGATCGTCTCTGCGATGGTGCGACTGGCCTAGTGCCCTGCTGCTGCCGGCGCTCCAGGCCGCAGCTTCTTTGCGGCCATGACTACGCCGACGATCACGCCGCCCACGACGATTCCGACCAGGGCGTTGGCGAGCATCTCCACCAGCCAGCCCATCGCGCCGGCGCCGTGCGCGAGATCCTCGACGACGTGATGCAGCGCCGCAACCCCGTGCGCGATGATGCCGCCGCCGACCAGGAACATCGCCGCGGTGCCCGCAAGCGACAATCCCTTCATCAACCACGGCGCCGTTGCCAGGATCGCCAGTCCGACCTTGCGCGAGGCGCCGCCGCGTCGAGCCAGGTCGTTGCCGAGATCGTCGAGCTTGACCACTGCCGCCACCAGCCCGTAGACGCCGATGGTCATCACGACCGCGATGGCGGACAGAACGCTCAGGCGCATGCCAAACGACTGCTCGGCCACGGTTCCCAGCGAGATCACCACGATCTCGGCCGAGAGGATGAAGTCGGTACGGATCGCGCCGCGGATCTTCTCTTTCTCGAACGCGACCAGATCGACGGCAGGGTCGACGACGGCCTCGATCAGCTCGGCATGATGCTCGAGGTCTTCGTGCTTGCGGTGCAGCAGCTTGTGCGCGACCTTCTCGAAGCCCTCGTAGCAGAGGAAGGCGCCACCGATCATCAGCAGCGGCGTGACCAGCCACGGTGCGATGGCGCTGATGGCGAGCGCCGCCGGAACCAGGATCAGCTTGTTGACCGCCGAGCCCTTGGCGACGGCGAACACCACCGGCAGCTCGCGTTCGGCCACGACTCCGGCCACCTGCTCGGCGTTCAGGGCAAGATCGTCGCCGAGGACGCCGGCGGTCTTTTGCGTGGCGAGCTTGGTCAGGACCGCGACGTCGTCCAGGGTTGCGGCCGCCTTCTTGGTGGCGACCTTGCTCATGACAGCAACGTCGTCGAGCAGGGTGGCGATGTCGTCGAGGAGGGCGAGGAGACTGCTGGCGGGCATGGGCCGGCACGGTAGACGAGCCGCGCGGGCGCTCAACACGCAAGGCGGTGCGGACCCTAGTCCTGCACCAAGGAGGGAGGTCGGCGGCAGGCCGGTGCGACGCGGTGGCGTCGCACCGAGTCGCTAGTCGAAACGACCGATGGGACGCACGAACGTGTACCGCGCGGGGCCGCCGACCATGCGCTTGGCGGTACCTGCCACGTCATCGGAGATGGCCGCGACAGGCAGCATCAGAATGAACATGCCGGCACCCAGCGCGGTCGTTCCGAGTCCGAGTGGCCGCAGCAGCGTCACGTCGAAGAACGAGCTGACGATCCGCACGCCGATGCTTTGGCGCTCCGGTTCCGGTGCCGGCTGGGTGTCCTGCGCCAGCGCCGAAGCGGCGGTGGTGCTGATGAGCATAATGGTGAAGACGAGGGAGAGAAGTTGCATGGAATGGTTTCCTGTTTTCGGAGGCGTGTAGATGTGGCGGGACGGCGAACCCGTGGACCTATAGGCGCCTGCCACGAGTGACACAAGGAATTGGAGAGTGCGGTTGATGACATTCGCCTCCCACCGCCTACCCGGCGTGCGCCAGCGCCCGGCGTTGCGCCGCCGCCATGGTTCGAGCATAGGGCGGATGTCGTGACCGCATCTTCGGCCTCTGCCAGATTCGAGCTTCGCGGCGGCGAGAAGTGTCGCAGCCCCTTTGCCTCCTACGCGGCTCTTCGCGATCACGACCCCGTTCATCACGTCGCCGACGGCGACTACTACGTGCTGACGCGCTTTGCCGATGTCTGGGCCGCGGCCGCCGACCCCGCGACATTCTCCTCGGCCAGCGGCCTTACCGTGAATTATGGCGACGTCGATGCCCTCGGGATGGGATCGGCCATGCCGATGGTGTTCCTGGATCCGCCCGAGCACACGAAGTTTCGCGCGCTGGTGACGCGCAAGCTGACCACGCGCAAGGTTTCCGAGCTCGAGCCCGAGGTGCGGCTTCTGGTCCGCCAGCGGCTCGACCGCCTGGGCGAGATGGGCCGGGCCGACATCGTGGCCGAGCTGTTCCAGCCGTTGCCGAGCTTCGTGGTGGCACACTATCTGGGTGTTCCGCCCGCCGACCGTGCCCTGTTCGGACGCTGGAGCGAGGCCATCGTGCAGGCGGCCGGCACCGGCGACGTCATGAGCGCGGGCGACGCTTTCAGCGAGCTGCTCGGCTACTTCGCCAGCCTCATCGACCACCGCCGCACGCATCCGGGCGACGACATCGTCTCCGATCTCGTCCAGCTCGGCGAGAGCACGGTGACCACCGCCCGCATCCTCGGGTTCGCCTTTACGATGGTGACGGGTGGCAACGATACGGTGACGGGCATGCTGGCCGGATCGGCTTGCCTGCTCACGCAGAATCCGCAGCAGCGAGCCAGGCTGCTAGCCGCTCCCGAGCTCATTCCCAGCGCGGTCGAGGAGCTGCTGCGTCTGACCTCGCCCGTGCAAAACCTGGCTCGCACCGTCACGCGCGACGTCGAGCTGCATGGCGTGACGATCCCGAAAGGCAGGAAGGTGCTGCTCTGCTATGCCGCCGCCAATCGCGACGATCGCGAGTTCGGCCCCACCGCCGAGATGCTCGACGTCGAGCGGAAGATCGTCAAGATCCTGACTCTGAGCTACGGCACGCACTACTGCATCGGTGCCGCCGCCGCGCGATTGCAGTCACGGGTTGCGCTCGAGGAACTGCTGCGACGCTTCCCGCACTTCGACGTCGACGTCGAGGCAGGGGTGTACGCGCCCGGGCCGTACGTGCGCCGGCATCAGTCGCTGCCGTGGTCGGCGTCGTAGGGGCGCGCAGGACCGCACGGCTGAAGGCCAGGTTCGACGTCGCGGGTGCGCGACGAAACGGTCGCCGGCGTTGCGACTCAGGCGCGCGCGATGAATGCGTTGCCGAACGCCTCCAGGCCCTGGGTCAGGCCTTCCTTGTCGAAGGCCGGCGGCGCCAGGATCAGGCGGTTCACGCCGAGATCTTCCTGCCTCTTCACGAAGTCGTGGTCGGGCGACATCATCGCCGCAGTGATCTCGATGGCGTCGGCGTTGGTGCCTACGCGCTGGCATTCCTCGCGCATGACGCCGAGCAGATGCGTCAGGCCTTTCTCGCCGCCGCGGCCCGGGAAGAAGCCGTTGCCGTAGCGCGCAGCGCGCTTGGCAGCAAGATCGGTGTGGCCGCCGAGCACGATCGGGATGCCGCCGCTCTGCACCGGTTTCGGGTTCGACTCGACGTTCTTCCACGAGAAGTACTTGCCGCTGAAGCTGGACGGCCCGGGCGACCACAGGCTGCGCATGGCATCGACCGACTCGCGGGTGCGCGCGGCACGGTCCTCGAACGGGATGCCGAGCGAGTTGAACTCTTCCTCGAGCCAGCCCACGCCGATGCCGAGGATCATGCGGCCGCTGGACAGCAGATCGATCGACGCGGCCTCCTTGGCCACGTACGCCGGATGGCGCTGCGGCAGGATCAGGACGCCGGTTGCCAGCTTGATCTTCGTGGTGAGCGCGGCGGCGTAGGCGAGCGCGATGAACGGATCGGGAATGGGCGCATCCTCGGGCGCCGGCATGCGTCCGTCAGCCGAGTAGGGATAGGTGGACTGGTAGCCGCGCGGCACCAGAACGTGCTCGACGGTCCAGATCGACTCGATGCCGACGCGCTCGGCGGTGACGGCAAGGTGCGCGAACACGTCCGGCTGCGAAAGCGGGCCGGCGTTGACGAACATCAATCCGTACTTCATCGGGGTCCCCTCGCTCGAAAAGATCGAACGACGAACCCGTTAGGCCCTTTGGGCCGATAGAGCAAAGAGAGGTTTGGCGTGACGTGATTGGCGACCGCGACGGCGCGCCGGTGACGGCCGCGGCACGACGATGCCGTGCCGCGGCCGAAGCAATGCGACTACTGCCGCTGCCGGTCGCGCGAAGTGGTCTTGCCGGCCTGTGTGGTCGAGCCGCGCTGCGCGGAGGCCGGCTCGTTCTGATGCGACATGATCTCTTCGGCCGGCGAGTCGGCGCCGCCCGGAGTGCGGCCGCCTTGCTGGCCCTGCTGCTGCTGACGCGAGCTGGAGGTGCCGCCCTGCTGCGAGGTCGCAAGCTCCTGCTGCTCGGTCATCGTGGTGTCGGTGCTGCCGATCTGACGACTGAAAGTGCTGCTGGTGGGCGAGGCTGCCTGCGCCTGCATGCGCGCGAAGCTGGCACTCTGCGACGCCTGCGCGCCCTGACCGGCCGCGTCGTCCGCGTTGGCGATCTCGCCGCGGTAGCCGCCGGTCTCCTGGCCGCGCTCTTCGATGAACTGCTTGAAGCGCTCCAGGCTCTCCTGGGTGTTCCACGAAACCAGGCCGATCGCGTCGCCCACGGTCTCGAGCGCGCCTTCGGGCTCGTAGTCGAGCTGCAGCGTGATGCGGCAGGTATCGTCGGAGAGACGATGGAAGGTGACCACGCCGGCGTTGTGCGCGCCGTCGATGCTGGTCCAGGCGATGCGCTTGTCCGGGATCTGCTCGGTGATGCGTGCAGTCCACTCCTTGCGGCGGCCGCCGATCTCGGCGCACCAGTGGAGCGTGGCGTCATCGAGCTGGCGCACCGACTCCACGCCCTGCATGAACTGCGGGAACTCCTCGAATTGCGTCCACTGATTGTAGGCGGTGCGGACGGGTACGGCGATGTCGATGGTCTCTACGATGTTGCTGGCCATGGTCGTCACTCCTGTAGACGGGCAGACGCGTACAGCCGCAGCGGCCGCACGTCGCATGCATCGAGGCTGGTACGACTATGGATGCGCGTCAACGGGTGTCGGCGCGAAATGCCGACACCCGCCGCACAGGAGTGGGAAGCGCGAGTGCGCTGTTACCAGCGAGCCTTGCTGCCGCGGGTGTCGACGTGCACGAACGGCCCATGGGCGGAGTTGGCCTTGTAGACAGCCAGACCGCCGTGCATGTGCGAGGGCGAGTTGGGTTCCAGCACGGTCTCGACCAGCTCATAGAGGATCTTGGCGTCGGCGTTGTCGATGCGGCCGTCGCGGTTGAGATCGTCCATGTTGCCGTCGCCGTCGTTGTCGACGAAGACGTCGGCCGCGTCACCATAGGAGTGTCGGCTGTAGCTGGTCTCGTTGCCGATCGTGGAGTTGTAGTGGGGCGTGCGATAGCCGCTCATCACGTGCAGGGTCTCGGCCTTGATGCCCTTGCGTGCCATCTCTTCCATGAGGGCTTCGAGCTTGACGAGGAGAGCGGTCTGCAGAGCCAGGTATTTCGGGAACACGCCGTTCTGCTTGCACAGGAACTGGCCGAGCTTGAAATGCGGAGACACCTTGGCGTCGACGTTCTCCGCGGTCACCTGGACGAACCCGCGCGGCGGCAGGTAGGCGGGATTGCCCTTGAGCGGCTCGCGCTCGTACTGGCCGATGCGGTAGCTGCCCACATGCTCCTCGCCCGCATAGGGCTGGAGGACGAAGGCCAGCACGTCGGCCGAATGCCCGCTGGTGCGGTCGATGACGCGGATACGGTGGGTGCCGGGCTTCGAGGGCGCCGTCCATTGCCACGAATGAGGCCCGGTTCGCGCGATCGTGCCGCCGTTGGTCTTGGCCAGGAACGAGGACTTGGCCGGCGCGTCGGCGGTCTCGATGCCCAGGCTCTGGCCTGGCAGGACGAAGGCCGACATGATGCGGTAGGGCGACTCGACGCCCGCGATGCGCAGCGAGAACTCGGCCCGGATGGTGTCGGCCTCGGTGACGACTCGCGGAGGCTCGTAATCGTCCTCCCAGGACGCGACGGCCGCCGCGGTCGCGGCGGTGCACATGTCGTCGTTCTCGCAGATGCGATCCGCATTCCGCGACGAATGACCCGACGAACAGCTGGTAAGAAGCGAGATGGCGAACAAAGCCGCCACCAACCCCCGGTCCCCCTTGCTCATGGCACTGTGTAATAGCATCGGAACAAGGGATTTGCGCGCGCGACTGTGTAGAAAACCGATGTCCTCCACCATCGTGCGGGGCATCCTCTCAAAATGATTCACCGCGGGGCTGCAAGAATTCCCGCATTCGGGTGCGACATGAAGACCGCGTTGATCACCGGGGCCTCTGCGGGAATCGGCCGCGAGCTGGCCCTTTTGTTCGCCCAGCACGGCCATGACCTGATCGTGGTGGCGCGCTCTCGCGCAAGGCTCGAGGCGCTGGCCAAGGAAGTGCGCGCAGGATTCGGGCGCCGCGTCGACATCCTCGTCGCCGACCTGGCGGTGGCGGGCGCGGCGGCGTCGGTGCATGAGCAGGTCGCCGCGCTCGGTCATCCGGTCGAGGTGCTCGTCAACAATGCGGGCATCGCCGTGCCGCGACCGTTCGCCGACGCGGAGGCCGGTGACCTCTCCGCGATGATGCAGCTGAACGTGGTCGCGCTGGCCGAGCTGATCCACCTGTTCCTGCCTGCCATGATCGGGCGCGGCAGCGGCCGCATCCTCAATGTCGCCTCGGTGGCCGCGTTCCAGCCCACGCCGATGCTGAGTGCCTACGGCGCAACCAAGGCCTTCGTGCTTTCGCTGACCGAAGGCCTGTCCCAGGAACTGTCGGGAACCGGCGTGACCATCACCGCGCACTGTCCGGGTTTCGTCGATACCGACCTGGTGCGAAACGCAGGCGAAGCGCTGGGTACCCCCGACGTGGTTCCGTCGTTTCTCCTCCTGGATGCCGCCGCGGTTGCGCGTGACGGCTTCGATGCGTGCATGAAGGGTGAAGTGGTGCGCGTCAGCGGATGGACCTACGAGCTGCTCGTGCAGCTGGGGCGCCTTTACCCGCGCTGGCTGGTGCGCAACGTGGCCGGCATCGTCGCACGTCAATACCTGGGCGGCCGCTGATGCTCCACCAGCGCATGCGTTCGAGCGCGTGTGCCTGCGAAATCCACCACGCTACCCCGCATCGCGCCGCGCATCGGGCGATGGGTGTTGCTGACGCATGCTCGCGTTGTAGCCTCCAAGAGGAAGGCCTCATGAACGAAGAGCTTCTCGGCATGCTTCGGCAGCTCGCCACCGTCACCGTGTTCCCCGCCTTTCTGGTGAAGCGCATCCTGGCCGACGGCCAGCGTCATCCAGACCGCGCCCGGGGCAACGACGGCCGAGACCATTTCGGTTCGCGCCATCCGGCGCATCCCCGCTACGACCACCGCCACGATGGAGGCACCTCCATGATGAAAGTTCGCGACATCATGACCACCGACGTTCGCGCCTGCCTGCCCGAGGAGCCCTTGAGCTCGGCGGTGCGCATCATGTGGGACTGCGACTGCGGAATCGTTCCGGTCGTGGATCGCACCGGCCGCGTGATCGGTGCCATCACCGATCGCGACATCTGCATCGCCTGCTGGTCGCGCGACTCGCGGCCGAGCGATCTGATCATCGCCGACACGATGGCGCGCGACGTCCAGTGCTGCGGGCCCGACGATACCGTGTCGGAAGCCGAGCACGCCATTCGCGCCTGCCAGGTGCGGCGCCTGCCCGTGGTCGACGACAACGGGCATCTGCAGGGAATCATCTCGCTGGCCGACATCACCCGTGCTGCCGAGCGCCAGCTCGGCGGCGGACATCAGCCCGGCGAGCTCAAGCCCGAGGAGCTGGTCGAATCCATCGCTGCCGTCAGCAGGCCGCATCAGGGCGGAGTCGCGGCCGCCACCATCGCGGCGGCCAGTGCACGTCAGGCGATGACTTCGCAGCAGAGACCCGTGGAGTAGAGTGATGAACTCGCAGCACCCGCAGCTGGATCGCGCGGCCATGCAGGAGCTGGAAGAAGAGCTTCTGCAGTCCCGGCATGACCTGTTCGTCGAGCACGGCGCCGCCGAGCAGGAGCTCGACTCGATTCAGGCCGAGCGCGAGATCGAATGGGAAGAAGCGGCGCAGGAAGAGCACGCCGCCGACATCCGCACGCGCCTTTCCGAGCAGCAGTTCGCGCGGCTTCGGCAGGTCGACGGGGCGCTCGAGCGCATCGCTCGCGGCACGTTCGGCATGTGTTTGGACTGCGGGCAGCCCATCGCGCTGGAACGCCTGCGTGTGCAGGCGGCGACGCCGTATTGCGCCAAGTGCGCGGAAGCCAACGAGACGCGCACCCAGTCCGCGCCGCAAGGCGCCGCGCAGGACCGGCCGCAGGATCATCCGCAGGACGTGCCTGAAGTGGCCGGCGACGATCACGTTGCAGGGGCGCCGCTGCCGCCCGAGCTGGCGGCGCTCGACGACATGGAAGTGGCGGCGACCATTCGCGAGGCGTTTCGCAACGAGGTCGGCGAGGAACTCGACGACGTGCGGATTCTTTGCCGCAACGGCGTGGTGATCCTGGCGGGCGAAGTACCCAACGAGTCCCTGCCACAGATCGCGCGCCGCATCGTCGAGGACGAGGTGGGGTGCGAGGTCGTCGATCGTCTGCTGATCACCGAGTTCGCCGGTCAGCCCGATCCCGACAGGCCGTCGCGGCGCCAGCGACCGCATCAGGTCGCCGACGGCACCATCGACAAGGAAGACTTCGAGGACGACATCTCCGAAGACATCCTGGAGGTTGAGGAAGAAGGACTCACCTTCGTGCCTCCGACGCGCCCGGTACCGGAGCGCTGACGCCGCACCTGGGCGAGACCGCGCACGCGAAACCGCGCACGCGACGCCGCGCACGCGACGCCGCGCACGCGAGACCGTGCCGCGAGACCGTGCCGCGAGACGTGCACGCCAGGCGCGCACGCCAGGTTGCGCACGCCAAATCCGCCAGGTCAGGCGCCAGATTGCGACGCCGCCATTTGCAGGCAGCGGACGTCGTTTGCCGGCAATAATCGGCACCACGAGTCGTCGTAGTTCCTGAGCCGCCCGGCACGCCCTCGCGCCGCAGCTGCGCCACATCCCTCAGGAGGCGACGACATGGCATCCTCATCTTCGACTCCACGAGTGCGCCGCGACGAGCATCGCGGCCTGCGCCAGGGTGAGTCTCCGTCCGATGCCGGACAGACACGCGACCCTGCTGCGCAGAAAGAGCCGATGCCGCCCTTTCCCGAGCAGCACCAGGACAAGCCGGGCGTGGAGGCCAAACTGGATCCGCGCCCGCGCTACCACGCGCCGCACTACAGGGGATCGGGCAAGCTGCAGGACAAGGTCGCCATCGTCACCGGCGGCGATTCCGGGATCGGACGCGCGGTAGCGGTGTTGTTCGCGCGCGAAGGCGCCGACGTCGCCATCGTGTACGCATCGGCCGAAGCGATGGGCAGCGCCGGCGCAGAGTCGCCCGAGCAGATCGACGCCGAAGAGACGCGCCAGGCCGTCGAGGCCGAAGGTCGAAGGTGTCTGCTGATTCCCGGCGACGTGTGCGATCCGGGATTCTGCAAGCAGGCGGTCGAGACGACCGCGCAAGAGCTCGGCAAGCTCGACATTCTGGTCAACAACGCGGCCTACCAGCAGAACCAGCCCGGGCTCGAGCAGATCTCGGACGAGCAGTGGGACCGCACGTTCAAGACCAACATCTACGGCTACTTCTACATGGCTCGTGCTGCGATACCGTACCTGCGACGCGGCAGCGCCATCGTCAATTGCGGAAGCATCACCGGACTGGAAGGCAGCAAGAAACTGCTCGACTACTCGGCCACCAAGGGCGCGATCCACGCCTTCACCAAGTCGCTGGCGCAAAACCTCGTCGAGAAAGGCATCCGCGTAAACTGCGTAGCGCCGGGTCCGGTGTGGACGCCCCTGAATCCTTCCGACAAGGACGCGAAGCAGGTGGCGCACTTCGGTCAGGACGTTCCGCTGAAGCGGCCGGCGCAGCCCGAGGAGATTGCGCCGGCCTTCGTCTTTTTCAGCTCGGCCGTCGACTCCAGCTACATCACCGGCGAGGTGCTGACGCTGCTCGGCGGAGAAACCACCGCCGGCTGAGCGCCGGCCTGCAGGAGAAAAGTCCCATGCGACGCGATTCCAGCCCCATCGAAACTCTCGAGCCCGTCTACGTCTCGCCTCACGAATCGGCGACCGCGCGCACGCCGGCCCACGTCGTGGCCATCCTGCTGGGCGCCGGCTTCCTGGCCATCACGGCGATCGGCGTCGTCTCTCCCGGTTTCCTCGGCGCGCACCTCAGCATGACGCACAACCTGATCCACCTGCTGTCGGGCTGCGCCTCGCTGTACTTCGGCCTGTTCGGCACGGTCTCGGGCGCGCGCCTGTTCTGCATCCTGTTCGCGATCGTCTATGGCGGGCTGGCCGTGGCGGGGTTCGCGATGGGCGGGGCCGGCGAGCACACAGTGGCCGACGTCAGCCACGGCCACGACTCCCTGCTGCTTCGGGTCGTCCCCGGCAAGTTCGAGGTCGCCCTTTCGGACCATCTGATTCACACGGTGATCGCCTCGGTGTATCTGGTCGCAGGCATTCTGACCAGACCGAGGAGACGACCCTGAGCCACGGAGCAGACCCCTTCGGAAGCTGTGCGACCCTGAGCCTGGCAGGCAGGGATCACACGTATTATCGGCTTGCAGCGCTCGATGAGCGCGGCATCGGACGCGGCATCGACAATCTGCCGTATTCGATCCGCGTCCTGCTCGAGTCCCTTCTGCGCAACCTCGACGGCTTCGTCATCACGGAGGAAGACGTCCGCTGCCTTGCCGGCTACGACATCGAGGCGCTGCGCGCGCGCGAGCTGCCCTTCATGCCGGGCCGCGTGGTGCTGCAGGACTTCACCGGCGTGCCGTGCGTGGTCGACCTGGCCGCCATGCGCGACGCGATGAAGCGCCTGGGCGGCGATCCCAGCGACATCAATCCCCCGGTGCAGTGCGACCTCGTCATCGACCACAGCGTGCAGGTGGACGAGTTCGGCACGCGTCAGGCGTTCGTGTTCAACGCCAAGCTCGAGTTCGAGCGCAACATGGAGCGCTACCGGTTCCTGAAGTGGGGACAGCAGTCGCTCTCCAACTTCCGCGTGGTTCCACCGGCCACCGGCATCGTCCACCAGGTCAATCTCGAGCATCTTGCCAAGTGCGTGCTGCTGAGTGCGGGCCGCCAGCCGCCCAAGACCGCCACCGCCGTCGATCCCGCGCCGACCAGGATCGAGGAGCCCTCGATCGCGTATCCGGATTCGTGCGTCGGCACCGATTCGCACACTACGATGATCAACGGCTTGGGTGTCGTAGGGTGGGGCGTGGGCGGCATCGAGGCCGAGGCGGTCATGCTCGGACAGCCCGTCTACATGCTGACGCCCGAGGTCGTCGGCTTTCGCCTCCATGGCAAGCTCTCCGAGGGAACCACCGCCACCGATCTGGTGCTGACGGTGACCGAGATGCTGCGCGCGCTCGGCGTAGTCGAGAAGTTCGTCGAGTTCTGCGGGCCCGGCATTGCGGGCCTGTCGATTCCGGACCGCGCGACCATCGCCAACATGGCGCCCGAGTACGGCGCGACGATGGGCTTCTTCCCCATCGACCAGCGCACGCTCGACTACCTGCGCTTTACCGGTCGCGACGAGGCGACGGTGGCTCTGGCCGAGGCCTACTGCAAGGCCAACTCCCTGTTCTGGACGCCGCAGTCTCCCGAGCCGCAGTATCCGTCGGTGATCGAGCTCGACCTGGCCACCGTGCAGCCCTCGCTTGCCGGGCCCAAGCGCCCGCAGGACCGCATCCTGCTGTCGGCGATGAAGGGGCAGTGGCGCAAGGACCTCGTCGATACGTTCGCCAAGAAGGCAGGCGGCGAGAGCGTCAACCTCAACACGTTCGTGGGCGAGGGCGGCCAGACCGGCGGCGCGCACGTCAATCCCGAGGAAGGCGCGCAGGGCGCCGAGACCGTCGACGGCGTGCGCGTACAGCTGACCGATGCCTCTCACGCGAGCAACGGCCAGCGCGAGGTGACCCTGACCGACGGCAGCGTGGTGATCGCCGCGATCACCAGCTGCACCAACACGAGCAATCCCGACGTCATGCTGGCGGCCGGCCTGGTGGCAAAGAAGGCCAACGAGCGCGGGCTGACGCGTAAGCCGTGGGTCAAGACCAGCCTTGCGCCGGGCTCGAAGGTCGTCACCGAGTACTACGATCAGGCAGGTCTGACCGACGACCTGGAGGCCCTTGGCTTTCACACCGTCGGCTACGGCTGCACCACATGCATCGGCAACTCCGGACCGCTTCCGGCCGAGATCGAGGACGGCATCAAGCGCGGCAACCTGGTTGCGAGCAGCGTGCTGTCGGGCAACCGCAACTTCGAGGGGCGCGTGCATCCCTCGGTGCGCGCCAACTACCTGGCCAGTCCGCCGCTGGTGGTCGCGTACGCGCTGGCCGGCACCGTCGACATCGACTTCGCGCTCGAGCCGATCGGCAAGGACAAGGAAGGCAACGACGTCTACCTGCGCGACATCTGGCCCTCGCTCGATGAGGTCGCCTCCGTGCGCGACGCCAACGTGACGCCGCAGCAGTTCCGCTCCCGTTACAGCGACGTGTTCTCGGGCGACGAGACATGGCAGGCCGTTCCGGTCAGCCATAGCGAGCTGTATCCGTGGGACGACAAGTCCACGTACATCCAGAATCCGCCGTTCTTCGAGAGCATGACGGTGGACAAGCCCGGCGTGCAGCCCATCCACGGCGCGCGCGTGCTGTGCTACTTCGGCGATTCGGTCACCACCGACCACATTTCGCCCGCAGGCGACATCGCCGAGAAGAGCGCAGCAGGTCAGTACCTGCTCTCGCTCGGCGTGCCCAAGTCGGAGTTCAATTCCTACGGAAGCCGGCGCGGCAACGACCGCATCATGACGCGCGGGACCTTCGCCAACGTGCGCGTGCGCAACCGTCTGGCCATCGAGGTGCCGGGTGCCGCGGCGACGATGGCGAAGTATCGCGAAGGCGGATGGACGCGCGACTTCTCGGGCTGTAACCCCGACCGCGACCTTTGGGCAGCGCCGATCACGTTCATCTACGACGCCGCCATGTCGTACAAGGAGAAGGGCGTGCCGCTGGTCGTGCTGGCCGGCAAGGACTACGGCATGGGCTCGAGCCGCGACTGGGCGGCCAAGGGGCCGTTCCTGCTCGGCGTGCGCGCGGTGATCGCGCAGTCCTTCGAGCGCATCCACCGCAGCAACCTCGTGTTCATGGGCGTGCTGCCGCTGCAGTTCGAGAAGGGCCAGTCGGCCGAGACGCTGGGCCTGGACGGCAGCGAGGTGCTCGACATCGAGCTGCCCGATCCGATCGTCCCGCGCGGCCCCGTCAAAGTGCGCGCGCGCCGCAAGGACTTCGAGAAGGACTTCACCGTGCTGTGCCGCATCGATACGAAGATCGAGATCGAGTACTACCGAAACGGCGGCATTCTCCACACGGTGATTCGCAAGAAGCTGAAGGAGAAGGGGGCGGGGGTGGGGTGAAGCGCGAGGCGCGGCTTCGGTCGCGAGCGTGCAACCGGGTGCTCGCAACCGACCGGCGCATGCCCCTGAATCCGACCGCATCGCCGAACATCATCGACGACGCTTCGACACAAGCAGAGCCATTCGGACGAGCTGGTGCCCACGGCCTCCTCGAGCGATCTCGCCGGACGTTCCATCTGCGAATGCACGGCAATCGGGTTATCCGTCGATGTGTCGAGCAGCGTCTCTACCGGCAAGTATTTCGGCTGCGATGACCATTTCCCCATGCCATTGCCCCTCGTCTGCGTTGAAACCTCTCTACGTACCGGCACGCACTGCGGGATGGCGTTGACGATACTTCCCGCGCGACGTTAAACCCCGGCCACGACTTTTCGGGGGACTTACGACGGGCGGGAGTGCACCCCTTCCTTCCCGTCCCATCGATTCGGGGCATGAGGAGAGACCGATGTTTCGCAGACGTTATGCGGACGGCGATGCCGTCCGCGTCATTCTCGCTGGCGTTCTGATCGCAGCAGCCGCGGCAGCGCCCAGCCGGGCGCTGGCACAGTCGACGACGACGATGCCGGAGACGCCTACCACCACGTTCACGCCGCCTACGACCACGCTGACCGTCGAGACCACTACGACGACTTTCCACATCACCAGCACGACCGACACCACCTCGACGACCATGTTCGAGCCTGCCGGATGCGAGGTGCCCGACGGCGCCAACCTGGTCGTCACCGATCTGACCGATGGCCTGACGGCGAACGACCTTGCGGCTTCGCTTGTTGGCGACGGTGTCACGGTTTCCAACGTCGTGCTGACCGGTGCACCAATTGCTGCCGGGCGCTTCGTCGATGCGGCCAGCGTCACGGGCATTCCGACCGGCGTCATCCTGAGCTCGGGCTGCGCCAAGTCGGCCGCCGGCCCCAACGATCAGGACGGCTACAGCGTCCTCCTGGGAACACCGGGTGACAGCGACTTGAGCAACCTCATCGGCGGCGCGCCGACCAATGACGCGACGATCCTGGAATTCGACTTCGTGCCGGAGACGGACACCATCCAGGTCCGCTACGTGTTCAGCTCCGAAGAGTACAACGAGTTCGTAAACTCCGAGTTCAACGACGTGTTCGGCTTCTTCGTCAACGGCGTCAACCAGGCTCTGCTGCCCGACAACGTCACGGTGGTGTCCATCAACAACGTCAACGGCGGCAAACCGCTCGGAACGAACGCTTCCAATCCGTCGTTCTACCGCAACAACGATCTCGACGACGGTGGCTCACTCGATATCGAGCCCGACGGCATGACCGTCGAGCTGGTGCTGACCGCGGCGGTCACTCCTGATCAGACCAATCATTTCAAGATCGCCGTAGCGGACACGGGCGACCGGTCCCTGGACAGCTGGATCTTCCTGCAGACGGGCAGTTTCACCTCCGTCGAGAATTGCGGCAACGAGCGCGACGACGACGGCGATGAGCTGATCGACGCTGCAGACCCCAACTGCTGGATCTGCGGCAATGGCAGACAGGATCCTGGCGAGGCTTGCGACGACGGGGACATCGACGCCGGCGACGGCTGCGATCCGCTGTGCAACACCGAGACGCCTCAGTTGTGCGGCAACGAGACGATCGACGACGGCGAGACCTGCGACGACGGCAACACCGGCTCGGGCGACGGCTGCGACGGCCAGTGCCAGATCGAGCTGCCACCGGCCGCCTGCGGCAACGGCTGCGTCGAGCAGGGCGAGAGCTGCGACGACGGCGATACCGCCTCCGGCGACGGCTGCAGCGCAACCTGCGAGCAGGAGCAGTGCTTCTCGTGCACGTCGTTCCCGACCTCGACATCGACCACGCTCGTCCCTGCGCTGGCCGTCGAAGGCCCCGGCTGCGGCGGTCCCTCAGTCTGCGCGCCCGACGTCGGTGCCTCCTGCGACGACGGCGACCTGTGCACGGTCGGCGACTCGTGCGGCAACGGCGGCACTTGCGGTGGCGATGCGGTCATCATCCCTGCTGCATGCCGATGGGTGATGGTAGGCGGTGATCCGTCACGTCGTGTGCGGGCGCGCACGCGCGGCCAGACCGAGGTAACCGGCGACATCTGCGGTGAAGAGACTGTCATCGGCGAAACGTCGACCACCGACGGCGACGTCGTGGGCATGTATGCCATCGGCAATGGCGTGCGCATCGGTCCGGCGGCCTCCATCAGTGGCGACGTCGTGACCGCAGGCGGAGCGGTGAAAGGCAAGCCGGCGGGGAGCATCCTTCCCGAGACGACGGTCGATTTCGTTGCCGGCAACACCAGCTTGCCCAAGGGCGGCGACGTCTATGACACCACGGGCACCCATGCGCAGGTGGCGGCGTGCAATCAGGCGCAGGACGAGATCGACTCCTCGGCCGCGCTGCTGGATGCGCTGCCGTCATCGGCTACGCTGGGCAACGTGCATATCGAAGGCGGCTCGTCGCTGACGCTGGCGCCGGGGATCACGCCGGGTGTGGTGGCTGGCGCGCTCAACGTCATCGACATCGACCGCTTCACCAGCGGCAATGAGGTCGATCTCATCCTGGATGGCGGTGGAAACCCCGACACCGTCTATGTCCTGCGCGTCGCCAAGAAGCTCGATCTGCACTTCCGCGGTGGCCTTCTGATCACGGGCGACCAGCAGGCGAGCAAGGTCATCGTCTACGGCAAGAACAAGTGTAAGTTCGGCGAGGAAGTGACCGGCTCGGGCACCGTGATCTGTCCCGAGGGCAAGCTCCTGATGGAGGAGCGCGCTTCATGGACGGGCGCGCTGCTCGGCGGCAAGCAGATCGTCCAGCTCCGCGACAGCGGCGTGCTGACGCACGTTCCGCTGCAGGTCGGTCCGTAGGGTGGCGACCGTGCGTCGCTCCGGCCGGTAGGGACGGGCGACGCGTTCGGAAAGGGACGGCTCGGCTGCGAAGGCGCCGGGCCGTCCCTTTCTTTTCTACGGTCCGTCGCGAGCGGGGATGTTCTACGAACGCCCCATCACGCCTCGGCGCTCACCAGATCACCCCAGAACAAACCGCGTGCCCGCAACGACGACACTCCGCCCATCTTCCCCGGCCACCCCGCGCCGCCCCGCCGCCTCGACGACCGCCTCGCGATCATTCACGGCCAGGTGCGCCGCCTGCACCCCATCGCCGCGCCCATCCTCGGCCGCGACGAACTCGACGAAGCTCCCGTCTTCCAACGTCATGCGCCTGCCCGCGAAGTCGAGGTCGTATCCGAGCACCTCGCTCCAGCGCGAAGCTACTGCCGCCGGCTCCATCGCCTGGACCGTCACGCCGCGGATCGCGCGCACGCGATCGGTGCGCACCTTCTGCTCCCAGCCCGGCCCCGCCCATCGCCACGACTCGTACGGCTGCATCGCGTCGATCGAGACGATCGCACCGCCGATGGAGCGCGGGTCCAGGTGCACCGTCTGCGCGTCGTCGAGCGCGGCCTCCCATGCGATGCGCACGCCGTTGGCGGCAATTCGCTCGCGCTCGGCGGCGAGATCTTCGCACTGAAAGATCACCATGTAGCCGCCGTCGCCGCCGCGGCGCTCCAGGAAGCGGGCGGCGGAGGCCGAGGGATGCGTGGGCGAGACCACTTCGAGAAACGTCTTCCCGATGGGCATGACGCCGTTGACCAGCGAGAAGACCGCGACGCCCGGATCGCGAAAGGAAACCTCGACGCCGAAGACTGCCTGCAGCGTCTCCAGCGCCGGCTCCAGCTCCTTGGCAACGAGGGCGATCTGACGCAGACGAAGGCTCATCGTGATTCTCCTTGCACGCATCGTCGGCAGCGAGGCCAACGGCGCGGCTGCCAAGGCCGGTCCCGCGGACGCCGGCTCGACTCTGCCGCGCGCGCGGCCAACAACGCGGTCGTGACTCGATAGCCGGAGGGTTCGTCATGGTCCACAAGACCCGCGCCATCGTCCAGACCGGCCCGTGCCAGCTCGAGCTGCGCGAGCTGCCCGTTCCCGACATCGACGACGACTCTGCCATCCTTCGCCTGGAAGCCTGTGGCATCTGCGGCAGCGACGTCGAGCAGTACGACGGGCTGCTGCCGGTGCGCTTCCCGCTCATCCCCGGGCACGAGCCGCTCGGCATCATCGAGCGGATCGGTGACCGCGCCGCCAAGCGCTGGGGCGTGGACGCGGGCGACCGCGTGGCGGTGGAGACGCTGATTCCGTGCACGCACTGTCGCGACTGCCGGGGCGGCCGCTATCAGCTGTGCCGCGGCCGCGGCACGATGTTCGGCTACGCGTACGTTCCGCTCTCGCATCCGCCGGGGCTGTGGGGAGGCTACGCCGACTACATGTACCTGGATCCGAACTCGATCCTTCACAAGATCGACAAGTCGCTGCCGGTGCAGACGGCGGTGATGTTCAATCCGCTCGGCGCCGGTTTTCGCTGGGCCGTCGAGACGGGCGAGGTCGGGCCGGGAAAGACGGTGCTGATCCTCGGACCGGGCCAGCGCGGGCTGACCAGCGTGATTGCATGCCGCGCGGCCGGCGCCGACAAGATCATCGTCACGGGGCTGACGCGCGATGCGGCCAAGCTCGAGCTCGCGCGCGAGTTCGGCGCCGACGCTACCATCGACGTCGAGCAGGAGGACGTGCGCGCGCGCGTTCGTGAGCTGACCGGCGGCCGCGGCGCCGACGTCGTCGTCGAGGTCAGTGCCAACGCGTGCGAGCCGGTGGCCGAGTCGCTGCACTACGTGGCGGCGGGCGGTCGCATCGTTCTTGCCGGCGTCAAGGGCTTCAAGAGCGTGCCGGACTTCGTCAGCGACCTGATCGTGGTCAAGGAGATCAGCATTCGCGGAGTTCTCGGCGTGACCAGCGACGCGTATCGCTCGGCGATCCGGCTGATCGAGTCGGGCCGCGTACCCATCGAGAAGATGCACACGCACGACTTCCCGCTGGAGAAGGCGAAGGAAGCGATCCTGACGCTGGCCGGTCGCACGGACGGACCGGCGTCGATCCACTCGTGTCTGCGGCCCTGAGGAAAAGGGGTAAAGAGGGTCCAGTGAGCCACGGCCGGCTCACCGGGAACATTTCATCGCGGCTCGCACGCTCGCCGCTGGGCTTGCCCCGCGTTACGTCGTGGGCCCAAAAGGTGCCTGACCCCTCTTCACGCGCCGGTGAAGCGCGCCTTTGTCTTCGCCACGAACGCGCGCACGCCCTCGGCGCCGTCCGCCGTCGCGCCCATCGCCGCGATGGCGCGTGACTCGAGCTCCATCTGCGTTTCGAGGCCGTTGCCGAATGTGTCCAGAAGCAGCCGCTTCACCTCGCCGTAGGCGCGCGTCGGGCCGCTGGCCAGTTCGAGTGCGAGAGCGCGCGCCGAGGTCATCAGCTCCGCGGCCGGAATCACGCGATCGATCAGGCCCCACTCCAGCGCCTGCGCGGCGCTGAGCACGGGGCTCAGGATCATGAGCTCGCGCGTGCGCGCGATGCCGATGCGTCGCGGCAGGAAGTACGAAGAGCTGCCGTCGGGCGCCAAGCCGATGCGCGTGTAGGCCATCGTGAACCTGGCGGTGTCGGCAGCGAGCACGAAGTCGCCCGCGCAGGCCAGACTCATGCCGCCGCCCGCGGCCGTGCCGTTGACGGCCATCACCACCGGAGCGTTCATGCGCGCCAGCCGCGAGATGCCGGCGTGCAGGTAGGTCGTGATCTCCTTGAGCAGGGCCGGCATGTCGCCCGCACTCGCGAAGGTCTTCACGTCGCCGCCGGCGCAGAACATCGGGCCCGCGCCGGTCATCAATACGGCACGCACCGACGGGTCGTGCTCGCAGGCGATGGCGACGTCGGTCAGGTCGCGCGCGAGGTCGAGGTTGATGGCGTTGGCGGCTTCGGGACGATCCAGGGTGATGGTCGCAACGCCGTCCTCGATGGACACGGTCAGACACTTGTACGGCATGCGCGCCTGCTACCTCATCGCCGCGGTCAGGCGAAGCTGCGTTGCTCGGGGTCGAGACGTACCGCCGCCGACACGACGTCTGCCGTCGCCGGTGCGTCGTCTGTTCCAGCTCGCCCAACGAACCTGCGTTGACACTCCTGCCACCAGAGCGTAATCCGGATGCGCAGATGAATTCCAAGTTCAACTTCGCCGTGTCTTCGCTGCTGGGGCTCTTCCTCTTATATGCGCCGATCGCGGGCGCCGTTTTAGAGGGTGGCGCCGCCGCCGCGCCAGCTGACGGCGGCGCTACCGCCGCCGCCGACAAGAGCTCCGCTGCCGCGGGCAACGGTGCCGATGCCGCCGGGCCAGCGGCGGCCGCCGCCGACAGCGCGCACGACGCCGACGACACCGACGCCGCCCGGCGCACGGTCCTGATGATCGACTACATCGGCATCGACTACGCGGGCGCCGTCGAGGACGGGAAGATCATCAGCGATCTCGAATACGGCGAGATGACGACCTTCGGCGGTCAACTCGCGCCCCGCTTGGCCGAGCTCGGCGTCGCTGCCGGCGATCCAATGACGGCGTCGGCCGCCGAGCTTCGCCGCGCCATCGAAGACAAGGCTTCTCCCGAGCGTGTGGCACAAATGGCAGCGGGCCTCAGCCGCAGCGTACGCGATCGCTTCGGAGTGACGACGATTCCGCCGCGCCTGCCCTCGCTCGAGAATGGCCGTCAGCTCTTCGCGCAGGCCTGCACTGCGTGCCACGGCGCCGAGGGGCGCGGCGATGGCCGTTTCGCGGCCACGCTCGATCCTGCGCCGGCCGACCTGACCGACCGCAAGCGCATTCTGACGCTTCGGCCGGCCACGATCTACAGCACGATCACCTACGGCATTCCCGACACGGCGATGGCCTCGCACGCCGACACCTACGACGACGCGCAGCGCTTCGACCTGGCGCTGTACGTCGGCTCGCTGGCGTTCACGAAGCAGGAAGTCGAGCGCGGGCTCGCTTTGATCACGCAGGATCCGTCGGTGCTGACGCAGCGCGTGCGCGGACTCGGTGCTCTCATCGAGCAGTCGGCCAACGACCTGTCGGGCGGCACGGCCGACGGCACCGCCATCGTTGCGTATGCGCGCACGCACCCCGAAGCCCTGCGCACGGGGTCGAGCAGCCTTGCGCTGTCCCGCCAGCGCCTGAGCGAATCGTGGCAGGCGGCAGGCAGGGGCAACACGAGCCTTGCGCAGGAGCTGGCCGTATCGGCCTATCTCGACGGCTTCGAACCGGTCGAGCCCGCGCTGAGCGCAGTCGACGATGCGCTTCGCATCCGCGTCGAGCAGGCATTCCTCGATTATTCGCAGGCTCTGGCCAAAGGCGCTTCCGCCGAGCGCAGGCAGGTCGCGTACGATGCGATCACCGCCGCGCTGACCGATACCGATCAGGCGCTCAGCGATGACCTGGGCTCGGGTGCCGCGTTCGCCGGCGCATTCACGATCATGGCGCGCGAGGGCTTCGAGGCCGTCCTGCTGGTGCTGGCGCTGTGCTCGCTGCTGATCCGCGCAGGACGGCGAGAGGCGCTGATCTACGTGCACGCCGGATGGGTCACCGCTGTGCTGGCGGGCGTGGCGACGTGGCTGCTCGCCACCACGCTGATCGAGATCAGTGGCGCCGAGCGCGAGATCATCGAAGGCGTGGCCGCGCTCGGCGCATCGGCGATCCTGTTCTACGTAAGCTACTGGCTCATCGCCAGGTCCTCGGCCAATCGCTGGCAGGCTTTCCTGCGCCAGCGCATTCACACCGCGCTCTCGCGCGGCAACTTGTGGACGCTGACGCTGATCTCGTTCGTGGCGGTATACCGCGAGGCTTTCGAGACGATTCTTTTCTATCAGGCGCTATGGAGCCAGGCGGGCGAGGGTGCGGGCATGGCGATCCTGGCCGGCACTGGCGCCGGGCTCGGCGTGCTCCTGCTCTTCAGCGTCGGCGGCATGCGCTACGGCCTGAAGCTTCCGATGGGGCAGTTCTTCGCGGTCAGCTCGGTGCTGCTCTATGCGCTGTCCATCGTGCTGATGGGAAAGGGCGTCGCGGCACTGCAGGAGGCTGGCTACATCAGCGTGACGCCTGTGCAGATGGTGCGTATCGACTGGCTCGGCCTGCATCCCACCCTCGAGAGCACTCTCGCGCAGGGTGTTCTGCTGGCGGCAGCCCTCGTTGCCGCAGTGGTGCTACGGATGCGCGCCCGCGATGGCCAGACGGCTACTGCTTCACCCGCCGTCGGCGAGAGCGAGGTTTAAGGGGACTGTCCCCTTGAACGCGTGGAGGTCGGGCACGATGATGCGTCGCCGGATCATCGTGCCTGTTCATTCCTCACCTGCATGTCAGGTGCGTGTCCGAGGCCTGGCAGTCGCTGGCAGTGTCGCTGCGCACGACTGCGCTGTCGTGCACCAGCGTCACCGTGGCGGGACCTTCGAAGGGGCCGGTGATGGCCTGACCTCGCAGCGAAATCTTGAAGCGCAGCACCTCGCCCTTGGGCTTGAAGCTGGCACGGTAGTCCTGCTCGCCGATCTCGTCGCGGCAGGTGATCTTGCCGTTGGACTTGGTCGTGCAGCTCTCGAACGTGTGCGAGACGTCCATGGCGAGGGCGTCCTCGACGCGCACGGTGAACGGCGGCGGCGAGCTGAACGTCGGCGGCACCGGCATCTCGCCCTTGACGTCGGCGCGTCCGTCGGCCGAGCCAGCGCTCTTTTCGGCGCGCGCCTTTGCACTGGTCACGGTCATGCCGAAGCTCGGCAGCGTGGTCGTCGTGGTGGTGGTCGTGGTCGTGTCCTCGGTAGTCGTGGTCGTGTCGTCCGTCGTCGTGGTCGTGTCCTGCGTGGTCGTCGTCGGCCCCGCGGTCGTCGTGGTCACCGGGCCGCCCATGCACGTCTCGTCGACGCCGACGGTGACGCCGGCGGCAAGCTCGTATCCCGGCGGCAGCACCTTCGGCGACGGCTCGTGCACGAGCGTGCCGTCGGGCGACTCGAGGACCGGCAGGCGCAGGCGCAGGTTCGTGATGACGACGGGTGCCTGCCCGTTGGTGTTGCGGCCGTAGGGCTGATCGGCCGGCAGCAGCTCGAGCTTGATCACGTGACCTTCGGCGAAGTTGTAGGCGCCGGGGTGAAGCTGGAACACCTGGCATGATGCCGCGGTCTGCAGCGCTTCGGGACGATAGGACCCGCGCGCGACCAGCGTCTGCTGTCCGCTGACCGGATCGACGTCGAGCAGGCGGGCGGCGATCTGCGAGTGCGGGCCGACCGAGTGAATGTCGGCGACGATGGTGGGCGACCCCATCAGCGTGACACCGCCGGCCGGCATCGCCGCGCTGCGATACGTCGCAGCGCCGGTCTGGTCGGCAGCATCGGAAGTCGCGCACGCCCCGCTGCCCGCGATCGGATCGAAGGCCTGACCGACCGGCGCATCGGTCGGAACCGAGGTCGCGATGATCTGCTGCGCGGCGCTCTCGATGCGAACCTCGCCCGGCGCGAGCTGTTCCCACGTCGCGGCCGTGAACGGACCGGCCGAGGGACCGCCGCAGACCTGCGTGAACGTGTGCACGCCTTGATACGGCTCGGTGCCGATCCCGCGCACGTAGTAGTCGAACCACGCGTGCAGCTGCGCATTGCGATAGGCGCCCTCGGGGCCCTTGTTCTGCGCGCGCTGGTGGCCATGGTCGCTGAACATCAGCGAGATCGGCGTGCCCGGATGGTTGGTGCGCGTGCGGTTGTAGAAGCGCAGCGCCTCGTCGACCGGGAAGATGTCGTCCGTGAAGCCATTGGAGATCAGCATCGGCGCGGGCGCCACCGAGTCGTCGATGTAGTAGCTGGAGTGATGGCGCGTCAGCTCGTCGACGATGTCGAGGGCGAGTGGGTTGTCGTCGTAGGGCTCGCCGGCGTTGCCGACGGCGTACCAGGTCTGCAGGTCGGCGTCGGGATCGGTTCCGGCGGGCGCGTAGTTGCTGAGCGCCTGACCGAGCGCGTACAGGCCGGCGACGAACGACTGCTTGAGGACGCCGCCGCGGCCGCGCTTGTCGTAGGGAGCATCGGCGACGTAGTCGAGAACGTGACCGTTGGGCTGCAGCGAGTAGGCCATGTCGGTCCAGGGAATGTCGGGCTGCACTGCCGCCATCGACATCGCCTTGCCGCCGTCGCTCACCCACGGAACCAGATAGCCGTCGAGATTGGGTGAGCCTTCGTGCGCGCCCATCATCTTGCGGTTGCGCAGGGCGCCCAGCGCCATCGAAATGCCGCCGCCGTAGGAGCCGCCGGTCGCCGCGATCTTCTGCGGATCGATGAGGCCCTCGCCGGATGTCGCGCCGGTGGCGGGCTGATCGGCAAGCGCTTCCCAGGCTTCCTGTGCGTCGCGCACTTCGTAGCGCGTGTCCATGAGGTGGTTGTAGCCGTTGTCGCAGACCCCAGGCGTCAGGCGCTTGGGATCGAGACCGCCGCACGAGTTGCCCCAGCCGCGATCGCTCATCGAGAAGACGGCGTAGCCCTTGTCGAGCCACTGCTGGGCCGAGCCGCTGGTCAGCGAGATCTTCGCGCCGCCCCAGCCATGGAAGATTCCGACGATCGGATAGTTCCCGTCGGGACCTTCGGCCGGAGCGGGCGGGAAGCCGACGTTGACGTCGATGGGCGCGCCGTCAAAGGTCGTGAAGATACCGGAGCAGTGGCGCTCGCCGGCATTGCCGCCGGACTGCACGGTGCAGGGGACGCTGCCGCCGAAGACGCTGGCGATCTGCGCCTGAGCGGACGACGGCGCTGCCAGCGCCATGAGTGCAAGCGAGAGGACGAGCTTGTTCATGATGGTCTCCCTCCGCGCAGCGTGGTCGGACGCCGCAGTCACGCTCTGGTCTGCACCGGCGTGGTACTGACAGCAATGCAGGTTAGGCGAGGGACGAAAGTCGGCGCGATTTTGTCGCGCCGGGGGGCGTGAAGGCGGCGAGGACACGCGTTCGGTACAAGTCGTCGGGGCCGATTCGGCGCGGTGAAGCCGCGGACAGCCTACCCGTCAGGAGGGCCTCGAATCCAGAGCGCAACGTGGAAGAAGGAGGAACCGCGCCGATCAGTCCTGCAGAGAGAAGGGCGTGAAGTCGGTTTCGCGGTCGAAGTAGTCCTCGTTCTCGGCACGCTTCAGGTAGTTCACGATGACGTAGGTGATGGGCGTGTTGACCGCTTCCCAGACCACCTTGATCGCGTAGTTGAAGGCGATCACCTCGAGCATCTTGTCGGGCGTCCACACGCCCCAGAAGGCCAGCGGATAGAAGATGACGCTGTCGACGGCCTGGCCCGCCGCCGTCGAGCCGATGGTGCGCATCCACAGGAAACGTCCCTGCGTCAGCACCTTCATCCTGGCCAGCACGTAGGAGTTGGCGAAGTCGCCGGCCCAGAACGCCAGGATGGATCCGGCCACGATGCGCCACGTGTTGCCGAAGACGGTCTCCAGCGCGGGCTGGATGATGGCGTTGTAGGGCTCGCCCGGATCCACCGGCATGCGGATGACGATCTGGCTCATGAGCGTCGCGAAGATCATCGCTCCGAAGCCGGCCCAGATGACCTTGCGGGCGCGGGCGTAGCCGTAGACCTCGGTGAGGATGTCACCGAAGATGTAGCTGATCGGAAAGAAGAGATTGCCGGCGCCGAAGGTGAATCCGCCGATGCTGCAGACCTTGCCGGGACCGATGATGTTCGAGCACAGCAGGACGGTGACGAAACCCGCCATCACCAGGTCGTAGTACTTGTAGCGGCGGGGGGCGGTGGTGGTGGCCGTCGTCATGATGGTGCGTGGTGATGGCGCCGTGCCGGACCGTTCGATGAAATCCCATGCACGCGGGGAAGAGAAATGTTTTCCGGCGTCTCACGCCGGCTAGGGTGCCTGCCTTTCTTCCAGCACCAGAACGCTGTTCCTGGTTCCGGCTGCGATGCGCCGCGAACCATGCGACCGCCAGGTTCGAAGATTGCTGCCAGTCACGGCGATGCTCGCGCTGTCCTCGCTGCGCCACGCCACCGCCGACGACTCCAGGTCCAGCACACCGAGGCGGCTGCCGCACGCGAACACGACGGATCGGCGCCGCAGTCTGTGCAGCGCGGCGATGCGCTCGTCGCAGAGACTCCCGAAGTTCTCGGCAATCTGGCCTCGGGCTCTCATGCCCAGCGCCTCGCCCGCCGATGTTCCAGCGATGATCCTGAACCTGCCCCTGCGGGCGGGAACCAGGGTGAACGAAGCAATGTCGTTGCGTTCCGAAGCGGTAACCTGGCGAGTAGCGCCGTCGACGACGAACACCCGGTGATTCGACGTGACGACCTCCAGAGCCGGGTCGGCGTCCAGATTGGCAACGCCGATATCCATCGAAGGATAGTCGAAATACGAAGCGAGCTTGGCCTGCCATTCCAGAACACCGCTGGCAGGATCGATGGCGTACACGCGCGCTTGGCCGTTCTGGACCCCTGCAACCAAAGCTTCGGCGTTGCCGTCCGCATCGACGTCGGCTGCGGCGACCGCCAGCGGGGTCACGTACGGACCCAGCTCGTGCTCGTGCCGTACGGACCGGTTCTGTCCATCGATGACCACCAGGCGCGCCTCAGGGAACTCATCGATTCCGACGCCGACGATCTCGGCGGTGCCGTCTTCGTCGACGTCGGCAATGGCGATGTCGGTCAGGTGCGGCGCGGCAAGTGACGAGAAAAGATTGATCTGCCAGTTCAGCGCAAGACTGGTCGCGTCGTATGATGCAACCGCGCTGACCCCGTCGCCGGGGTCGGCCTGGTCGCTGACGTTGATCAGCTCGCGCCGGCCGTTGCCATCGGTATCGCCCACTCCGATCAGGTCCATCGGTGCGAACACCGGCGTGCTCGTCCACTCCAGTGCTGCGCTGGCGCCGTCGTAGATCTGCAGCACGTAGCCGCCATCCGCCGCTAGCTCGGCGCCGCCGTCGCCGTCACCGTCGAATGCGATCGAGATCTCGGGCACGGCGAGAAAGTCGAGCCCGGCACCGCCCTGCGGTCGACGACGTGGATGCCGTCATCCCAGTCGCTGAACAGGAGAAGCTCGGGCCCCGCGTCCGCGCGACGTCGCGGACGGTGAACGAGAGGATCTGCTTTCCGGTGTGGCGCACCCATTGCGTCGTTTCGGTCTGCGCATCGAAGGCGCGCAGCCCTCCGCCCTTGGTTGCGAGGATCTCGGCGATGCCGTCGTCGTCGACGTCGAGCAGCTCGATGTCGACTCCGAATCCGTTGTTCGAGTAGTCCCATTCCAGCGTCGTGCCGGTCCCGGCCTGCTCGACGACGTGACCGCTCGAGTAGACGAGCTCGACGGCATCGTCGGCGTCCACATTGCCGATGCGCAGCAGCGGCGCGCCAAAGGGGAGCCGTGCGGTCTCCTCCAACGTCTCGGCATCGTAGAGAACCGTGACCGCTTCGGTGACGATGACGATGTCGGGCGCGCCATCGTTGTCGGCGTCAGCGACGGCAGTGGCCAGGATCGGCTGGTTGGTTGCCGGGAGCAGTCCGATGCGCGCCAGGGTCAGGGCGTCGATCACTTCCACCTCTCCGGAGCTGAGGCCGACCAGTACCAACCAGCCCGATTGGCCGGCCTGCACCAGGTTCACCGAGGTCACCGGTGGCAGGTAAGGCGGGCTCTGCCAGCGAAGCTGATAGAGGGAGCGCTTGCCATCGAATTCCAGCAGCGACCAGTGATTGGCGGTAGGCGGGTGCTGCGAGTCGCCGGAGCCGAAGACGATCTCGTCGCGCCCATCACCGTCGATGTCGCCCGCAGCGATGCCAGTGGCGCCGTGGCAGCAGCCCGTGTCTCTCAGCGCGCCGACAGCTTCGTAGGTGGCAAGGGCGTAGGCCGGCTCGTGCAGTGCCGCCGAACACAGGGCGATGAGGGAATGGCGGAGCAGCCGGCGCATTCGCGGGACAATGCCGGCAGTGTCGACCTGCGTCCAGCTGCGCCGCCTCCAGTGGTCAACTTTTCATGCGACGTGAATCGGGGCACGGCCCGGGACGTCTCTATCCTTGCTCACCGCGGACCACTGCGGCGAAAAGTTGATAGCGAAACAGGAGGCAAGTGCATGACCGACGACAAACAGAAGAATCCTGAGAGCGGTTTGGTACGCGGCGGGCTCCTTTGGCTCATCGGTATCCCGCTACCGATCATCTTCCTGCTCTGGTTGTTCGGCTTTAACATGTAGGTCTTGCGCGAGAGCTCGGCGCGCCGCTCTCGATGCGGCCGCCGGGCCTCCCGCGCCTCGGCGCGGGCTGCCTTGCGCGCGCCGGCAGTTTTGCGGCGCGAGAGGCGTTGCGGTGCTGAGCCAGCTCAGCCCGGGACGCCCCAGCGTCGCGAAATCTCCGGATCCGTCTCCCTCCAGATCCGCCAATGCGCCGCCTCTGTAAGGTCGGGGTCGGCCATCACGGCTTTGCGCGCGGCCAGCGACGCTTCTTGCGGTCCGCGCCCGAAAATCTCGTTCATCAGCTCCAGGCGTCGCTCACGGATGCGAGGATGAAGCTTTCGCGGACGTCCGAGCAGGACGCGATGAAGAGCGTTGGTGCAAGGATGCGTCACCGCTCGCGCAAAGCCGTCGCGTAGCGCCGGCGGGCGCGTCTGGACGCTGGCGGTGGCGCGTTCCAGGTTGCTAGCCAGATCGACCAGCTCCTGCGGGGGCTGAGTCTCCTCCGGAATCAGAAACAGGCCGATACGCCGCACCGAGTCCCCGAGGCCGATCTTGCTGACCATTACCGAGATCGGCACCGACAGCACGAGCGCCGCGACCACCGGCAGGACCCAGAAGAAATAGCCCGGGCTGAGCCAGTACAGCAGCGCTGCCCACATCGAGGCCAGGATCGTGTCCATGCCGTGATGCTGGAACGCCTCGCGCCAGGTCGTCTCGGCATCCTCTCGCGGCTGCGACTTCCAGCCGACGGTGCGGCCCATCAGGTTGGTCAGCACGAAACGCGTATGGAAGACCATGCGGATCGGCGCGAACAGGCTCGAGAGCAGGATCTCGAGCGGCACCGACAGGATCACGCGGATGACGCCGCCGTAGGGCTCGGCACCGCGCAGCATCACCAGCACCACGCTCAGTACCTTGGGCAGGAACAGCACGGCGCCGGTCACTGCCAGCAGCGCGTATCCCAGCGCAGGCCTCCACACCGGCCACTGCGGGAACAGGCTCGGCTGGTCCGAGAAGTACTGCGGCGGGCGCAACGCGATCTGCACCGCTTCGGTCGTGCATAGCACCAGGAACCCGAACCACAGCAGCGCGGTCATGTAGGAAAGAGCGCCGTTGAGGAACAGTGCGCGATGCGCGCCGAACAGGCCTTCGGTGAACAGCAGGCGTACGTGCTGCAGGTTTCCCTGGCACCAGCGCCGGTCGCGCTTCATCTCTTCGAGAAGCGAGGACGGCGTCTCCTCGTAGCTTCCCGGCAGGTCGTAGGCGAGCCACAGCTGCCAGCCGGCGCGGCCCATCAGCGCGGCCTCGACGAAGTCGTGACTGAGGATGTCGCCGCCGAGCGGCGGCTTGCCCGGAAGCGGCGGCAGGCCGCAGTGATCCAGGAACGGCTCGACGCGGATGATGGTGTTGTGGCCCCAGTACTGCCCGTCTCCGAGCTGCCAGTAGTGCAGGCCGGCAGTGAACATCGGCCCGTAGACGCGCGCGGCGAACTGCTGGACGCGTCCGAAGATCGAGCGCCGATGAATGGCCGTCGGCACCGTCTGGATCATGCCGACCTTCGGGTTCTTCTCCATCATCTGGGTCAGGCGCACCAGCGTCTCGCCGCTCATCACCGAGTCGGCGTCGAGCATGATCATGTAGCGGTAGCGTCCGCCCCAGCGCCGGCAGAAGTCGCCCACGTTGCCGTTCTTGCGCTTGAGCTTGATGTTGCGGCGCCGGTAAAAGATGCGATCCCACCCTCCGGTCTCGCGGCACCACGCCAGCCACGCCTCCTGCTCATCGACCCAGATCGAGGGATCGGCGCTGTCGGAGAGGACGAAGAACTCGAAGCGCTCGAGCTGTCCGGTTCTTTCCAGCGACTGATAGATCGCGCGCAGCCCGGCAAAGATGCGTTCGACGGGCTCGGAGGCGATCGGCATGACGATGGCCGTCCTGACCGACGGATCGATGGGCGTCACCGGCCCATCGTCGATGCGCGTGATGGCGAAGCGGTCGCGCCCGCGCAGCAGGACGATGAAGCCGAGAAGCGCGGTCCAGAAGCCGATCGAGATCCAGCCGAAGAGCGCTCCGAACGACAGCACGATGGCCATCTCGACCCAGTCGGCGCCTTTCTGCGGAAGCACGTCGATCATGAAGAAGCTGGCGATGACGCTGGGGATCAGCACTAGCAGGCCGAGCTGGGAACGTCGCCGCCGCGCCACGCGCGTCCAGGGCAGCTGGCGGCGTCCCTCGTAGACCTCGTCGTGCGAGACACTGCGGCGCGCGCGTGCGCCGGCGATGGAATCGTCGGCAGGCTCGGTGCGCGGTCGCGAGAAGCGGCGCTCCAGCTTGGCAAGAGGCATCCAGCGTTTGGCCAGCGGCGGAGTGGCGCGCGGCAGGCCTTGCGGCTCGAGGGCAACGTCGTCGCCGGCGCAAGCCGCCGTCTGCAGCCGCCAGGCGGTGAACGCATCGACGCCGTCGGGCGCAGGCGTGCTCAGCGGATGACGCTCGAGCACGATCTCGCGCATCGCTCGCAGCGCTTCGGAGAAGGCATCGCCGCCGCTTTCCCATGACTCGCGGGTGATGGCCGCCTGCACCGCCGCCGCCGCGATGGACTCGGCCTCGGCGGCCGCCATGCCGAGCATCGTCAGATAGGCCACGCAGCGCTTGTGCGCATGCTTCCAGTCGTGAAGCAGGCGTTCGGGCGAGCTCTCGATGGCGTCGGAGAACGACCGTGCGCCGCTCTGGCGTGCTCTTGCGGTTTGCTCTTCGCTCAAGGGATCAGCGTGTAGGACCAGGTCTCGGTCAGCGCGCTGCCGGCCTTGTCGAGGTAGGCGCGCAGCTCGACGGGCTCGCGCGTCGCCACTTCGACCTGGAAGCCGAGGCGCCAGGCGCTGGTCGGTGCAGACTTGATGACGTACTGGTCGACGATCTTTCCCACTGCATCGCCGCCGGTGACGGTGACGGCCGCGCGCAGGATCTCGTCGTCGGGAAGCCTGGCCAGCGCCTTGCCCTCGAAGTCGACGACGAAGCGGTAGCGGTTGTCCGCGCTGCCCTTCTCGCGGCGCGTGGCCACGGCTCGCCCCGCCGGCGGCAGCGCGGCGTCCTCGCCGAACCAGAGCATCTTGTAGGCGAAGTTGATCGGCTGCCCCAGCGGCGGAAGCTGATCGTAGATCCAGTAGGCGACCACGTTGTCGTGGATGTCCTGCGGCGTCGGGATCTCCACGAGCTCGACGCGGCCTGGTCCCCACTGTCCCTTCGGCACGATCCAGGTGCTGGGCCGCTTCTCCTGGCTGGTTTCCAGATCCTGGTAGTTCTCGAACTTGCGGTCGCGCTGCAGCAGGCCGAAGCCGCGCGGGTTGGTCATCTGGTAGGCGTGCACCTGCAGCGTGGCGGGATTGTCGACGGGGCGCCACAGCCACTCGCCGGTGTCGTTGTGGAGGAGCAAACCGTCGCTGTCGTGGACCTCGGGGCGGTAGTTGTCGAAGCAGCGCGTGGAGTTCTCGCCGAACAGGAACATCGAGGTCAGTGGCGCGATGCCGAGCTTGGCGATGTCGCGGCGGCGAAAGATGCGGCCCTCCACCTCGACCACGGTCTGCTCGGCCGGATGCACCACGAACTTGTAGGCGCCGGTGAGGCTCGGGCTGTCCAGCAGCGCGTAGACCGACATGCTCTTGGCGTCGCGCGTGGGCCGCACCAGCCAGTATTCGCGAAAGTACGGAAACTCCTCGCCCGAAGGCGCGGCGGTATCGATGGCCAGCCCGCGCGCCGAAATGCCGAAGACCTGGTTCTTGCCGACGGCGCGGAAGTAGCTGGCGCCGACGAAGACGATGACCTCGTCCTTGTAGGTCGAATTCTTGATCGGGTAGTGCAGGCGGAAGCCGGCGAATCCCAGGTCCTGCGGGACCCGGCTGGCGAAGTCGTTCCTGCCGTAATCGAACATGCTCGGCGAGAACGTCACAGGCAGAACGTTGCCGGCTTCGACCTCGTTGATCGCCACGATGCGGTCGTAGAAGAGGCCGGGGTGGAAGAACTGCACCTCGAAGGGAAGGGTGCGGTCCTTCCACAGCGCGCGGTCGGCGCGGAAGCGCACGTCGCGCCACTGGTCGTAGGTGACGGTGGTCAGCCACTGCGGCACGCGTCCCGACGGATCCTGAAAGGGCTCTTCAGCCAGCTTGCGCGCCTTCTCGGCGACGTCTTCCAGGTTGAACGCGAACGAGGCCGCCGGCAGCGCGGCCGCCACGCAACCGGCAAGGAGCGTCGCAGCCACGGCGGCTCGGAGGCGCCCGCGGCCGCCGGGCGTCACTGGTGCGCAGGCGCGCACGGTCGCGTCCGTGGCCGCGACGCTGGCGCGTCCGCCCCTGGCTCCTGCTGACATCTGATCCTCCTGGGCGTTACGGACCGGTGGCGCATGCCGCGTGGCGGCCATCGGTTCTTGCAGGATTATCGGGCATGCATGTCGCGCGGACAAGGAACCGCAGGCTGGCGCGGGCGGCCGCCGTGCGCGCAGGGCCGGTTTGAACGGCGGCTCGCGCTTGGATAGCACAGCCCGATGTCCGCGAACTGGGCCGCTCGTGTGCTTGCGGCGACCTTGTCGCTGCTGGTCGCGCAGGCCCACGCGGAGCTGAGCGACGGCATCGATCCCTCCATCCTGGCGCCGGGCCTGGCTCAAACCACCGAGGCCATCGAGAAGCTCGAAAAGCTCACCGACGAGGCCGCCGCCATCGCCACCGCCATCTTCCGGGTGCAAAACGAGTTCGGCGAGAAGCGCCTGTCACTGCTCGGGGCAAGTCCGACCTGCGAGATGCCTTGGGTCAACGACCTCGGCGAGCGTGCTCGCGAGCTGGGACGGGCCTTTCGCGATGCCGTCCAGAGCGCGCGCGTGCAGGCACAGCGGGTCGAATCGCTGACCGTGCAGCCGACGGTGCGCCCGCTTCTCGATGCCGAGACCAACCATCGCGTGCTCGAGCTGCTCGGACGGGTCGACGAGCTGTCGCGCAGCTATCCCGAGTCGGCTTCGTGGCATGAGCGCTACATCGAGCCGGCCGTGCGCGGCTGTCCGCTGGCGCTGGTGCCGACCTACGGAATTCCGCCTGCCGCGGCCGTTGCGGTCGACGGCACCGACGGAGCATCGCCTCGCAAGAAGGAGGCGCTGGTGGCCATCCTCGCCTTCGGCGGCGGCTTTCTGTGTCCGGGTGCCGTGCCCGCGGCCGGCGTCATGCTGGTCAGGGGAAAGGTCTGCTACTCCGACAGCGAGGCCTGTTCCTGCGAGCCGGTCGAGGTCGACCCTGCAACCGTCCTCGGGCCCGAGACGAACGCCGGGTCGGCGAACTGAAGACGCTCGCGCGCCTTGACCGCCTCTTCCCATTTACCGAGCTTCTCGAGCGCACGAACTTCCAGCGCCAAAGCCTCGACGCGAAAGCGATCTTCGCGGAGCAGCGCGCGCACGTCCTCGAGCGTGCGCTGCGGATTGCGCGCCAGATTCATCTTGGCTGCCAGCAGCCGTGCCTCGAAATCGGTGGCGGCGGCGAGCTGGGCCGACGGCTCGCGCGAGCCGCGTTCCAGCGAGGCGCGCAGGCGCAGGCGCTGGGCAAGATCGTCGCTGCCCATGACCGCCGCCTGCTTGGCGGCTTCCTCGTAGCGTCCGATCTCGGCCCCGAGCGCGATCATGAGCTGCTTGGCCTCGGTGGCAGCCCCGCGTGCCTCGAGCTTGTCGAGCAGTTCGAAAGCCTCGGCCAGGCGACCGTCGCGCAGGCGAAGCGAGATGTGGCGGCGAACAGGCTCGGGGTCGTATGGCGCCGCGTCTTCCCAGGCGGTGACCAGAGCCTCGTAGTCGGGACCGGGGCCGACGGTCTCGGCGATCTCCACGCGCAGTCGCGCCACGGTCGGATCGCCGTTGAAGCGGTCGGGCAGCTCTTCGAGAATTGCCTTGGCTTCACCGGGAGCTCCGGCTTTGACGTAGGACTCCACGCGAGATGCGGCAAAGCGGCTGTCGGCCGGCCAGCGGGCATCGAGCGCGTCCCAGCGCTTGCGCGCCTCGCCCCATTGGCCTGCGCTGGAGACGGCCGCTGCGGCAGCGGCCTCGTAGACGAAGCGCCCAGGCTGGTTGGCCAGCGCACGCTCGAAGGCACGGGTTGCCACGTCGTTGCGGCCGACCTCGAGAGCTCGGCGCGCCACGCCGTAGTGCGCCAGCGACATCGACGGATCGATCAGCACGGCGCGCGTCATGGGGTCCTTGGAGGGAACGCCGCGCTCCTGCGCCTCCACGGCCGACTCCAGGCCGTACCAGATAGCGCAGGCGCGGCCGAGAACCAGGACGGCGTAGCGATCGGCAGAGAGCGGTCGCGACCACGTCTCGACCATGCCCGCCGGCACCGGCGCGCCGAACTGGCCGGCGCTCCACACCAGCAACTCGGTGATTGCGCCTTCGGGTGCTTCGCGCGGCCCGCTGGCCGCTGCTCCCTTGCATGGGCCGTTGGAGGGACAGATGCGCAGGACGATCTGCACCGCGTCGCGGTCGTAGGCGAACGTGAAGCGCGCGCGCCAATGCGAGGCCGAACCCGCCAGCCACCGGTCGATGCCGGGCGGCGCACTGTGGTTGTAGTAGTGCGGAACCACCGGCGTCAGGTCGGCAAGGCCGGTCTCGTAGAGCGCCAGCACCAGGCCCGCCACCTCTTTGGAGTATCGGTGCGTGCCGAGCTCTTCGACCGGTTCGATCAGGACGTCGATGGCGGGAAGGTAGCGCTCCTGATCGGTCAGGCCCCATCCGTCGCCGTCTTTTGCATTGGTTCCCGTGCGGGACCTGCAGCCGGCAACTGCTATAACCGAATGAATGGCCAAGAAGGCGGCAGCAAGGAAGCGCAGAAGGCGGCGACGGCCGTTTGCCCGGTCTCTGATGATCGTCTTCACCGTGGTGGTTGCGGGGGCGGCCGCGTGGGGACTCCAGTGGCTCAACCTGAACGTACTCTCTACTTTGCCCGAGAACCTGACGCACCTCCAAGATTATCGTCCGCCTTCGAACGTCGTCATCTACGACGCCTCCGGAAATGCCATCGACGAGTTCTACGTCGAACGCCGTATCTGGGTGCCGATCAAGGATCTTCCCGACCTGGTCTGGCAGGCCTTCGTGGCCGCCGAGGACAGGAGGTTTTTTGCGCACAGGGGCGTCGATCCCGCCGGCATGATGCGCGCGTTCCTCTCCAACCTGCGCTCGGGCAAGACCCAGGGCGGCTCGACCATCACGCAGCAGATCGTCAAGAACCTGATCGTGGGCAACGAGCGCAGCTACACGCGCAAGCTTCGCGAGGCCGTGCTGGCGCTGCGGCTCGAGCGTGAGCTGACCAAGAAGCAGCTCCTCGAGCTGTACATCAACTACGTCTACCTCGGCTCGGGAAATTACGGGGTCGAGGCCGCCGCCCTCGACTACTTCGGCAAGCATGCCGCCGAGCTGGATGCAGGGCAGGCCGCCACGCTGGCGGGCCTGGTGCCGGCGCCCTCACGCTACTCCCCGCACCGACATCCCGAGGACGCGGTGGCGCGCCGCGCCTACGTGCTCGAGCGCATGGTGCAGGAGGGATACATCACGCTCGGCGACGCGCGCCGCTTTGCGCAGGCGCCGGTGGTGCTGCCGGTCGAGCAGCAGGAGAAGACCAGCGTCGGCATCGCCTACATCACCGAGGTGCGGCGCGAGATCCGGCGCCTGTTCGGCACCGGCACGGCCAACGCGCACGGCTTCCACGTCTACACGCCGCTGGACCTGGACGTGCAGGCCAGGGCCGAGGAGGCGGTGCGCAACGCGCTGCACGCGCTCGACGACCGCCGCGGACGTCGTGGCGTTCTGGGCCGTCTGAGTGAGGAGGAAGCACGCGAGTTCCTCGAGAAGGCCGCGGGCCTGATGCCGGACGTGGTCACGGGCGTGCCGATGCAGCCCAAGGCCGGGCAGTGCTTCGAGGCGCTGGTGGGCAAGAAGGGGCTGGATACGATGCTGGCCGGTCCCTTCACGTTCTCGATGCGCAAGGAGGACCGCAACCTGACGGTTCGCGGGCGCACCGACGAATCGGGCCGCCGCGTCCTGTCGCACGAGGCCCGCAGCGGCGACCTCCTGCGCGTGTGTGCCGTCGAAGAGCCCGGCATCGTCACGCTGGACCCCAAGCCGTGGGGCGAGGGCGCGGCCGTGGTCATCGACAACTCGAGCGGCCGCGTGCGCGCGCTGGTCGGCGGCTACAAGGACGTCCTCGAAGGCTTCGTGCGGGCCACGCAGGCGCGGCGACAGCCGGGCAGCACGTTCAAGCCGTTCGTCTACGCCACCACGCTCAAGTCCGGTCGCAAGCACCAGCTCGACAACGTCTACGACGGTCCGATCAGCCTGCCGGGCGGCAACGGCAAGACATGGAGCCCGGGCAACTTCGACAACAAGTACTTCGGCAACATCCCGATGCGCAATGCGCTGGCCAAGAGCCTCAACACCGTCTCGGTGCGCATGACCTACGAGCTGGGGCCGAGGCGCGTGGTCGAGACTGCCAGGGCGATGGGAATCCGCTCGCCGCTGCGCAACGACATGTCGATCGCGCTCGGCAGCAGCGAGGTCACGCCGATGGACGTGGCGCTCGGATATGCGGCCATCGCACGGATGGGCGCACCGACCGAGCCCGTCCTGATCGACTCGATTCGCGATGCCGACGGCAAGCTGATGGGCGTGGCCGGCGGCAACGTGGTCGTCGAGGAGCAGACGCTGGGGACGCTGCCCGGCGGGCCGCTGCCGCGCGCGTTGCCCGCCGGCGTGGCCTACGAGCTGGCCGACATGATGCGCGAGGTGGTCAAGTCCGGAACGGCGCGCAAGGCATTCAAGGAAGGCTACGACCGCGCCGGCAAGACCGGCACCACCA
>DASPNH010000142.1:0-7981 GCA_035626675.1 Binatia bacterium
GTTCGGCTGCCGGTCGCGGACATCCTGAGTCTGTCGTTGGCCGCAGGGCTGCCGCCCAGCCAGCCCGACGATCTGGCCTTCACCGAAGCCGACCTGCTCCTTTTCGAGGTTTTTCGCGGCGGCTCTGCGCTGTTCGGCGAAACCGCCACGCGGCGCTTCACGCGCGTGGTCGGCTCCTCCCTGACCCGCATCGCCGAGGCCGCGGTGACGCTGTTCCAGGCCAACGTCGAGCAGCCGATCCTGGATGCCGGCGGCAGCGAGCTGACGGTGGCCAGGCGCAACCTGCAGGCCGTCGAATCGCTCGAAGGCGTGCGAGGGCTGATCAGCAGCCTGTTCGGCGCGCACGTGGAAACCGCGATCCGCCGCCTGCGCGAGGCGCGAGTGGATCGCGCCGTCGACCACGTTCTGTTCGCGGTGGGTTTCATCGATCTCGTCGGATTCACGACCCTGACCCAGCGCATGCAGTCGCGCGAGCTCGCCGACCTGGTGGAGCGATTCGAGGAGACCGCCTACGACGTCGTGGCCGCCCACGACGGACGCGTCGTCAAGCTGATCGGCGACGAGGTCATGTTCGTCACCCGCGGCGCCGGCGCGGCATGCGAAGTGGCGCTGAGCCTGCTCGAGCAGTTCGCAAGGGACGCGTCGGTGACTCCCCGCGGGGCGCTGGCCTACGGACAGATGCTGGTGCGCAGCGGCGACTACTACGGTCCGGTCGTCAACCTCGCCTCGCGCGTCGCCCAGATCGCGATTCCGAGCGAGCTGCTGGTGACCGCCGAGGTGGCCGCCAACGCCGGGCGCGCCGACATTGCGTTCGAGCCCGCCGGCAGACGCATGCTCAAGGGCTTCGACGAAGCCGTTCCACTCTTCGCAGCCACCAGGGCCTAGGCGGCACCCATCAGCTCGGCGACGTCGGCCGCCAGGTCCTCGACGTCCTGCGGCCGGGTGTCCCACGAACACACGAAACGGCATCCGCCTGGACCGATGAACGTGTAGAAGAGCCAGCCCCGCGCCCAGAGCGACTCGATCACCATCTTGGGCAACTCGGCGAAGACGCCGTTGGCCTGCGTCTCGAACTGCAAGGTTACGCCATCGATCCTCGAGAGCCGCTGCGACAGCAGCTGCGCCATCGCATTGGCGTGCCGCGCATGGCGAAGCCACGCGCCGTCCGCGAGCATGCCCACCCAGGGAGCGCTCAGATAGCGCATCTTGGAGGAAAGCTGTCCGGCCTGCTTGCAGCGCCACTCGAACTCGACCGCCAGCGCCTTGTCGAAGAAGACCACCGCGTCGCCCACGGCCATGCCGTTCTTGGTACCGCCCAGGCACAGAACGTCCACGCCGGCCTGCCAGGTGATCTCCCTGGGCGCGCAGCCGAGGAAGGCGACTGCGTTGGCGAGGCGCGCGCCGTCCATGTGCAGCTTGAGCCCGAACCGACGTGCCATGTCGGAAATCTCGCCCAGCTGCTGCACGGTGTAGACCGTGCCGACCTCGGTCCCCTGCGTCACGCTGAGCACGCGCGGTCTCGGGAAATGGATGTCGCTGCGCCGCGTGGCCTCGCGCTCGACGGCATCCGGAGTGATCCGGCCCTTGCACGAGGGCAGCAGCTGGACCTTGGTGCCGTTGGAGAAGAACTCGGGAGCACCGCACTCATCGGTCTCCACGTGCGCGATGTCCGAGCACAGGATCGAGTGGTAGCTCTGACAGCACGTCGCAAGCGCCAGCGAGTTGGCGGCCGTGCCGTTGAAGACGAAGAAGATTTCGCAATCGGTCTCGAACATCTCGCGGAGCAGATCGGAGGCGCGGCGCGTCCAGGCGTCCTCGCCGTAACTGGGCGCGTGACCGGCATTGGCCTGCTCCAGTGCTGCCCAGGCCTCGGGGCAGACGCCGGAGTAATTGTCGCTGGCGAAATGGCGGGGACGCGTTGCAGCCGAGTGGTCCAGGATGCGTGACATCCCGGGAGCCTAGGAGAAATCTCCGCCACCGTCACACCGTTCCCTGTCCCGTCACGCCCTCGTTTCGAGCCCGCCCGCGTGAATCCGCTGCATCGCGGGAACGGGCCGAAAGGAGCGACCGATGAGGAACCCGAGCGACATCATCCGGGTGGCAGCCGTCCTGGCCGTCACCCTGGTTCCCTTCTGCGACGCGCATGCGCGCAGCGCCTGCCCGGCCGGCATGGTTCGTGCGGGCTCGGCCTGCATCGATGCGTACGAGGCCAGCATCTGGCGCATCGCCGATCCTGCCGGTGCCAACAAGGGACTGGTCAAGAAAATCCTCAGGAACAAGGTCACGCTGCAGGACCTGACCGATGCCGGCGCCCAGCAGCTCGGCGACCCCAGCGACGACTGGGCGCCGTGCGACGACGACGGTTCGGGTTGCGGAGACGTCTACGCCGTCAGCCTGCCCGACGTGCTGCCCTCGCGCTGGCCGTCGTGGTTCCAGGCCGCCGAAGCATGTGCGAATTCCGGCAAGCGGCTGCCCACCAACGCCGAATGGCAGCTGGCGGCAACCGGCACGCCCGACCTCGCCGACGACAGCGACGTGCGCTGCAACACCGGCGCGGACAGTGCGGTGCGCAAGACGGGATCACGCTCGGCATGCGTTTCCACTCGCGGCGCCTACGACATGATCGGCAACCTTCGCGAATGGGTCGCAGACTGGGTGCCGGCCTACGACGCGTGCCCGAGCTGGGGCAGCTTCAGCGACGACGAGATGTGCTTTGCGGGAGCCAGCAGCGTTGCCCAGGGGCCGGCGGCACTGGTGCGCGGCGGAGGCTTCTTCGACGAGACCGAGGCGGGGATCTACTACATCAACGCCAGCTATCTGCCTCACAATCACTACCATGCGCACGGAGTCCGCTGCGCGCGGTAGACGGGTTGCGTGCAACCCGCCGGTGCAGTCGCTCGTTCCGACGGGCCTGCACGCATGGGAGCGCGCGGCGGCCGCAACTGTCGCGCGCTCCTTTTGCATCGCTGCGTTCAGGCCCTGCCGATCAACGGAAGCTGTAGGCGAGCACGAGGCCGGTGGTCGCCCAGTCCAGGCCTTCGAGCTCGGCGAGCGACCATATGTAGGCGGCCTCGATGCCCACCCGCCAGTTCTCGGTGAAGTGCGCGTCGAGGCCGAGGCCGTAGCGGGAGACGAAACCTTCGTCGGAATCGTGGTCTGACGTGCGGCAGGCAATGGGCCCACTGCCGCTTCGTTCGCAGGACTCGATGTCGCTGTCGTGGCCGAGTCGGCCCAGGCCGGCGCCAATCAGCACGAACGGCTGCAGTCGCGAGCGCCACAGTATGATCTTGGCATTCGCGGTAAGGGTCCAACCGCTTAGCTCGGTCATTCGTGGACGCCCGCCTTCAGCGAAGAAATCCCATCCCGTGTAGTACTCCCACAGGATCTCGGCGGCGATCCAGCGGTGGATGTCGTAGCCCGCGCGCAGATTGAACATCCCGCTGACCAGATCGAGCACCTGGTAGGTACGAGGATGAAAATCAAGCGCCTTCACCCCGAAATTCTCGAAGGCGACACCGCCGCCGGCCGCTAGATAGAAAGCCCGGGCATCGAAGTCGTCGGCGTCGTCCTCTGTTGTCTCGACGGAAGATGCGATTGGAACGCCCTCGTCCCCCGGAGAACCGGCAAAAGCGGCGCCGTGGAAGAGGATCGTCGAGATCGAGAGGACGAGCAGCGTCTTGTTCACGACCGGCGGGATGTCACGCCGGCCAACGTAAGACAAGGCTGCGCCTGTTCAGTATCCGTCGGTCGCCGACTGCGGCCCCGCAAACTGCGGATCCTCACGCGACGTGAAATTGCGGAACCGCGCATACGGCTTGTCGAACATCAGCCGTACGGTGCCGGTGGGACCGTTGCGCTGCTTGGCGATGATGATCTCGGCAACGCCCGGCTCGGCCGTATCGGGGTTGTACTGCTCGTCACGATAGATGAAGGCGATGACGTCCGCGTCCTGCTCGATGGCACCGGATTCCCTCAAGTCCGCCATCCCCGGCCGCTTGTCCGTGCGCGACTCGACGCCGCGGTTGAGCTGCGAGAGCGCGATGACCGGGACGCTCAGCTCCTTCGCGAGCGCCTTGAGCGAGCGCGAGATCGTCGAAATCTCCTGCTCGCGGCTGTCCTCGCCGCCGCCGCGCATGAGCTGCAGGTAGTCGATGATGATCAGGCCCAGGTTGGCAGTCGGGTCGTGCTTGAGACGGCGTGCCTTGGCCCGAACCTCGACGACTGTCTGCGCGGCCGCATCGTCGATGTAGATCGGCGCGCTGCCCAGGCGTCCGGCCGTCAAGGCCAGGTTCTTGATGTCGCGGTCTCGAAGCGAGCCGGTGCGGACGGCGGCGTTGTTGATCTGCGCCTGCGAGCACAGCATTCGCATGACGACCTGCTCGGTCGACATTTCCATCGAGAACACTGCCACGCCCACGTTGCCTTCCATGGCGGCATGCTCGGCCACGTTCAGGCAGAACGCGGTCTTCCCCATGCTGGGACGGCCTGCCACCACCACCAGGTCGGAGGGCTGCAGGCCGGCGGTCATCTTGTCGAGGTCGTAATAGCCGGTGGCGACGCCGGTAATCTCTTGCTTCTTCTCGAACAGCTGTTCGATGCGCTCGACGGTGGGGCCGATCAGGCTGTCGATGCGGCGCAGCGCCGACTGCGTGCTGTCGGCCGAGAGCTCGAAGATGGCGGTCTCGGCCCTGTCGATGAACTCGCGCGTGGAGCCGCGCGACTCGTAGGCACCGCCGAGGATCTCGGAGGAGACGCGGATCAGCCGGCGAAGGATGGCCTTGTCATGGATGATGCGCGCGTAGTGCTCGATGTTGGCGGCGGTGACGACCTTCTCGGCCAGCTCGACGAGATAGGCCGCGCCGCCGATCCGCTGCAGCTCCCCCGTCTGCTTGAGCTTGTCGCTGACGGTGATGACGTCGATGGGACGCGCGCTCTCCGAAAGCTGGATCATCGCCGAGAAGATCCGCGAGTGACGCTCGACGTAGTAGTCGGGCGTGCGAACGATGTCGGCGATCTTGTCGAAGGCTTCGGGGTCGATCAGGAGCGCCCCGAGGACGGATTCCTCGGCCTCGAGGCTGTGCGGCGGGACCCGGGTGAATGCTGCGCGCTGCTCGTCCATGACGGCGGGAGTGATAGCGCAGGATCGGCGGCGCCGGAATTCCGGCGCGGCATATTCTGCGAAGCCGCCGGAACCGCGCACAAGCCTCGCCCGTTGCGGTGGACAAGTTTCGCAACGCCGCGCCGTGGCACGCCGTTGGCATGTGGAGAACCTGTTGATCCGTGTGCAGCGAATGCGAGGCGCTGCTTGCGCAGCCGCAGTTGCCCAGCGCCCTCGCCTCGCGCTATCACGCGCCGTATGTCCGACGAGATCCTGCGCGCCGACCCGGCCCTGCGCCGCCAGACCCTGCTGCGTCTGCTGGTCATGACGGTGGCCGGTGCCATCGTCATCGGCTGGTTGCTGCCGTGGTTCATGGCATCGGTGCAGGAGGCCAGGCAGGCCGGGACCGTCCGGGCCCGCGTCGTGTGCTAGGGCTTCCTGCTTTTCGTCTCCGGGCTGGCGGTTTTCGTCGCATGGTTCGGCCGAGGAATCGCACGCGACGGCTGGCGCATCGTCGAGCTCGGGCAGTTCCCGCTACCCGGCGCTGTCGTGCTGCGCGATACCCGGATCGTACGCGGACCGCAGGCGCGCTCGGTCGGCAAGGCCAACGTCGTCATCGGAATCCTGCTGGTGGTGTGTGCGGCCGCGCTCGTGGTCGTCAGCGCCTACGGCGCCTTCGACATCGCGACGCGCTGACGACATCGCGACGCGCCTTCGACACCGCGGCAGGGTGACGACATCGAAACGCGCCGACGGCTGCGAAACGCGCCTTCCGCCCCGCACCGACAGCCGGCAACGAGCCCACGGCCAGCGCCAGAACGTACCGCGTTCGACGCCTCAGCGCGTGCCCGCTCGCTGCGCGGCGCTTCCGGCTTCGGACCGGATCATCGACCAGCCCGCCGCGATCAGTGCCACGCCCGATGCCAGGAACGCCCAGTCGAAGATCGAGACCCCGAGGCGCTCGACCACGTGATGCAGATGCAGCAGGTGGTGATCGATGAGGCCTTCGACGAAGTTGAAAAGGCCCCACCCCGTCGCCAGCCCGCCGAGCAGCGTCTTGCCGGTGGCATGGACGTCGCGGCGTCGCGCGGCCCGAAACAGCATCCACATGCCGGCCACCGTCAGGAGCCAGGTCGCCGCGTGGAACATGCCGTCCCAGAACATCTGGATCTCGACGTTGGCGATGGTGTCCTTCGGGATCCTGCCGGTGAGCATGTTGTGCACCTGCAGGAGCTGGTGAAACAGGATGCCGTCGAAGAATCCGCCCAGGCCTGCACCGAGCACGACGCCTGCCGAAACGACGGGTCGCTGCGAGTCATGCATGCTCGTCGTCCGCGGCTCGCGTGCCGCCAGGCGGCCATCCGAAATGGATGGCCGCTGCAATCGCCGCAATCACCGGCAGCGGGGAAAGAGTCGCCATCGCAGTCAGGACGAAGCTGCCGTCGAAGACGCCCGCACGCACCGCCTCGCCGGTGGGCGTGTCGCAAACCATGCACGCCACCGCCATCCCCGGAGTCGCCGCGTGCGATGCCGCCAGCGCTGCGGCGCATCGTCTCCAGCCAACAGTCACGCCAGGCCCGCTTGCGGCGTCACAGCACGCGCAGGAACGCGACCAGGTCCGTCTTCTCCTCCGCCGTCAGTTTGGTGCCCAGCACGAGGTTGAAGAACTCCACGGTGTCCTCGAGCGTCAGCAGGCGGTCGTCGTGGAAGTAGGGCGGTGACTCCTTGATGCCGCGCAGGGGAAAGGTCTTGATCGGACCGTCGGCGGCCGCCACGCGCCCGTTGATCATCTGCACCTTGTAGAAGCGCTCCACCTGCAGGTTGTGCATCAGGTTGTCCGTGTAGTAGGGCGGGATGTGGCAGGTCGAGCACTGCCCCTTGCCGAAGAACACGGCCTGCCCGCGAATTTCGGCTTCCGACGCCAGCGTCTCGTCCAGCTTTCCGAAGACGTTGAGCTTGGGCGCGGGCGGAAAGTCGAGCAGCTCCTGGAACTCGCCCATGTTGTGGACCGAGCTGCCGCGCTCGAGGATGTTCATCCCCTTCTTGGTCGCGATGACCGGATCGCCGTCGAAGTACGCCGCCCGCTGCTCGAACTCGGTGAAATCCTCGACCGTCTTCAGGGCTCGCTGCGATCCGAACAGGCGCTGCACGTTGACGCCGCGAAGCGACGGCGTGTCGATGCGATGGCGGAAGTGCTGCGGGCGGATGTCGCCGACCAGATGCGTGGTAGCATTGGTGTGGCCGTTGGTGTGGCAGTCGAAGCATGCCACTCCCAGGTGCGGCTCGCGCGAGCGCCGATCGCTGGTCAGATTGAACTGCTGCTGCGGAAACGGCGTGGTCAGCAGCCGCAGGCCGTCGAGCTGCTTCGGCGTCAGGATGCCGCTGAAGAGCCGGTAGAAGTTCTTGTTCGTCACCAGCTCGCCCTGCGAGACGTCGCCGAGATCGGGTCGCGTGGTCAGAAAGATCGCCGGCGTGAACTCGGGCAGGAAATGCGCCGGCAGATCGAAATCGAGATCGAAGCGCGTCAGGTCGCGGCCCTCCTGCCGTTTCACCTCGGCGATGTGATGATTCGGGAACGTCATCCCGCCTTCGGGATGGTTCGGATGCGGAAGCGGCAGGAAGCCGGCGGGAAAGACGTTCTTCTGGCGGATCTCGTCCGGCGTCATGGTCGCCAGCTGCTCCCAGGTCGCGCCAGCCGGCAGCTTGACGCGCACACCGCTCTGGATCGCCTTGCCGCGCGTCATCGTCACGCCGTCGGCTGGCGTATCGGCGAGGTCGTAGCGCGTCTCCAGAAGCTGCTGCTGGCGCTGCATGACCGCGGCCTTGGCTGCGCTCATGCGCTTTACCACTTCGTCGAAATCATCCTCGTTCGATACCGGGGCG
>DASPNH010000143.1:0-12891 GCA_035626675.1 Binatia bacterium
CGTTGACCGTGATGTCGGTGCCGCAGTACGACATGAAGACGATCTCCGGATAATCGAGGTCGTCGATGTACCCGTCCCCGTTGTCGTCGTTCAGGTTCGCGACCATCGGCATGGTCCCGACCTGGCCCGAGGCCGGGAAGGGCGAGCCGGTCGCATTCGTGTTGGACTGGTTGACGCCGCCCCACTGCAGCTCGCTGACGGGCAGCATCACCGCAAGATCGCGCGGCGCCTCGCAGAACTCGTAGTCGCCGAGGCATTTGCCGTGGATGCACTGCGTGGACGAATGACAGTCCGCGTCGCTGAAGCATCCGCAGTACGGCATCAGGTCGTCGGTCTCCAGGCAGCCGTGCAGGTCGGAGCAGTCGTGGAACGGCTCCATCGCGCTGCCGTCCTGCGCGCATTCGAGAAGATCGTCGCTGCCGTCGCACTCGCGCTCGCCCGGCGTGCACACGTCGGGAGTGCAGGTAGCGTCGTCGCAGTAGTTCGCCTCCGTGCAGTCGGAAGCTTCGGCGCAGCCCGTGCAAAGAGGGATGGGATCGCCTGGAGGCGCGATCTTGTCCACGCAGTGTGCCGCGACGGCCGCGTCGATCGCAGTAGCGGTTCCGTCGCACGCGCCGAGCGCATCGGCCTTGGCGGTCGCGGTCTGGAACTTCGCTGCCGCGGCGTCGCTGCAGGCGGTGACCTCGTCGCCGGTCAGGCACTTCAGAAGCGCGGCGGCATACTTGCCGGCGGCCTTCTGTTTGAGCACCTCGCATTTGCTCGCGCCGTCCGGGCCCGCAGCGGCCACGGCCGGCGCGCAGGTCAGCACGCGCTCGGCGCAGTCGTCGTACTGGCCGGCGCACGCGTTGCCGATTTTGGTCAGCTTCTTCTCGAGCTTGCCGAGAAACTTGGCGTCGCAGGCCGCGTCATCGAAGGCAGGATCGAGCTGCGACTTGGTGTAGCAGGAGATCGCGCTCTTTTGTGCCTTGCCAAGAGCCTTGAGCTTGCTTGCCGTGCACTTGTCCGGCGCGGCGACAGCATGCGAGGCGCACAGAAGGATCAGGATGAAGGAGCCGGCGAAAATCTGGCTCGGCCACGGGGCTAGGCGGCTGGCTGGCATCATAGCGCGCTTCTGCCCGACCGTATCGATCGTGGCAAGCAGCCTGAGGACCCGGCCGCTCGAAGGGTGGCGCGGGTCAGTCCTGGCGACCGCGCAGGCTCCGACACGGCAACGATTCGCGCCGCCCCCCTTGAGCGGTACGTTCGCGCGGCGCGTCGTTAGGCAGCGTTGAGCTGTCAGGGAAAGTCGAGACCGAAGCCCGCGGCGCAGCAGCAAAGCCTAGGCGCCCAGCACGACCTTCTCGAAGGCGCGCGCCGCCGCTGCCAGCACGGGCGCCGGCGCGACTCCGAGCAGCACCGTAACGACGGTGGCGGCGGCGACCACGACCGCCGCATACGGCCGCGCCTCGACGACACCGCCGGCCGGCGGATCGAAATACATCGTGCGCACGACGCCCAGGTAGTACGCGGCCGAGATCACGCTGTTGAAGACCGCGATGCCGACGAGCCAGAACAGCCCTGCATCCAGGGCGGCGGTAAAGACGTAGAGCTTGCCGATGAAGCCGCCGAGCGGCGGAATGCCCGTCAGCGACAGCATCGCGATCGTCATCGCCAGCGCCAGCATCGGGTTGGTCTGGCCGAGACCGGCGTAGTCCGCGATCGACTCGCGCGCGTCGCCGCGCCGTGCCACCGCGCACATGATGCCGAAGGCGACCAGGTTCATCGCGCCGTAGCCGGCCAGGTAGAACAGCACGGCGGCGCCGGCGGCGTCGGTTCCCGCGGTCACGCCCACCAGCAGGTAGCCGGTGTGCGCGATCGAGGAGTAGGCGAGCATGCGCTTGAGGCTTGCCTGCCGTAGCGCCACCAGGTTGCCCACCGTCATCGTGACGGCGGCGGCGACCCACAGGATAGGCATCATCTGCTCGTGCAGCGGCGCCAGCGCGATCATCGCGGTGCGAAGGAGTGCGGCGAAGCCTCCGGCCTTGACGGCGGTGGCCATGAAGGCGGTGACCGAGGTCGGCGCACCTTCGTAGACGTCGGGCGCCCAAAGGTGGAACGGCACCGCCGCGATCTTGAATCCCAGCCCGATCAGCACCAGGCCCGTGCCGAGCACGACCACGAGATGATCGCTGCCGGCCAGGGTGCCCGAGGTCAGCGCCGCGTGCATGCCGCCGAGAACCGTCGTCCCCGTCATCACGTACAGGAGCGCGATGCCGTAGAGCAGCAGCGCCGAGGCGAATGCGCCGAGCAGGAAGTATTTGAGCGAGGCCTCGTTCGACCGCATCTGGTTCTTGAGCGAGCCGGCCAGCACGTACACGGCCATCGACATGGTCTCCAGGCCGATGAACATGACGATGAGATCGGTGGCGGCGGCCATGACGACGACGCCGGCCACCGCAAAGAACATCAGCGGATAGTACTCGCCCTGGAAGATGCCGGCATCGTGGAGATAGTCGACCGAAAGCAGTACCGAGCCGATGCCGATGACGCAGGCAAGGACGTTGAAGTAGGCCGCGTAGCCATCCATCGCGATGGCGTTGCCGTAGACGGCGCCGTCTCCTGCGGGCTGCATCGACAGCGCGGCCACGACCGCAAGACCGACGACGGTCAGCCAGGCCACGCCGACGAATCGGCGGCTGCTCGAAAAGGCCTCGATCAGCAGCACCATCGTTGCCCATGCGCAGGCGACCAGCAGAGGGATGATCGGGGTCATGGCCTGCGTCATGTCAGTGCGCCTCCGCCGGCGCCTTGCCCTGCGCAGGCGCCTGCTGCTCGGCCGCCTTGAGATCGGCCAGACGCTTGCGCAGCTTCTCGATGGCGACGTTCGGGTTGGACAGATCGTTGGCTGCGGGCTTGTCGGTGGCGCCGGCCTTGCCGCCGCTCGAGAAGTGCACTTCCTTGGGGCGCGGAGCCAGGCGCGGCGGCACCGGATGCACCGCGTGTCGGCCGGCAGCCGGCGGCGGGCCGGCCTGCATCGCTGCGCGCGGGGAAGCTGCGCCGGGCAACGCTGCATCGCCAGGCGCGGTGCTAGCCGCGCCGCCGCGAGTGACCGCTGCGCCGTGCGCGCCGCCACCGTGCGTTGCCGCATGCGGCTGGCTGATGGTGGCTGGGCCCTTCTTCCCGTGAGCAAGGGTGGCGGCCACGGATTCGCGCATCATGTCGAAGAACGGCGCGGGATAGACGCCCATGATGACGGCCAGCGCGATCAGCGGCGCGATGACGCCGAGCTCGCGCCGCGACATGTCGGGCATCGACTCGTTGGCCGGGTTGGTGACCGGCCCGAACATCACCCGCTGATACATCCACAGCATGTAGGCGGCGCCGAGCACGACGCCGCTGACGGCGATGGCACCGAGCACCTTGTCGAAGCGGAAGCCGCCCATCAGGATCAGGAACTCGCCGACGAAACCGTTCAGACCCGGCAGGCCGATCGAGGACAGCATCACGATCAGGAAGCAGATCGCGTAGACGGGCATGACCTTCCAGAGGCCGCCGTACTCCGAGATCAGGCGCGTGTGGCGGCGTTCGTAGACGACACCGACCAGGAGGAAGAGCGCGCCCGTGGAGACGCCGTGGTTGAGCATCTGGTAGACGGCGCCTTCGACGCCGACCGTGTTCAACGAAGCCAGGCCGAGCATCACGAAGCCGAGATGGCTGACCGAGGAGTAGGCGACCAGCTTCTTCATGTCCGGCTGGACCATCGCCACCAGAGCCCCGTAGACGATGCCGATCACCGCCAGCGCGCCGATCCAATAGGCCGCGCCCGCCATCACTTCGGGGAAGAGCGGCATCACGAAGCGCAGGAAGCCGTAGGTTCCCATCTTCAGGAGCACGCCGGCCAGGATGACCGAGCCTCCCGTGGGAGCCTCGACGTGCGCGTCGGGCAGCCACGTGTGCAGCGGCCACATCGGGACCTTGACGGCGAAACCCAGGAAGAAGGCGAAGAAGCACAGCTGCGCGGCGCGCAGCGACATCTGGGTGCCGTAAAGGTCGGTCAGCGCGAAGCTGAGCGTGCCGGAGGCCTCGGCATGCTGCAGGCCCAGGTAGATGATGGCCGCCAGCATCGGCAGGCTGCCCACCATCGTGAACAGTATGAACTTGATCGACGCGTACATGCGCCGCTCGCCGCCCCAGACCCCGATGATCAGGTACATCGGGATGAGCATCATCTCCCAGAACACGTAGAAGAGCAGCGCATCGATGGCCACGAGCGTGCCGAGCATCGTCGTCTCCAGCATCAGCATGGAAACTAGGTAGCCCTTGACGCGCTTGTGCACCGAATCGGCCGCGGAGATCAGCACCAGCGGCGTCAGCACGACGGTGAGCAGGATCAGCAGCAGCGAGATGCCATCGACTCCGAGGCGATAGCTGGCGCCGAGCGATGGCAGCCACGGCAGGGTTTCGATGAGCTGGAAGTCGCCACGCGAGGAATCGAACAGGCGCCAGATCCAGAAGCCTATGGCCAGCGGCGCGAGCGAGGCGGCAACGGCCACACGCCGCATCAGGGTCTCGGCCTCCTTGGGCAGCGCCGAGACCAGCAGCGCCCCGATGGCCGGCGTCCAGACCAGAAGACTGAGGAGCCGCATCAGCCCGCCACTCCGATGCTGACGGCCAGCACCACCAGTGCCACGCCGATCAGGACCGTCAGCATGTAGTGCTGCACGTTGCCCGTCGACCATTGCCGCCACACGCCGCCGATGGAGCGCGCCGCGGTCGCGCTGCCGTTGGCGATGCCGTCGATGAAGACGACGTCGACCGTGCGCCACAGGAAATCGCTGACGCGCATGAGTGGCTGCACGATGGCGCGGTCGTACAGTGCATCGATGCGGTAGGCCTCGCCCATGGATCGGTACAGGCCCCTCAGACGTCCCGCGATGTCGGCGTCGGCCTCCGGCTCCACGGTGTACATTCGCCAGGCGATCGCGATGCCGAGAAGGCCGGCGGCGACCGAGACGGCCATCAGTCCGAGCTCGGTGGCCACCGACAGCCCGAGCTCGTGGTGGCCGACCGACGGAGCCAGGTAGCCGCCGAAGGCGTTGTGGCCGCCGAGCGCGTGCGGAATGCCAACGTAGCCGCCAACGATGGCGAGCGCGGCCAGGACCATCAGGGGAACCGTCATCGGCAGCGGGCTCTCGTGCGCGTGATCCCAGGTGTGATGATCGCCGCGGAAGGTGCCGCGAAACGTCAGCACGTAGAGCCGCGTCATGTAGAAGGCGGTCATGCCCGCGCCGAGCACGCCCACCAGCCAGATGCCGTAGTGTCCGCCGGCAAAAGCCGAAGCGAGGATTTCGTCCTTGGAGAAGAAGCCGGAAAGTCCGGGCACGCCGGCGATGGCGAGCACGCCGACCAGGAACGTCGCATGGGTGATCGGCATCTTCTCGCGTACGCCGCCCATGGCGCGGATGTCCTGCTGCTCGTGCAGGCCGTGGATGACGCTGCCGGCGCCCAGGAAGAGCAGCGCCTTGAAGAACGCGTGCGTCATCACGTGGAAGATGCCGGCGGCGAAGGCGCCGACGCCGAGCGCCATGAACATGTAGCCGAGCTGGGAGACCGTCGAGTACGCCAGCACCTTCTTGATGTCGTTCTGGGCGATGCCAATCGTCGCCGCCATCAGTGCCGTGGCTGCCCCGATCACCGCGATCACCTGCAGCGCCATCGGCGCCGCCTCGAATAGCCCGTGCAGGCGCGCGACCATATAGACGCCGGCGGTCACCATGGTGGCCGCGTGGATCAGCGCCGAGACCGGCGTGGGCCCAGCCATGGCATCGGGCAGCCAGACGTAGAGTGGAATCTGCGCCGACTTGCCGGTGGCGCCGACGAAGAGCAGCAGGGCCGCTGCCAGTGCAACGCCGTCGGGCAACGAGGTGGCGTGCGCGTTGATGTCGGCGAAGGCCAGGCTGGCATGGCCCATGTCGGCAAGAGCCCAGAACAGCGTGAACGCGCCCAGGAGGAAGGCGGCATCGCCGATGCGGTTGACCAGGAATGCCTTCTTGCCGGCCGAAGCCTTGTCGGGATCGGCGTACCAGAAGCCGATCAGCAGGTAGCTGCAAAGTCCGACGCCTTCCCAGCCCACGAACATCAGCGGCAGATTGTCACCGAGCACCAGCACGAGCATGGCCGCCATGAAGAGGTTCAGGTAGGCGAAGAAGCGCGCGTAGCTCTCGTCGTGCGACATGTACGCCGTCGAGTAGAGATGGATCAGGAAGCCCACGCCGGTGACGATCATGATCATCACCGAGGAAAGCGCATCGACGCGAAACGCGACGTTGGCGCTGAACTCGCCCGAGGCGAGCCACTGGTAGACGGGGTCGACGAGTGCCGTTCCTTCCGGCGCGCCCATGACGGCCAGGAACGCACGCGTGGCGAGCGCGAAGCTGATGGCGACCGCGCCGCACGCGACGACGCCGACCGCCGTGCGGCCCAGCCGGTATCCGAGCAGCACGTGGAAGAGCATGCCCACGAGCGGCGCGAGCGGAATGAAGCGCAGGTAGGGCGCAGTGACCGCGGCGGCGGTCGTGGCCGAGGCTGCGCCGGAAGCGCCGACGAGCTGGATTGCGAGGTCGTGCATCGGAGCTCCTAGCCTCGAAGCAGGGCGATCTCGTCAGCGGAAACGGTCTGACGATTGCGGAACAGGGCAAGAATGACGGCAAGGCCGACGGCGGCTTCGGCCGCGGCCACGGTCATGACGAAGAAGACGATGGACTGTCCGCCCATCGTGCCGAGGCTGTTGGCGCCGGCGACGAAAGCGAGGTTGGCCGCGTTCAGCATCAGCTCCACCGACATGAAGATGATGATGACGTTGCGGCGCACCACCACGCCGACGGCGCCGATCGCGAACAGCAGCGCGCTGAGCGCCAGATAGTGCGAGGTGCCGATCATGGACGCAGGCTCCTTTCGGCAGCGGTGCCGGGCCCTTGCGGGCAGCGACGGACGCCGCACGAATCGCGCAACGCCGCGCGCATCAGTGGTGGCCTCCTGCCGGAGCGTGCACGTGGCCGGGCCCGGAGTGCGGCGCGTGTCCGTGGTCGAGGTGATCGTGGGCAGCCTCGTGCGCTGCGATCACCCGATGCGCCGCTTCGGTCTCTGCCTCGGCGGCTGCCATCGTGCGGGCCTCGTCGCGCTCGCCTTCCTCGACGGTTCGTTTGGCGAGCACCACGGCGCCCACCACCGCCACCAGCAGAAGGATCGAGGTCAGCTCGAAGGCGACCAGATATTCGGAGAAGAGCTGGCGGGCCAGGACCTTGGTGGTGCCAAAGGTTTCGCCGAGCGTAACGCCGCGAGCGTCGGGCACGGTGCTGTCCAGGAGCCCCTTGGCCAGAAGGATCGCAACCACTGCGCCGGCCAGGAATCCGGCGGCAGCCAGAGCGGGGCGCTCGCGGACGCCGCTGTCGGACTCGAGGTTGAGCAGCGTGATCACGAACAGGAAGAGCACCATCACCGCGCCGGCGTAGACGATGATCTGGAGCGCGGCCACGAGGTGCGCCTGCAGAAAGACGTAGAAGACCGCCAGGAAGAACAGGGTGACCACCAGCGACAGCGCGCTTCGCACCGGGTTCCTGGCCAGCACCACGCCGAGCGCGCCGGCCAGGGCGCAGGCGGCCAGCGGATAGAAGAGGAATGCGCTCACCGCGACTGCTCCACCAGGAGAATGACCAGCGCCGTCAGGAACATGTTGACGAGCGCGATGGGCATCATCGCCTTCCAGCCGAGGCTCATGAGCTGGTCGTAGCGGAAGCGCGGCACGGTCCAGCGCACCAAAATCTGCAGCCAGCAGAAGAACAGCACCTTGATGGTGAAGGCGCCGAGCTGGAGCACGGTGAGCAGCAGGCTGCCGAGCTCGATGGGGCTGCCCGATCCTTCCTTGCCGAGGTAAGGAACCTGCCAGCCGCCGAAGAACAGCGTGGTCACCAGACCCGACACCATCACGATCTCGGCGAAGTCCGACAGCATGAACGCGGCCTGTTTGCCGCCCGAGTACTCGGTGTAATAGCCGGCGATCAGCTCGGACTCGGCCTCAGGAAGATCGAACGGGACGCGCTTGGACTCGGCGATTCCGGCCACCAACAGGATGATGAACGCGATCGGCTGATAGAAGACGCCCCACGCCGGCAGGAAGCCGAACAGCAGACCGCCCTGCGCACGAACCATCTCCTGAAGATCGAGCGTGCCGTAGAGCAGGATCATGCTGACGATGGAGATGCCCATGGCCAGCTCGTAGCTGATCATCTGCGCGCTGCCGCGAATGCTGCCGAGCAGCGCCCAGCGATTGTTGGATGCCCAGCCGGACAGCACCACGCCGTAGACGCCCATCGAAACCATCGCCGAGATGTAAAGGACGCCCACGTCCAGGCTGACCGCCTGCAGCTCGATCACGCGGCCGCCGATCTCGATGGTGTCGCCGAAGGGGATCGCGGCGAACGTGATGACCGCGGGGAACAGCGACAGGAACGGCGCCAGCGAATGTACCAGGCGGTCGGCCTTGTCCGGCACGAAGTCTTCCTTGGTGAAGAGCTTGAGCGGATCGGCCATCAGCGTGTTCACGAAGCCGAGGTTGAACGGCATGACGCCGAGGAGGTTGGCACGGTTGGCGCCGATGCGATTCTGGATGAGGGCGCTGCCCTTGCGCTCGATCCACAGCAGGAACGCCGAGACGTTCAGCACCATGAAGAGCACTGCCAGGGACTTGATGCCGCCGATTACCCAATCCATCGCGCTTTGCCTTGCCGGCTAGAGCTTTTCGCCGCGCTCGAGCCGGTCGAGCATCTCGAGGACCCTGGCCACCGTCAGGTTCTCGTGGAAGTGATCGCCGAGCTGCAGCATCGGCGCAGTGCCGCAGGAGCCGAGACATTCGACGCGGTCGAGAGAGAACTTGCCGTCGGGCGTGGTCTGGCCATGACCGATGTCGAGCCGCTGCGAGATCGCGTTGTAGATGTCCTCGGCGCCGCGCAGGTAGCACGACAGGTTGGTGCAGACCTGCAGATGGTTCTTCCCCATCGGCCGCCGGTAATACATCGTGTAGAAGCTGACGACGCCCTCGACCCACGAGCGCGGAAGATCCATGAGCTTGGCGACATAGTCCTCGACGGCAGGACTGATCCAGCCGAATTCGCGCTGCGCCAGCCACAGCACCGTCATCAGGGCCGCTCGCCGCTCCGGATAGTGGGTCAGGATCTCGTGGTACTCGGCCAGCGCCTGCGGCGAGAAGGAGACGGGGCCGGTGGCGGCCGCGGTGGTGGTCGTTGCCTGCTGCGACATTGCTGCGATGCCTGTGGAGCGACCTAGCGGTCGCACTCTCCGCCGATCATGTTGACCATTCCGAAGATCGCCACGAGGTCGGAAACCATGTGGCCCTTGGCCATCGTCTCCAGCGATGCCATTCCGTAGAAGCATGGCGGCCGCACGCGTACACGATAAGGACGCCCGCTGCCGTCGCTGACGACGTAGAAGCCGAGCTCGCCGTTGGCGCCTTCGCCGGCGAAGTAGATCTCACCGGCGGGCACGCGAATGCCCTCGATGACGATCTTGAAGTGGTTCATCAGTCCTTCGATGTTACCGTAGACGTCCTTCTTGTCGGGCAGGACGTAAAGCGGATTGTCGACCACCACCGGTCCCTGCGGCAGCTGCTTCAGTGCCTGGTCGATGATGCGGATCGACTGCTTCACTTCCTCGAAACGCACTGCGAAGCGGTCGAAGTTGTCGCCCTTGGTTCCGACCGGCACCTCGAAATCGAAGCGGTCGTAGAACATGTAGGGAGCGGCCTTGCGCACGTCGTAGGCAATGCCCGTGGCCCTGAGCATCGGGCCGGTGATGCCGAAGCTCTTGGCGGTCTCCTGCGACATGATGCCGATGCCGACCATGCGATCGGTGAAGATGCGGTTGCGCTCCAGCAGCTTCTCGCTGTCCGAGAGCACGGCTTCGGTCTTGCGGATGGCCTCGCGGACCATGTCCTCGAAGTCGTCCGGAACGTCGCGCGCCAGTCCGCCGACGCGCCCGTAGCTGACCGTCACGCGCGCTCCGGTGACGCGCGAGTTCAGGTTGTAGAGCAGCTCGCGCGCCTCGTTCATGTAGAAGCCTGCCGAGAACGCGCCGAGCTCGGTGGCTCCCATGCCCAGGCACGTCAGGTGATCGGCGATGCGCGAGCACTCCGAGAGGATCACGCGAAGATAGGAGGCACGCTCGGGAACCGTGATGTCGCAGAGGCGCTCGACGGCCTCGCAGAAGATGAAATTGTTGATCAGCGGCGAGGCGTAATTGAGGCGGTCCGTGTACGGGATGGCCTGGGTCCAGGTGCCCTGTTCCACCATCTTCTCGAAGCCGCGGTGCAGGTAGCCGACCTCGGTGTCGAGAACCATGATGTTCTCGCCATCCAGCTTCAGGTTGAACTTGATGGTGCCGTGACAGGCCGGATGCGACGGGCCCATCTGCAGCTCCATCACCTCCGAGAGAGGATCGGCCAGCGTCTGTTCCTTCTTCTCTGCGTTCTCGCCGTTCATCGTGCGCTCATTTCTGCGAAGGCTGCGGAATCGGGTGGCGCCGGGGCCACGGATCGGCAATCGGATCGCGCTCGGGAGTCAGCGGCTGGCGATGCTGATAGGCGTAGCTCTTTCGCAGCGGATGCCCCTCGAACTCCGGATACATCAGGATGCGGCGCAGGTCGGGATGGCCGTCAAAACGGACGCCGAACATGTCGAAGACCTCACGCTCGGCCCAGTTGGCGCCATCGAACAGGCCGGTGACGGTGGGGAGATGCGGATCGCGGGCGTCGATGGCGACCTTGACCACCGCCTGAGCCGCATCCGACAGCGATCGCACCACGTACAGCACCTCGATGGTGCCGCGCAGCGCCTCGTAGTCCACCGCCGTCACGTCCACGTACAGGTCGAAGCCGAGATCGTCGCGAAGATAGCGCAGCACGGCCTCGATGCTGGCCGGCGCCACCTCGATGGCCGCCGAGCCCGGCGTGGCAAAGGGCCTGGCTTCCGAGCCGGCCACCGCGCCGCCTACGCGGCCGGCAAGCTCGCTGGAATCTAGCGCCACTCCAGCGCCCCTTTGCGCCATGCGTAGACGTAGCCGACGGCCAGGATCGCCACGAAGACCGTCATCTCGACGAAGCCGAAGATGCCGAGCTCGCGGTAGATGGCCGCCCACGGGTACATGAAGACCACCTCGACGTCGAAGACGATGAAGAGGATGGCGACCATGTAGAACTTGATGGAGAAACGGCCCCAGCCCGGTCCGCTCGGGTCGTTTCCGCACTCGAAGATCTCGCCCTTGACCGCCGTCTTGACGCGCGGGCCGAGCAGCCGGTTCAGGTTGCACATGACACCGACGATCACGGCGCCAAGCACCAGCGTGAGCAGGACGGAGATGTAATCGGACATTGTCGGAGTGCCGGGGTCACCGGCGCGGCTGTAGCGGATTTCCGCCGGCGACCGCGCCTTATCGCCAGGGAAGGTCCCGATGTCAAAAAACCGCGATACGCCCACTTGCCTCTTGCCGCACTCGGGAAGGCTCTGTACGAAGCATGGGTGGCCTTCTTCCGCGGCGCAGTCGCGGATCATCACGGGCAGGCCGCAAACGATCCGAGTGGAGAGGTCACGATGGGTGTGGTTGCGGTAGGCGTCGAGCAAGCGCAGGCAGGGTCGGCCGGAAAAAAAGGGATGGAGGGCGCCGCAAAGGCACATGCATTCGCGACCGACGTGGTGGCTCGCCGGTGGCCGGGCGCCTCGTTGGAGCGCATCGAAGCGCTTCGCGGCGATGCATCCACGCGCAGCTACCTGCGCGCGTGGCTGGATGTGCCCGCCGGCGCGTCGGCTCCGCCCACCGTCGTCATCATGGTGCTACAGGACTCGTCGGTGGCGATGTCGTCCGAAGAGCTCTCGGTCTTCGGCACCGGGGGGCCCAAGGAGCTTCCTTTCGTCAACGTCGCGCGCTTCCTGTCGCGGCACACCGATGCACTGCCGGCGCTGTATGGCGTTGCAGCCGATGCCTCGCTGATCGTTCTCGAGGACGTCGGGGACGTTCCGCTCTGGGACGCGGCCCGCACCGGCGATGCCGAGGAGCTGTTCGGCAGCGCGCTCGACCAGATCGCCGCCTTGCAGGCACGCGCCGTGGACGACGGCAGCGGCTGCTATGCGTTCGGCCAAGCCTTCGACGAGCGGCTGTTCGCCTGGGAGTTCGAGCATTTCCTGGAATTCGGAATCGGTGCCGCGCCGACCTCGCTGGTGCAGGCCAGCCGGGACGAGCTGCATGCGGTTGCGCGCCGCCTCGACATGCTTCCGCGCGTGTTCGCGCACCGCGACTATCACGCCTGGAACATCCACTACTGGCAGGGACGCCTGCGGTTCATCGATTTCCAGGACGCACTGCTGGCGCCTGCGCTCTACGACGTCGCCTCGCTGATGACCGATCGCATGACGCCCGAGATCGTCGTTCCCGAGCTGGCCGAACGTCTGCTACGGCGCTTCTACGAGAACCAGAGCGCGGGGCGACTGGAGAGCTTCGAGGAGACACGGGCGAGCTACATGCTGCTGGCCCTGCAGCGCGTGCTCAAGGTGGTCGGGCGCTTCAACTACCTCGCCGACGTCAAGGGCAAGCCAGCCTACCGCGCGATGCTGCCGGTGGTGTGCTCGACGGCCCGGCAGCTCCTGTCCTCTGCCGACGGCGTCGGCGCCACCGCCGAGCTGTTCGCACTGGCGGTGCGCGACGGCTCCGATGCCGGCGTTGGCGCCGCACAGTGACCTGACGATTCGCCGATGAGCGAAGAAGTCCGCGCGATGATCCTGGCCGCAGGTCGCGGCGAGCGTCTGCGTCCCCTGACCGACACCACTCCCAAACCTCTGGTGCGCGTGG
>DASPNH010000144.1:0-5035 GCA_035626675.1 Binatia bacterium
GAGGCGCTCGCAGTTGCCCACGAGGTGGTTGAACTCCGTGAGCCCGTAAAACTCGTTGCAGACGGCGCCCAACTCTTCGCGCGACCAGCGCACGATCTCGCTGGGCAAGCTTTCCCCGCCGGTGCAAACCACCCGCAGGTGCAGGTCGCGGCGGGCACGCGGTTGCTCCACCTCCGCCAGGCGCTTGAGCGCGGTGGGCGTCATGAAGGAATGGGTCACGCGATGCCTCGCCATGAAGTCCATCGCCCATGGCGCATCGAACCGATGCTGCGTCGCGACCACGGTCTGCCCCTCTGCCCACGCGGGCAGCACGAGGTCCAGCAACCCTCCCACCCAGGCCCAATCGGCCGGCGACCAGAACACGGCATCGGGCTCCTGGGTTGCGAGGTTGTAGAAGAGCCGGACCGTGGGCATGTAGGCATGCAGGATGCGATGCGCGTGCAGCAACCCCTTCGGCTTGCCGGTCGAACCCGAGGTATACATGAGCAGCGCGGGCTCGTTCGCCGACGTCGTCACCGGTGTGAACCCGCCTGCCGGTGACGCGGCCAATCGCGACATGTCGATGCACCCATCGTGCGGGCCAGGCGTGACCAGCGTGATCCTCGTGGACAGTTCCTCTGTCAGCTCCCGGAAAGCCGCCACAAATCGCGACTGCGTCACGATGAGCGCGACTCCGCAATCGCGTACGATGTGGCGCAGCGTTTCGGGGCCATACATCTGCGACAAGGTGACCGCCACCGCGCCCAGCTTGTAGAGCGCGAGATGCGCGATGGCGGTCTCGGGGCTCTGCCCAGTGTGGATCCCTACGGGCTGCCCTCGCTCGACCCCGTGCGCACGCAGGCCGACGGCCACTGCCGTGGCCTCTCGATCCAGCTGCTCGAAAGTCCAGCGTCGCAACGCTCCATCCGCGTCCTCGAAAACCAGCGCGACATGTCCCGCGCGCGAGCCATGTGCGTGCCTGCCGACCGTATCGGCCGCGATGTTGGCATCGCTCGGCACAGGAATCCGCCAGGTGCCGTCTGGCTCCTGTCGGAATCCGGCGGCGGCGAGCTCCGTCATGCCCTCGGCAGCTCCAGCGCCGCGCGCGCCTCCGTTCGGATGCACTCGAGCACCTCGCGCTTGAGCGCCATGAACCGGTCGCTGGTGAGGACGTCGAGCGCGCGGGGGCGCGGGATGTCGACGGCGAGCTCGAGCTTGATGCGGCCCGGCCGAGCGGTCATCACGTACACGCGGTCGGCCAGCAGGATCGCCTCGTCCACGTCGTGCGTGATGAAGAGCGCCGCGCGAGGGCTGGTCTGCCACAGGTCGAGCAGCCACTCGTGCATGGTGGCTCGCGTCTGCGCATCGAGCGCGCCGAAGGGCTCGTCCATCAGGAGCACTTCAGGCGCGTTCATGAGCACGCGCGCGATGGCGACGCGTTGCTTCATGCCTCCCGAGAGCTCGTGCGGATAATGGTTTTCGAACCCACGCAGTCCGACGATGCCGATATAGCGCTCCGCCAGCTCCTCGTACTCGGCGCGGGGCCGGCCACGGATCTTCGGGCCGTAAACGATGTTCTCGTAGATCGAGCGCCACGGGAACAATGCCTGCTCCTGGAACACCACGCCGCGGTCCGGCCCCGGACCGACGATGGGCCGCCCGTCGAGCAGCACCTCGCCGCCGGATGCCTGCTCGAAGCCCGCGACCACGCGCAGCACGGTGGACTTCCCGCACCCCGACGGTCCCAGCAGGCACACGATCTCGTGCGCCTCGATCGTGATGGAAACGTCGCGCAGCGCTTCGGTTTGCTTGCCGGAGCCCGGTTCGGCGAACACCTTCGTCAGGCCGCGAACCGCGACCTTCGATCGCGCCATCAGCGGAAAAGCCCGGGCGACCAGCGCAGCGCGCGCCGGAAGCCGTAAACCACCAGCATGTCCGAGGCATAGCCGATCAGGCCGATGAGCAGCATCCCGACGATGATCAGGTCCACGCGGAACAACTCGCGGGCATCCGCGATGGCCGATCCGAGACCGGCCCCTACGCCGGTCATCTCGCCCACCACCAGGCACACCCAGGCGAAGCCCAGCCCCACGCGCATCCCGGCCAGGATGGACGGCAGGGACGCCGGCAAGTACACACGGTAGAAGAGCTGGCGGGCGCTGGTGCCGAGCATCTGCGCCGCCTCCACGAAGCGGCGGTCCACCATCTTCACGCCGGTGGTGGTGCTGATGAGGATCGGGAAGAAGGCCCCGAGGAAGATGAGGAAGATCGTCGCGCGATGGCCCAGCCCGAACCAGATGATCGAAAGCGGTAGCCAGGCCGTGATGGGTATGGGGCGAACGACCTGCAGGACGGGATCCACGAAGCGCTCGAGGGTTCGGCTCATGCCGAGCATGAGCCCGAGCGAGACGCCGGCCACGACCGCCAGCGAGAATCCGTGAAGGACTCGAAGCGTGCTGACCCAGGCGTGCTTGGCGAAACTGCCGCTGAAGGCATAGGCGCCGGGGGAATCGGCATTGCCGAGGACGAAATCGTATGCGGTCGTGGCGACGGCGAGCGGCGAAGGCATCATGCGCGGCGGCAGGGCCCCGGAAGCCACCGCGGCCTGCCAGGCGGCGATGACCATCGCCGGCAGCGCCAGGGCCCGCGCAACGCGCCCGAGGAAGCGCAAAACCTTCGTCGTGATCGAAGCCGGCAGCGCAGCCGCGCGGCCGGGGACCTCCGGCGACGCTACTTGCACCCGCCGGCCTTGGCCACCTTGTAGAAGCGCTGGTCGATCATGGCGGCGTAATCGGGCTCCCGGTCGATGATCTTGAGGTCGAGCAGGGCCTTGCCCATCGCCTTGAAGCTCGCAACATACTCGTCGGAGAGCTCCCAGCCGATTCCCACGTTCACCATCGAAGCTTTCGTGACCTTGGGATCGAAGCCGAACAGGCGCCGGCCTGTCTCCACCCACACGTCGGGATTCTTCTGCATGTATTCGTACGCGGCTTTCTGCGCGCAGACGATCGCCTGGACCAGCTTGGGCTCCTTCTCGGCCAGCTCCTTGCGCGTGGCGAGCGCGCTGTTCAGGCTGCCGATCGGCGTGTCGTACGGATAGGACAGTATCCGCCCGTAGCCCTCGGATACCGCCAGGGTCGGGTGCGGCTCGGATCCGGAGTACGCGTCCACGTCGCCGCGCTGCAGTGCGATCGGCATCTCGGCCCAGTTCACCTTGATGAGCTCCACGTCCCGGTTCGGGTCGAGGCCCGCCTTCTGCAGCGTCGCCCTCAGGAGCACGTCCTGCAACGCCCCCGGGAAGTTCGCGATCTTCTTGCCGCGAAGGTCGGCAACCGTCTTGATGCTCGAGGTCTTCTTCACGACGATGGCAGCGCCCTTGCGCGCCGCGTCGCCGATGATGAGTTGGGGATCGCCCTGGGCCCCGGCGATCAGCGCAGCCGTCGTTCCGTACTCGCCGAAGTCGATGTTGCCGTTCACCACGGCTTTCTCGATGTCGAGGCTGGAAGCGAAATAGACCAGCTCGACCTGGATGTCCTTCGGCAGGAATTTCTCGTAGAAAACCGGCGCCATCATGTGCACCAGCTTGAACGTGCCGACCTTCACCTTCCTGGGCTGCTGGGCCGCGCTCGGGATGGCCAGGACAAGGCTCAGCGCCGTGGCCAGCGCTGCTGCAATCGATATCGGACGAAACCCTTTCAAGGCACTCTCCTCATGGATCGCCGCGGCTTGCGTGGCGTCCTACGGTATACGGCGGCAAAATCGGCGTCAAACGAAAGCCCGGCGACAATCGCATGGAGGCCATGCGGTGGGCGCGCCCCGGGCGCGGCCATGCTAGCTTGGGCGCCATGAGCGCGATCCGCCCCGTCCCCTCCCAGGCCGTGAAGCCGACCACGGACGCAACCGCCTCGGCCGACCTCCTCGGCAACTACTGGCCGGGCATCCAGATCTACTACCCGCCGGTCAAGTACGCGCCCTCGCTCGGCCTCTACGAGGACCTCGAGCAGGCGGCGCAACGCTTCCGCAAGCACGCCTGGAACACCACGGCCCACACGCTGCTCTTCGACCTCGAGGACGGCTGCCGGCAGAAGGAGATGAGCCGCGAGCTGCTGCGGCGGGAGCTGCCGCGGATGCCGCGCCGCAAGGGCCTGCAGGTCGCCGTGCGCATCAATCCCTTCCGCACCGACGAGTACGAGCAGGACCTGGCGCTGGTTCGCGACCTGGCGGGGCACTTCGACGCGGTGATGCTCGCCAAGGCGGGAGAGGCCTACGGCGCTCCGGAAATCCGCGACCTCTCGGCGGTGCTCGCCGGGCTCGACCACCGCATCACCATCCAGCCGATCATCGAGCATCCCAAGTCCCTCAAGATCGCGCCGGAGCTCATGCAGTACGCGACGGTCAAGCACGTGGTGTTCGGCATCCACGATTTCTCCAAGGCGATGGGCATCGCGATCACGCCGCGCAACTGGACCGAGGAGCTCAAGTTCTACCTGCACGACATCCTTTTCGAGGCGCGCATCGCCGGCAAGGGCGTGATCGGGGCGGTGGAGACGCTGATCGGCCAGGCGGCCATGCCGGAGGAGTACGTCGAGCCCCACGACGTGCGCCGCTGGCTCGACCTGCATGGCGACGACGAGTCGCGCGTGGTCTACCGCCATGCGCTCGAGGAGGCCTCGATGGGCCTTTCGGGCAAGCAGGTGATCCATCCCTCGCACATCCATCCCTGCAAGGTGGCCTTCACGCCTTCGCCCTCCGAGGTCCGCACCAAGATCGCCATCCTGCGCGCCGCCATCGACGCCGATGCGCTGCTGGGCGGGGCCATCAAGTTCGAGGGCGAGATGCTCGATCCCCCGATGTTCGGCAAGGCGCTGCAGACGCTGCTCAAGGCGCACGCCCTGCACGCGCTGTCCGAAGCCGACACCGCCTTCGCGATCGAGGTCCTCAGGAAGCTGCCCGAGCAGGTGGTGCGAGAGAATTGGCCGTACGGAGTCATCCTGTGACGCAGCGCCCGCTCGACGGCATCACCGTCGTCTCGCTCGAGCACGCCATCGCCGCCCCG
>DASPNH010000145.1:0-46710 GCA_035626675.1 Binatia bacterium
GTGGTCCCGGTGCCCTGGCACGCGCCGGCGACGCACGAATCCAGCGGCGTGCACACGTCTCCGTCGTCGCACGCGAAGGCGTTGGCGAAGAACTCGCAGCCGGCCGCGCTGTCGCAGGAGTCGTCGGTGCAGACATTGGCGTCGTCGCAGACCAGCGGCGGGCCGGGCACGCACACGCCGTTGCTGCACTGGTCGCCGTCGGTGCAGGCGTCCGAGTCGTCGCAGGGGATCGTGTTGAAGACGCTCGAACACGAGTCGGTGGCCTCGTTGCAGGCGTCGCTGGTGCAGATGTTGCCGTCGCCGCAGTCGCGCTCGGCGCCGGTGCAGAGTCCGCCGTGGCACATGTCGCCGACGGTGCAGAAGAGGGAGTCGTCGCAGGGGTCGCCGTTGCCGTCGAATACGCATCCGATGGCCGGGCTGCACGAGTCGTCGGTACAGACGTTGGCATCGTCGCAGACCAGGGCCGGACCGCCCTGGCAGGCCCCGCCGGCGCAGGCATCCAGGGTCGTGCACGCGTCCAGATCGTCGCAGGCCGCCGTGTTGTTGGCGTAGCCGCAGGAATCCGCGCCTTCGTTGCAGGCATCGTCGGTGCAGACGTTGCCGTCGTCGCAGGCATCGCCGGTGCCCAGGCATGCACCGCCGCTGCAGGTGTCGGTGTCGGTGCAGAACAGGCCGTCGTTGCACGGCGCGGCGTTGTTCGGGTTGGTGCAGACGTCGGCCGCCTCGCTGCAGACGTCGTCGGTGCACAGATTGCCGTCGCTGCAGTTGCGCGGCGGGCCCGTGCAGACTCCGCCCGAGCATACGTCGTCGACGGTGCAGTAGAGGCCGTCGTTGCAGACGATGCTGTTGTTGGCGTGCGCGCAGAAGTTGCCGGCCTCGTTGCAGGAGTCGTTGGTGCAGACGTTGGAGTCGGCGCAGTCGCGCGCGGTGCCCGCGCATGCGCCGGCCGAGCAGACGTCGCCGACCGTGCAGAAGAAGCCGTCGTTGCACGCGGCGGTGTTGTTGATGTTGGTGCAGGTGTCGGCGGCTTCGTTGCAGGCATCGTCGGTGCAGACGTTCGAATCCGCGCAGCTTCGCGGCGTGCCTGAGCACGAGCCGCCCGAGCACGTGTCGTTGATCGTGCAGTACAGGCCGTCGTCGCAGGGCGCGGCGTTGGGGAGGTTCGAGCACTGGTCGAGAGCTTCGTTGCAGGAATCGTCGGTGCAGATCTCGGAGTCGTTGCAGTCGTGGGCCGCGCCCGAGCAGATTCCACCGTTGCAGGTGTCGCCCGTCGTGCAGAACAGGCTGTCGTCGCAGCCGGTGCCGTTGGGCACCGCGTTGCCGCCGCAGCCGCCGGTCTGGTTGCACTGGTCGGTGACGGTACACGGATTGTCGTCGAAGCAGGTCGCGCCCTGTCCCACGAACTGGCAGTTGAACTTGCAGCACGTGGTTTCGTAGAAGCAGTCGTTGCCGGTCGTGCAGGTTCCGTTGGCCGGATTCCCGTCGACGTAGAGCGCGCCGCCCGGATCGCACTCTTCGCTGGGCTCGAGGTTGCCGTCGCCGCATGCGGCGCGGGCAGCACCGGGCGCCAGGGCCAGCATGGCAGCGGTCACGACCATCAGCGCGAGGCGCTGCGTCCACGATGCAGGGCGACGCAGCACGAGCGCGCGACGCGAAGCGCCGGCCGAGAGAATTTCCATCACCAAAAACCCCCAACGCAGAGACAAAAAGTGGCCGGAACCTACACGATGAGCCGGCCTGAGCCTACTGATCCGGAGGCGAACCTGGCGGGTCCGCCCTCCCCGAAAGGGCCACCGGGCACGCATGGCCTTCCTGCACGGTCGCTTGACCGGAAGGCGGGCTACAAGTCTCCGCGACCGGCGCGCGCCCAGCGTGCAATCGAGCGGCGGCCGGCAAGAAGGGTCGCGCGCGCGTACAAAATTGCTCGCCTGATCCTGCTGGAACAACGCGGTTGCCGCCGCTAACATCGCCAGCGGATGTGGTGGTGTGGTGCAGTGGTGTCCTGCGGCCTGATGGCGATCGCGCTCGCCGGATGCAGCGCATCGCCTCCGCGCAAGCTCGACGACGCCTGCGCGATCTTCTACGAAAAGGACGACTGGTACGAGGAGGCGAGGGAGGCCCAGAAGCGCTGGGGCGTTCCGATCTCGCTGCAGCTCGCGTTCATCCGCCAGGAGTCGTCTTTCCGGAGCGACGCAAGGCCGCCACGCCGGTGGTACCTCGGCTTCATTCCAGGACCGCGTCCCTCGCGTGCCTTCGGATACGCGCAGGCACTGGATTCTACGTGGGCGGAGTATCAGCGCGAGACCGGCAAGCGCTGGGCCGACCGCGACGATTTCGGCGACGCTGTCGATTTCATCGGCTGGTACAACGCGCGCAGCTCGCGTGCTTGCGGCATCGGACGGACCGATGCCTATCGTCTCTACCTCGCCTATCACGAAGGGCCTACGGGCTACCGCCGCGGCAGTCATCGCAAGAAAGGCTGGCTCCTGACCACGGCCCAGAAAGTTTCGGCGCGCGCCGCCCGCTACGATTCGCAGCTTCGTACCTGCGAGAAGAAGCTGCAGGACCAGGACGGCTTCTGGTTCTTCTGATCGCCGCGCACGTTTCCCCGCCTCCGCCCTCCCCACTATACTCCCGCCGAGCGATGATCGACGACGTCCGCAACGCCATCCTGCTCGGCATCCTCAATCTGCCACGGCCGATCCTGGCCCTGATGGCCGGCAAGCCCATCGTCATCGACGGGCAGACGCTCGATCTGCAGACCCAGGTCCTGCTGAAGATGATCGAGCGCGCCAACCAGCCGCAGCTCGAGGACGTTCCGCTACCGGTGGGCCGGCGCGTGTTCACCGAGACCGCGGGCGTCCTTGCCGGCGAAGGCGCGGTCATGTCGCGTATCGAGCGGCGCGACATCGACGGCTCCTTCGGTCCGATACCGTTGCACATCTACGTTCCGCGAACCGGTACGCGGCCTTTTCCCGTCATCGTCTACTATCACGGCGGCGGCTGGGTGATCGGCGGCCCCGAGAGCCACGACAAGGTCGTGCGGCGTCTTGCCGAAGGTGTCGAAGCCATCGTCGTCTCGGTCGACTATCGCCTGGCGCCGGAGAACAAGTTTCCGTGCGCGGCCGAAGAGGCGCTGGCAGCATTTCGATGGGTCGCTGCCAACGCGGCCAGCTTGGGCGGCGATCCTTTGCGCGTCGCGGTTGCAGGCGACAGTGCCGGCGGCAACCTGGCGGCCGTGGTCTCGCTCGAGACGGTGCGCGCCGGCGAGCGCGCTCCCGATGCGCAGCTTCTGGTCTACCCCGTCACCGACGTCAGCCAGGACTCGCGCTCCTACGAGCTTTTCGCCGACGGCTTTCGCCTGACCAGGTCGGTCATGCACTGGTTCCGCGATCATTACCTGACCGACGCCTCGTGCGGCGGCGACCGGCGCGTCTCGCCTCTGCACGCGCCCGACCTGTCCGGTCTTCCACCGGCCCTGGTCACCACGGCCGGCTTCGACGTTCTTCGCGATGAAGGCAAGGCTTACGCAGACCGCCTACGCCAGGCGGGCGTGGACGTCCAGTACCGCAACTATCCCTCGTTGATCCACGGCTTCATCTCGATGTTCGGCACCATCACCGAGGCCGGCCACGCGATGGACGACGCGATCTCATGGCTGCGCAAAGCGTTGCGCGTGGATGCATGATTCCATGACGGACCTCGAGACGTTTCGCCGCGATGCGGCTGCCTGGCTCGCCGCCAACTGCCCCGACTCGCTGATCGGCCGCGAGACCACGCCCTTCGACGGGGTCTGGGGCGGTCGCAAGTACCAGTGGGAAGCCGACGAGAAGCGCTGGCTCGATGCGATGGTCGAGAAGCGATGGACGGCGCCGACCTGGCCGCGCGAGTTCGGCGGCGGCGGACTCGACGACGATCATGGCCGCATCATCCGCCAGGAGATGGCACGCCTGAAGATTCCGCCGCCTCTTGCGGGTTTCGGCCTGACGATGATCGGACCGGCCCTGCTGGCTTACGGGAACGAGGAGCAGAAGCGCGAGCATCTGCCGGCCATCGTGCGCGGAGAGATCCGCTGGTGTCAGGGCTACAGCGAGCCCGGCGCGGGCTCGGACCTGGCATCGCTTCGTACGTCGGCGGTGCGCGAGGGCGACGAGCTGGTCATCAACGGCCAGAAGTGCTGGACCTCCTACGCCGACCTCTCCGACTGGATGTTCCTGCTGGCGCGCACCGATGCGTCGGTGAAGAAGCAGCAAGGCATCTTATTCGTGCTGGTGGACATGAACACCGCCGGCGTCACCGTGCGGCCCACGCTTCTGATCAGCGGCAAGTCGCCGTTCTGCGAGACGTTCTTCGAGGACGTGCGCGTGCCCGTCTCCAACGTGGTCGGCGGCTGGAACCAGGGATGGACCGTCGGCAAGGCGGTGCTCGAGTTCGAGCGCTCCACGCACGGCGAGGTCTTCAGCACGGCGGGCACGGCCGAAGAGAATCCGCTGGTTCAGGCAGCGCGCCGCTGCATCGGCGCGGACGCGCGGGGACGCATCGGAGACGGCGCCATCCGGGATCAGATCGCGCAGAGCGAGATGGACCGGCGCTGCTTCGAGCTGACCATCGCGCGCCTGCACGCGTCGCTGGCGCCCGGCGAGAAGCCCGGGGCGGAAAGCTCGATGCTCAAGTACTACGCCTCGGAGTTCAACATGCGCCGCCAGCATCTGCTGACGGCCATCGCAGGACCGGGCGCACTGGGCTGGGAAGGCGAGGGCTTCGAGGAACGCGACCTGGAAGCCACGCGCGACTGGCTGCGCTCGCGCGGCAACTCGATCGAAGGCGGCACCAGCGAGATCCAGCTCGGCGTGATCGCCAAGCGGATGCTTCGGCTTCCCGACTGAGCAATGCATCCTGCGCCGGCCTCAGCTCCGGTCATCGTGCGGTAGACGGCATGACGATCGCCCTGTCGCGCGCCGACGCTGCCCGATTCGCCGCCATCGCGCTCGCGCACGTGACGCGTGAATTTCCGAGCAAGCTCGATCACGTCCTGACCGGCCCCGCTGACGCCCGCTGCCCTCGCGAGCTGCATCCGCTCTTCTACGGCAGCTTCGATTGGCACTCCTGCGTTCACGGTTACTGGCTGCTGGCGCGCGTCCGCCGGCTCCACCCCGATCTTGCCGAGGCCGCCGCAATCGCCGCACTGTTCGATGCGCAGCTGACGGACCGGAACGTCGGCGCCGAGGTCGAGTACTTCCGGCGTCCGTCGGCGCGCTCGTTCGAGCGGCCGTACGGCTGGGCCTGGCTGCTGATGCTGGCGGCCGAGCTGGCCTGCGACCAGAGCGAGGACGGCCGCCGCTGGTCTTCGCTGCTGGCACCGCTGGCGGACACGGTCGTGGAGCGGTTCCTCGCGTTCCTTCCCAAAGCCGTTTACCCGGTGCGCTCGGGCACGCACGGCAACAGCGCCTTCGCGCTCGCCCTGGCGCAGGAGTACGCCGCGGTAACCGGCGACCGCCGATTGGCCGAGGCATCGGTGGCGGCCGCAATGTCCTGGTATCGCGGCGACGTGGATTGCCAGGCGTGGGAGCCGTCGCTCGACGACTTCCTGTCACCCGCGCTGATGGAGGCCGGGTGCATGCGGCTGGCGATGGCGCCGCGCGAGTTTCGCCACTGGTTCGCGCGCTTCCTGCCACGCGCGGCTCGCGATGAGCCGGCCACGCTGTTCACGCCTGCGTCGGTGACGGACCGCAGCGATCCGCGAATCGCTCACCTGGACGGACTCAACCTGAGCAGGGCGTGGTGCTGGCGTTCCATTGCGGGCGCACTGGCCGATGGCGATCCGGTGCGAGCTCGCGCCGAGCGTGCGGCCGAGCTGCACCTGGATGCGAGCCTTCCGAATGTCCGAGGCGACTACATGGGCGAGCACTGGCTGGCCAGCTTCGCGCTGCTCGCGCTCGGCGGCACGGGCCTGGCCGCGCCAAGCCGCGAACGAACGCCCTGACTCAGCCCGCTGCTCTTTCCAGCTTCGCGCGCACCGATTCCAGATCGCCGAGCGAGTCGCGGCCGTGATCGGTTCCCTTGAGCACGTCGAGGGGATCGCGCAGGTCGTCGACGTAGCCGAGCGCGTAAGCGCCGCGCTGGTAGCCCATCAGCCGCAGCAGGTCGTCGGGAAGGGTGCGCGCGATGTCGTGCGGGACTGCCAGGTACTGGTTCTCTTCCTGGCGCAGCCAGCTTCGCGCGTAGGTGATGTTCAGGCCGTAGCGGACGTGATCGGAACGGTTGGCTCCGCCTCCGTGGTAGAGGCTTCCCGTGTACAGGAGGACCGAGCCTGCCGGCATCTCGGCCGCTTCGGTCTCCTCGTATCGGAGCGAGAGCTTGTCCTCGCGCTTGTTGCTTCCGGGAATCACGCGCGTGGCGCCGTTCTCCTCGGTGAAATCGTTCATCGCCCAGATCGTGTTGCACTGGACGTCGTAGCCGCTGGGGAACGGGAAGAAGTCGAAGGCCCACTGGTCGCGGTGAATCTGCTGGCCCTCCTGGCCGGGGCCGATGGCGATCATCTGCGTCAGGTGAAGCTGGAAGCTGGTGGCATCGGCAAGGGTCGAGCCGACGATGTCGAGCACGCGGGGATGCATGACGAACTCACGCGCGGCCGGTGAGCGGGCGATCAGGCCGCCGGTTCTCCTGGTGCGCTGGCCCGAGAAGTCGTCGTTGCCCGGAGCGGTCGCATCCAGATACGGACGCAGCTCTTCGAGCGCGCGGGCGATGGCAGAGGTCTCGGCCAGACGTTCGATGACTGCGCAGCCTTGCTCCCTCAAGGCATCGACGACGTCGGAGGATGGAGCATCGGCTGAGAAACGCGGTATGGCCATGGCGAGCCTCCTGGCTCCCCTTGCCGCGATCGCTCGGCGGCGGCAACCGCTGGTTTGCCTGTCGCGGGACGTCGGGGGTACATAGCGCGCCGTGGGCCTGTACGAGCGATACGTCCTTCCGCATCTCCTCGACCTGGCGATGCGCGACAAGTGCATCATGCGCCAGCGCGGCAAGGTGGTGCCGCTGGCGCACGGACGCGTGCTCGAGGTCGGCATCGGCTCGGGACTGAACCTTTCGTTCTACGACAAGAGCCGGCTCGAGAAGCTGGTGGGCCTGGATCCGTCGCCCGAGCTCGGAAAGCTCGCGCGCAAGCGCGCTGCCGAAGCGGGCGTGGACGTGGACTGGCTGGCGCTGTCGAGCGAGAAGATCCCGCTGCCGGACGCCAGCGTCGACAGCATCGTCATCACCTACACGATGTGCACCATTCCCGACGTGCATTCGGCGCTGCTGGAGATGCGGCGCGTGCTCAAGAGCGGCGGCCAGATGTTCTTCTCCGAGCACGGCCGCGCTCCCGACGCCTCGGTTCGCAAGTGGCAGGATCGTATCAATCCGGTGTGGGGACGCATCGCCGGCGGCTGCCGTCTGAACCGCGACGTGCCGAGGATCCTGCAGGATGCCGGGTTCGAGCTGACCGATCTGCAGACGATGTATCTGCCGGGACCGCGCCCGATGACGTTCAACTACTGGGGGACCGCGACCAGCATCTGATCGCCGTTGCGATCACCGAACCACAGCGAACGCGCCGCGCTCGCGCAGGAGGAACGATGAGCACCGTCAACGCCGGAGACCATGCGCCCGATTTCCGCCTGAGCGACCAGCACGGCAAGGAGGTTTCGCTCGCCGACTTCCGCGGCAGGAAGGCGGTCGTCCTGTACTTCTATCCGAAGGACGAGACGCCGGGTTGCACCAAGGAAGCATGCAGCTTCCGCGACTCCTACCAGGACTTCACCGAGGCCGGTGCCGAGGTGATTGGCATCAGCGGAGACTCGGTCTCGGCCCACGACTCCTTCGCCAGGCACCACGATCTGCCATTTACGCTGCTGGCCGATGCCGGTAACTCGGTGCGCAAGGCCTACGGCGTGCCGAACACGATGTGGATCCTGCCGGGCCGCGTCACCTACGTCATCGACAAGAAGGGCGTGGTGCGGCACGTGTTCAATTCGCAGCTGCAGGCGACCAAGCATGTGGACGAGGCGCTCGAGGTCGTGCGCAGGATTTCGGCCGAGAGCTGAACGCACCCGATGAGCACGCCGGACCTCGACCGCCTCTTCCTCATCTGCAACTACGGCGTGCTGCCGGCGTGGGGCATGCTCGCGATTCATCCGGGCACGCGTCTGACGCACTGGCTGGTGCATTCGGTCTTCATCCCGATGCTGCTCGGCGGCGTGTACCTCTTCCTGATGCTCGGGGCAGTCGAGGCGCCCGAGGGCGCAGGCTTTACTAGCCTGCAAGGCGTCATGCGGTTCTTCGACAGCCCGCGCCTGACGCTCGCCGGCTGGGTGCATTATCTGGCCTTCGACCTGTTCGTCGGCGCCTGGGAGGCGCGAGACGCGGTTCGGCGCGGCATACGGCGTGTCTGGCTGCTGCCCTGCCTGCTGCTCACTTTGCTGGCCGGGCCCATTGGCCTGCTGCTCTACCTGACCATTCGCCTCGTGCTCGAACGAGAAGCGCTCCTCGAGGAAGGAGAGATCGGACCATGACGACGCTCTACGAGCATCCGCTTTCGCCGTATGCACAGAAGTGCAAGATCGCCCTGCGCGAGAAGGGCATTGCTTTCGAAGCAGTCACGCCCGACGTCATCGGAAGCGGCCGCGACGACATGATGGCCGATTTCCTGCGCCTCAACCCGCGCGCCGAAGTCCCTGCCCTCGTCGATGACGGGCAGGCGATCTACGATTCGACGATCATTCTCGAATACATCGAGGACCGCTGGCCTTCGCCGCCGATGCTTCCGCCTTCTCCTGGCGAGCGCGCGCGGGCACGCATTCTCGAAGACGTCTGCGATACGCACTACGACGCCGTCAACTGGGGAGCGATGGAGATCCGGGTCTTCGAGCGTGCCACCGGCGACCTCGCCGACAAGCTGCTGGCCGAGGTTTCGCGTCAGGCGGCCGGCCTGAACGCGTGGCTCGAGCGCGAGCTCGGCGGGCGCCAGTGGATGAACGGGGATGATTTCGGCTGGGCCGACCTCAGCGTCGTGCCCTATCTGAACGGCGCTTCCCTGTTCGGCAATGCGCCGGCACCGGGCACGGCGCTGGCCGGATGGCTGCAGCGCGTCAACGAGCGGCCGTCGGTTGCGCAGACCGCCGCGGAGGCGAGCGCCTCGATGGCGGGGATTCCCGATCTTGCGGGCCTGCTGGCGCCGGGCGTCTTCGTAAGAGAGTACCGCGACCACCGGCTGGAATGGATGATTCGCAGCGGCGGCCTCACCATCGTCATGGACGGTATGGAGAAGGGGAACATCCGCTTCAGCCGCGAGATGAGCTGAGCCGCGGCCGACCGCGCACCGTTTCGGCAAGTCACCTCGGACACCCGCTCATCGCATGTCGACCAACCTGCGCCTGCTGATCTTCGCGGCCGCCCTTTTGGCGGTCTTCTTCGGCAGCGACTTCCTGCTTCGCCGCTCGGAAAGCTTCTGGCGGTTCGCACAGCAGCATCCCTACAGCGAGCAGACCATTCCGCTGCAGCTCGAAGCCCGGCTTGCCACGATGGAGCCTGGGCGACTGGATGTGGCCATCGTCGGCAGCAGCGTGGTCGAGTCGAACGTCGATCCCGAGGCGCTGACGGCGGCGCTGAAGAGAAGCGATCCCTACATCCGCATCTTTCCGCTGCCTGCGAGCCCGCCGCTGGAGACGGCAATGCTCGCCTCTCATCTTCTGCGGCTGCGGCCGAAAATCGTCGTCTATCCGCTCACGCTCTGGTCCCTGCAGGACCACATCGACTGGGACGTGGTGCGCTACTACGACCCGGCCATCGCGCTGTCCTTGTTCGACTGGCGCGAGATCGCGCGCGACCACGATGAGCACGCCTCGGCCCTGCTCGAGTCGATGCACGTCGTGTTCCGGCATCGTGATCCGCTTCGCCGAACCATCGGGCACAACCTGGCGCGAGGCTGGACGGTGAAGAACCAGGCTCCCCCGAGCCTGCTGTTCGCGCACGTTCGCGAGCGCGCCGAAGAACGCGGCCGGAGCGGGCGCGACGATTTCGTCTGCCCGTCCATTCATACGCGTGCACTGGACCTGCTCGGCCGCAAGCTGACAGCGGCCGGTACCAGGTTCGTCGTCGTCTCGACGCCGGTGGCCACGGGCTGGCAGAAAGACAGGAAGCTGATGCGGATGATGGACACGTGCCTCGGCGATCGCGCGCGCGCGGGAGGCTATCGCTACGTGCCGGTCTCGGAGCTTCCGGCCATCGAGAGCAGCGATTTCCGCGACGGCATCCACATGGCCGAGAGTGGCCGCGTCAAGTTCACGCAAGCCCTCTCGCGGCTCTTGATGGGTCCGCTGCAAGCGATCCGGAATCGGGAACGGCATGCGCTTCGATAGCGCCGAGTTCCTGCTGTTCTTCCTGGTGGTGCTGATCCTGCACCGCACCGTCGCATGGCGCCGCGTCATGCTGACCGTCGCCAGCTACATCTTCTACGCTTCCTGGAACCCGCCGTTCCTGCTGCTGCTGCTGGCGACGAGCTGGCTCGACTACGCCGTGGCTCAGGCGATGGACGCGACCGAATCGCAGCCGAGGCGCCGGATGCTGCTCGGCATCAGCCTGGCCGGAAACCTCGGGATCCTGGCCTACTTCAAGTACGTCAACTTCCTGTGGGACAACCTGGTCGCGGCGGGCATCGCGAGTCAGGCTGCGCTGACGCCGTACTACGTGGACGTGCAGATCCCGCTCGGCATCTCCTTCTACACGTTCCAGACCCTCGGCTACACCGTCGACGTCTATCGGCGTGAAGTGCGCGCGTGCCGGAACCTGACGGATTTCTCGCTCTTCATTACGTTCTTCCCGCAGCTCATCGCCGGTCCGATCGTGCGTGCCAAGGAATTCCTGCCGCAGATCGCGCGCAACACGCGCGCCAGCATGGACGACATGATGGACGGCATCGAGCTGTGCCTGGTCGGTGTCTTCCAGAAGGTGGTGCTGGCCGACAACTTCGCCATCGTCGCCGACCGCTGCTACGCCGCGCCGGCCGAGTACTCGGGCATTTCGCTGCTGGTGGGCAGCGCGGCGTTTGCCGTGCAGATGTACTGCGACTTCGCCGGCTACTCGACGATCGCGCGCGGGCTCGGAAAGATGCTGGGCTACGATCTGCCCGAGAACTTCTTCTTCCCGCTGCTGGCTCCCAATCCCATCGAGTACCGGCGGCGCTGGCACATCACGATGGGCGAGTGGTTCCGCGACTACGTCTATCGCCCGCTCGGCGGCGACCGCGGCGGCAACTGGAAGATGATCCGCAACACGCTGCTGACCTGGACCGGCTTCGGCCTGTGGCACGGCGCGAGCTGGACCTTCCTTCTGTGGGGCCTCTACAACGGCGTGCTGTTGGTGGCGTATCGCCTGATGCGGCGGGCCGGCTGGTTCGCCGGCGATCACGTCGGCTACACCATCGCCGGCTATCTCTCGATGCCGATCCTGATCGGCTCGTCCTACGTGTTCTTCCGCAGCCAGACCGTCAGCGATGCGTTCCTGATCCTGGGCCGTATCGTGACGATGGCGCCCGGCAAGTACGAGGTGCATCCGGCCTGGGGCCTGGCCATCCTCGGCCTCTACGGCCTGCACTGGCTGAACTATCTCTACTATACCGAGCCGGTGCTGCGTCGCGTGGGATGGCCGCAGCGAACGGCGCTGGTCACGGCGGGAATCGCGCTGCTGGTGCTGCTGGCGGGGTCGGGGAAGCCGTTCTACTACTTCCAGTTCTAGCTGACCGCTTCTCTGGCGAATTCGATTCCAGCCTCGGTGCGCGCACGGGGAATCTGCGACACCGGCCCGGACCGGGGCATGTCGCCCTGTTTTTCTCCGCCTGTCACTGTCGCCGGCAAGGACGTCACCGGCAAGGACGTGACCGGTAACGACGTTCTCAGCGGCAACGAATGTTCGCTCGGGCGGCTGGCTCCGAACCATACGTTCGATGCGCAGGCTGCTGCGGTCCCGAGCACACTGGCGTGCTTCTTCGAGTTCAAAGGCAAGGTAAAGGGCTCGCTTTGCCTAGGCGGCCCCGGATTGACCGTTCAGGTATGCGGCGATCCGCGGTTCCTGGAGCAACGCCGTGACTGCGCGAAGGATGGCACCGTTGAACGCTCGCATGGCGTTTCCGCCCGTCTTTGATTCGCCGTCGACTGCGATCGTTTCCCCGTTGCCCAGCTCCGCCTCCAGCCTGACGCGTGCCCGCATCGACCAGGCGCCGATGACCAGGGTCGGATACGTCATGCGCAGGCGCATCGTCCGCCCGCCAGCCTGAATGACGCTGAGACCTTTCTTGCTCAATTCGCGCTGGACCATTTTCACGGACGTATCGGTGAAATGGGCCAGATCGCAGTAGGCACGCTGACCAATCTCGACGCGGTTCGGTGCGGTGTACGAGTTGGATACCGACACTGAGGTTCCGGGTGCGAAATTGGCGATCTCGTCCGACGGGAACGGATAGGCATCGGGATCGGTACCCACCGTGACCGAGCAGCCGCTGAGAAGAGCCGCCGAGATGAGCGTGACCGCGGCACGAAGAACGAAGTGGGATCGAAACAGCATACGAAGTCCTCCTGAGAATTCGGGTCTGGTGCGAGGTGGACTGCAGGAGCGTGTGGTCGACGAGCCGTCTACGCCCGGCGTCCTTCGCTCACTTTTTGTCAGCCGCGCCGATGCTGGTCACACTCCAGAGGAGACGTGAGGGCCTCGGCTACTTGCGGGAGCGCCGACGATGACACAAGCGGGCGCGGTGTCAGTGAAGTAGCCCACGGTGGCTGTGACTCTCGTCAGGGCCCGACCCTGTGGGCAGGCCCGAGATGGACGGGTCGGTTCAGGCGGCGCCGGCAAGTACACCGGCTGTGTCCTGAAGGCCCAGCAGAAAATTCGTGGGCGGTGGCAGCCTGGACGGGACACGCTACGACGAGGACATCGCCTCCGGCGTCGAGAAGTACACAGCCAAGTGGACGTCGCTCGAGCAGAAGGCCGACGGCCAGTGCCCCACCGAGGGCGACGCCGCATCGATCCAGAGCTTCCTGGACGCCTGCGTGGTCAGCGCCGAAGAAGCCCTCGGCGGTGCGGAGCTGCCGCTGGATGTCCTGACCTGCAATGAAGACCTCGACACCGGGCACCGACGACTTCGATGGGACCGCCAAGACTGCTTTCCTCGACCGCCTCAACGATCTCGCCAATGGCGGCGCGAACTGCTTTGCAGGCCACTGCGACTGGCGGCTGCCGAGCGAAGAAGGCCTCGGCACGCCCGGCGCTGCTTCGCAGCATTCCGCGGAAGAAGAAGGAATGGCTGCTTGGCAGCGTTCCCGTGGGGATCAGCGGTTTTCGGTCGCGTCGTCCAGGAATAGCTGGATGTAGGGCGCATAGCGGAAACGACGGTTTCGAGCGTAGCCGGTCATCTCGCTGAGCACGCCCATATCCGCGAGCTTCGACACCAGAGTGTTGGCGGCTGCATACGTTATGCCCGTCAGCTTGACCACGTCATTGACCGCGATGATGGGTCGGTCGAACAACGACTCCAGCACCTTGTGGCCGTTGGCGGCGCCGCGGCCGAGCTGGGCCGTGACGGCGGCACGATGCCGCTCGCGAAGCTGCAGGAGTCGGCGTGCTGTTTCGGCGGCCTCGCCGGCAACTTCGATGACCCCGCGAAGGAAGAACGCAAGCCATGCTTCCCAAGCGCCGCGATCTCTGACCGCTTGCAGGTGGTCGTAGTACAACTCGCGATGCCGCTTCAGGTAGTGGGAGAGATACAGGACCGGCTTGTGGAGCACCTCGCATTCGGTCAGGAGAAACGTGATCAGCAATCGCCCAACCCTGCCATTGCCATCGAGAAACGGATGAATCGTTTCGAACTGGACGTGCGCCAGCGCAATTTTGACCAGAGGGGGTAGGTCGTCCTCACCGTGTAGAAACCTCTCGAGATCGCTCAGTGCCTCCGGCACCGCGTGATGCGGTGGCGGAACGAATGTCGCGGTGTTGAGGTCACTACCTCTCGGCCCGATCCAGTTCTGACTGGTGCGCAGCTCGCCTGGATGAAGCAGTGCGCCCCGCACGCCACGCATCAGCTCGGTATGGATCTCGCGGATCAAACGAACGGACACAGGAAGCTCGGCAAGACGTGCCAAGCCGTGGTTCATCGCGCGGACGTAATTGACCACCTCGTCCACGTCGCGTGGGATACGCTCATCGAACAGTTGTGCCTCGGCGGACAAGAGATCCTGCAGCGAGCTCTGGGTTCCTTCGATCTGGCTGGAGAGCACTGCCTCCTTGCGGACGTACATGAAGACCAACAGATCGGGGTTCGGTAGAGTCAGCACCGACCCGTCGAGCCTTCCGAGCGCCCGGTCGGCGACGGACAACATGCCTCCAAGCTCGCCCGTCAGGTCCAGGGCAGGTTCGGGTGGCAGCGCTGCCGGCATGTAGGCCCGGTATCCAGCTGGCTGCGCCACGTATCGACCGGCGCGAAAACTGTGGGACAGGGCAGTCATGAGATCGGCTGACTTATATATGGAGCTGCCCGCAGTCCATACGATAGTGTGGCTTTATCAAGGGACGCCCCAGCAGCGCCTGCGATAGTGGCCCAACCCAGTTGAGGCAGTCGAGCCTTCGCGGTGGCGGCCCGTTGCGGGCCGCCACCGTCCTCGAAGAGGGCTCTTACTTCTTGCGCTCGACCTGCACGACCTGCTGGAAGGTCGGCCGGTTCTGCCAGGGCATGGGTGCGACCTCGACCAGACCGAAGGCGCGGAACTCGATGTCCTCGCTGGTCGGGTCCACGCTCCAGTTGGCAGGATCGGACGACGAGAACTGCGTGGTCAGGTCGGAGACCGCAGCCTGCAGGCTGGACACCAGCGCCGCGCGGCAGCCCGAGGCAGTGCCGTCGGCGCAGCGCAGGACCTGATAGGGCCCGGCCACGGGCTCGCCCGCTGCCATGCGCATCGTCTTGTCGATGATGCCGTAGTAGCCGGACTGGTAGGCCGATCCGATGGCGCTCGGCTTGTCGTCGAAGCCCAGCGGGATGTCGCCGTAGTACGACGAGAGCTGCGGACCGACGGTCGCGTCGATCATCTCGGGGAACCACGCGTCCATGATGGCCACCGCCGAGGTGTGATCGTACTCGCCGCTGTTGTCGCGGTCGCGACGCATCGCTCCCGCATCGACCCAATCGCTGAGGATGCCCAGCACGGTCTCCAGGCCCGGCTCGGTGCCGATCATGGCCAGCGCCGTCGGCAGCAGCTCCTGGCCGCGAAGGTCGGTGTGCGCCGCGTCTCCCATGATGCTGACCATGTCGGTGACGCTGACCGGTCCGCCATCGAGCGCGTCCTTCAGCCGCACCTCGAGCATGTCGACGCGGTGCACGCTGCTGAACGAGTAATTGGAGTCGGCCGCCTGCCAGCCGCGCGCAGGCTTGTTGTTCCACGACGTGAAGTAGCCCTTGGCCGGCTCCAGCTCCTTGGGATGCTGGGAGGCCGGCACGACTCCCTTCCATTCCCACTCGCCGGTTCCCCACGTCGGCATGGTCAGGTCCACGCCCTCGGCGCGGATCGGGACCAGGCCGGAGTGATAGTAGAACAGCTCTTCCTCGTTGACGTAGACCCAGTTGAAGCTGCCCGGCACCATGCTGATCGAGCGCTCGAAGGTGCGCGCGGTCGCCGTCTTCTTGTTGATGCGCTGGAACGCCAGCGCGTTCAGGCCTTCCTTGAAGAAGCTGGTGCGCTGCTTGACCAGCGCCACCGGCACGCCGCCCACGGTGGCGCGAGCGAACACCAGGCCGTGCTGGGTACGCTGCACGACGGCGGTGACGTTGTCGGGACGCGAATCGCACCACGTCGGATCCGACTGGCCCGGTCCGACGCACCAGGTGTCGACGCGCTCGAACATCGGCAGGCAAACGTCGTTGAAGATGTAGCCCTTCGAATTGATGGTCACCGGCGTGACGCCGTCGGGCTCGCACAGCTTCTCGGCGCGAACGTCGGTGTTGTCGGAGCCGCCGGCCGTGGCCGTCCATGCGTAGTTGCGGCCGCGTCCGAGCACCACGTAGGGAGTGCCCAGCGGCGCGACGCCGCGCGTGTGGAAGCCGCCGCCCTTGGCGCTGAACTCGAAGAGCAGTTCGGGCACCAGATACGCCGACTGAGGTCCGCCGACCAGGATCGGATGATCGCCGACCGCGTTCTGCGCGGTGACCGCCAGGAAGTTGCTCATCGAAGGATGCGGTCCCTTGCGCTGCAGGAAGCGCGTGTCGATGAACGAGTTCTCCTGCGCCGGCATCGGGCCGGTGAACTGCACGAAAGGCGCGGACACCACCGAGCCGAGGTCGGGCATGGCAACCGCGTCCGGATCGATCGTTCCCTGCACGTGGTATGGGAAGGACAGGTCGGTGGTAGCCGAGGACTCGGGCTCTTCGAGCGCGCGCAAGTCGTTCCACAGCGCCTTGCCGTCAGTTGCGCCGAGGTCTCCCTGCAGCTTCTGCAGCAGCAGGGCATTGGTGTGCTCGCCGCCGCCGCCCGAGCCGAACAGGAACTCGAGCAATACGGCCACCGCCAGAATGTCGATCTTCTCGAACCTCTCGACGGGCTTCTCCAGACCGATGTACTCGGCCGGCGCGCGGCCGAGACGGTTCTGGTTCACCCACGTGATGAAGGAGTTGATGCCGGCGACGAAGTTCTCGATGTCCTGGTCGGCGCGCTTGCCGAGCGAGCCCGACGAGGCGATCAGGTCGTCGTACTGCTGCTGCAGGTCGGCATCGTCGTAACCGGAAAATGCGTAGATGCCCTCGTCCTGCGACATGATGAAAGGATCGTTGCCGACGAACTCCGAAAGGCGCCCGCGGCCGGCGCGGCGCGCCAGGTCCATCGCGAACAGCCGGTCCCACGCCGCGGCAAGGCCGATGCCGTACATGATGTCGGGACGGCGGCGCGCCTCGATGTGCGGCACGCCGAACTCGTCGCGCACGATGGAGACGCCGGGCCGGGCCGGGGCCGGAGACTGGCCGAAGCCGTCTTCGGGACGAGCGATGGGCGCGGGCTTGAAGTAGTCGAGCAGGTCCTCATCGACCAGCGACTGCGGCGCGTAGGTGAGAGCCGCGTAAAGCGGACGCTGATCGTCGACGTTGGGCGGCAGGGTGCCGTTGTCGAGATACTCCAGGGCCTCGCCGGAGTTCAGGTAGCCGCGGTTGCCCGGAGGCAGGATGTTCATGAACAGTCCCGTGTCCTCCTGGGCAGCAGCGAGCGCGGGAGACAAAAATAGCGAGAGCGTGGCGGAAGCCGCCACGAGCCGGCGCCGGAAATCATGCACGATAGGAATCCCTCCCCGAAGAATGACGCGGGAGAATCACCCGCGTTTCCGGCTCACGCCGGTGCGGGCCTTATACGCCGTCGAGACGTGTCTTCACAACGACTGAAAATACCGGCTGCGACTCGATTTGCGGGCGGCGGCGGCGAACTTCGCCGTCAGTCCGGCATCCAGTTGCCGTGGAAGCCGAACGGGACGCGCTGGGGCAGCGAAATGGCCGCCACCGGGCGCTGCGCAAAATCGCGGGCATCCAGAATCACCAGCTCGGAGCCGTCGCGTGCCTCGTCGTAGACAAACGTGAGGATCCAGCCCTCGTCGTCGCCTTTGCAGGCAGGATCGGGTGCGAACACGCCCTCGCTCGGGTAGCGACCCGCGCCGAAATCATGGGCGACGCAGTCACCACTGACCAGATCGTACTTGAGCAGGGCATTGGCCGAGGATTCCGACGACGAAACGTTGTGCACGGCGTAGCCGTGGCGGCCGGCGAAGCCCGTGCGGCGGTCGTCGACGCGCGGGAACTCGATGGCCCGATCATCGAGCGAGGTCTCGCGGCTCCGTCCCGTTTTGAGACCGAGCTCCCAGCGATGGAGGCTGGCAGGCTGAAAGCGTCCGGAGTCGGCGCGCCACAGCTCCGGATATCGGGCGACGTCGACGATGAGGGTGTCGCCTTCCTCGAACGCGTTCATGGGGTGGAAGACGTAGCAGGGATCGACTTCGAACCAGCGCACCTGAGAGGCGTTTCCGCCCCGCGGCATGACGCCGACGCGTGCGCCATAGTCGTCGCTCCAGACGTACGGCATCGTGCCCTGCATCGCGCGCGCAAGATCGAAGACGATGGGCAGGTCCAGGAAGATCACGTGCCCGCTCGAGAGCGCGAAATCGTGCATCATCGTCGGCCCGGGCACGTCGATCTCCTCGGTCTGCACGATGTTGCCCGCCGCGTCGGCGCGGTGGTAGGTCAGGTAGGGCGGAAAGAATCCGTAATCGAAGAAGTGCATCTCCCCGGTGACGGGGCAGATCTTGGGATGCGCGGTCATGCCGGTCTTCAGGCGTCCGCCGAAGTCGTACAGTCCTTTGCTTTCCAGCTCGGGGCCGACCTCGAACGGAAGCGTCGTTTCGGCAAGCGCCAGCATGCGTCCGGCGTGGCAGACGATGTTGGTGTTGCTCGGCCCTGCGCCGAGGTCGCGGACTCCCTCGGCGCTGACCGCTCGGGCGCGCTCGGTAAGCTGGCGCGTCTGCAGCCAGCGATTGCGGTACCACAGTGCCTTGCCGTCGCGCAGCGCAACACCGTGCAGCATGCCGTCGCCGAAGAACCAGTGAGGCGGCTGCACCTGATGCGGGTTGGGCCCGTTGCGAACGTACAGGCCGCGCAGAGCGGGCGGGATGCTGCCGGTCACTCGAAGGTCGTGCTCGGTGACCTCCTGGGTGACCGGCGCGTAGTTGCCTCGCAGGAAGAAGGGGACTTTCTCTTCGGCGGCTGCGGCTGAGCTCATCTGACGGACCTCCGGTGCGGCTGCGGCACGCTAGGCCGCCGCGGCCAACAAGGAAAACCGAAAAAGGGGTCAGGCACCTTTCGGTGGCATCTTGGCCTCACACGGCACGCGTCCTGATCTTTGCGACGCCCCGCTGGCACGTCGCGATGCCGAGGGAGGATTGGCTGCCGATCTCCATCGGCGTATCTCCGGCTTGACCGCGCGGTGCGGCGCTTGCGAGCGTGCGCTGCACTGCCGTTGCCTCGCCGACGTGCCCGAGCCGTGCAACGTGCGCTGCGCGCGAGCCTCGGCGGCGCCGCCGGGCTAGATTGCCGGCCGCATGGCCGGGCCGATCACACGAAGAGGTCTTCGCGCATCCCGTGGTCTGGTCATGGCAGCTCTGGCCGGCTGCGGGCATTCCGATTCCGATGCACCCGCGACCGCGGTCCATTCGACTGGACCGCCGGAATTTGCGCGACAGATCCTCGAGCCTGCTCCCGGCATTCACGTGGCCACCGGCTACGGGCTCGCCAACGCGGTCATGATCCGCGGCAGCGGCGGCGTCGTCTTCCTCGATGCCATGGAGAGTGCCGAGGCGGCAGCGCCGGTACGCGACGCGTTCCGCGCCATCACCACCGATCCGGTTCGCGCCATCCTCTACACGCACAACCATGCCGACCACGTCTTCGGCGCCAAGGTGCTGGCGGGCGAGAATGCGCCCGAGATCATCTCGCACGCCAGCCTGGTGCCGGAGCTCCAGCGCCTGGCCAGCGTCACGCGCCCGGCCATCTACACTCGCAGCATGCGCCAGTTCGGGACGTTGCTGCCGCAAGGCGAGCACGTCGATTGCGGTATCGGGCCGCGCCTTGCCGCGGGTGCGGGGACGACCTCGGTGCCGCTGCTGCCCACGCGCACGTTCGATGGCAAGCGCATGGAGATCGAGATCGCCGGCATCCGCATGGAGCTGCTGCATGCACCGGGCGAGACTCCCGACCACATGATCGTATGGCTGCCCGAGCAGCGCGTGCTCTTTCCCGGCGACAACTACTACGCAGCCTTCCCGAACCTCTACGCGATCCGAGGCACCGCCTACCGCGACGTCATGCAGTGGGTGGAGAGCATCGATGCGATGCGCGCGCTCCGTCCCGCCGTTCTGGTCCCGGGCCACACCGAGCCCGTCATTGGCGAGGACGAGATCCACCGGCGCCTGACCGACTACCGCGACGCCATCCAGTTCGTGCACGACCAGACCGTGCGCGCGATGAACGAGGGCCTGAGCCCCGAACAGATCGTCGAGCGCGTGCGACTGCCGCGCCCGCTTGCCGACAAGCCCTATCTGGCCGAGCGCTACGGACGCGTGGACTGGTCGGTGCGCGGAATCTTCGCGGGCTATCTCGGCTGGTTCGGCGGCAATGCGGCCGAGCTGTCGCCGATGCCCGCCGCCGATCGCGCCCGGCGCATGGCTGCGCTGGCCGGTGGCAGCGAGGCGATGCGAAAAACGATGACCCACGCGCACGACAGTGGCGACGTTCGCTGGGCTCTCGAGCTGGCCGATCATCTGCTGGCGCTAGGAGAGTTCATTGCCGAGGCGCGCACCGTTCGCGCCGCCGCGCTACGAAAGCTCGCGGCCGAAGAGACCAGCGCCAATGGTCGCAACTACTATCGGACCCAGGCGCTCGAGGCCGAAGAAAAGCTGGCCGTGACGGCCCCCGACCTTTCGGCGATGCCGCCGGAGCTGCTGGACATCCTGCCCGTCGAAGGCTTCCTGCGGGCGATGACCGTGCGACTGGATCCGGACAAGGCGCTCAGCACGCCGACGCGCGTCGGCTTCCACTTCAGCGACATCGATCGCGACTTCGGCATCTCGCTGCGCAACGGGATCGCGTACTTCGAGACGCGCATCCCCGAGAACGCCGACATGACGCTGACCACCACCTCGCAGATCTGGAAGGAGATCCTGACGCGCAAGCGCAACGCCACCGCGGCGTTCGTCAAAGGCGACGTGACTGTGGATCGCAACCGCCTGGAGCTGGCCAAGTTCCTGCTGCTGTTCCGCTGACGATCGCGGGGCTGGGCATGGCCGCCGCAGGGCTGCGTTTCGCGCCGACAGCCGCGTAGAAACCTTGACTCAGCGTCGAACGCTGACCGCTGGCCGCCGCGTCAACCAGCTCGGCCTATCCCGTGATCACCGCCACCGCCATATAGAGCAGACAGATCATCTGCACCGCAAAGAACGTGAAGCGCACGTTGACTGCCATCACGCTGCCGGAAGCGACATGCGCGATGGTCTGTCCGACGCGCGAGAACACGTAGAGCTGCGCGGCCGTCGCGAAGGCGCCGGCGGTGTGGCCGGTGACGTGTCCGGTCAGGACCACCGCCGCGAACAGCGGCAGGTTCTCGACGCAGTTGACGTGCGCACGATTGAGTCGCCAGTACGCGTCGCCGCCGTGCTGCTGTCCCGACGGGAAGCTGTTGGCGGCAGCCTTGCCGGCCAGCACCTGGCTGACGCGCGCGCCGGCGATCGCGAGAACGACGAAGACCGTCCAGAAGACGAAGCCCATCAAGGCATACAGTGGTGTGGTCAAGTCGGCCTCCGTTTCGAGAGATATCGAAACCGACTTTTCAGTACCTGACCGCTCAATACAAGCCGAGGAGCCGGCCTGCCATTGCGGCCACCGATACTGCCAGCACGGGTCGCACGATGCGTTCGCCTCCGGCCATCGCGGCGCGAGCTCCGATCGCTCCGCCTGCGGCGAATCCCAATGCCATCAGCAGACCCGGCATCCACGCGATCTGTCCTGCCATGACGAAGACCGGCAGCGTAAAGATCGTCTGCAGGAACACGACGGCGATCTTGATGCCGTTGGCGCGCATCAGATCGTAGCCGCAGCGAGCCAGCACCAGCATCAGGATGATTCCGATGCCGGCCTGGAACGCGCCGCCGTAGGCTCCGACCAGAAGCAGCCACGCCCACGTTGCCCGTTTCGACAGCGGCTGGCGCGCGCGATGCGGGCTCGGCGGACGAAGCGTGGGCGCGAGCAGCACCAGCATCACCAGGGCGAACGCTCGCTCGAACGTTGCATCGGCAAGCTGCGAGACGCCGATGGCGCCGGCGGCGCCGCCGAGCACCAGCGGAGGCAGCAGTCGCAGCGACTCGCGCCAGTCGATGGCGCCTGCCCGGCTCAGCTCGCCCGCCGAAACTGCGCCTTGCACCAGAACGCCAAGGCGGTTGGTGCCATTGGCCACCGTTGCTGGCAGTCCGACGAATATCAGGATGGGAACGGTCAGCAGCGAGCCGCCGCCCGCCAGGGTGTTGACGGCGCCGGCCACTGCAGCGCTGCCCATCAGCAGCACGGTTTCGAAGGTTGTCATGGCGGCGCTGGCGCGATTGTCTCAGGCTGGAGAAACCGGTGGAAACCTCGCAGCGATGGTACGAGCAGGGTCTGGCCTTCGAATGCACCGCATGCGGCCGCTGCTGCACCGGCGCTTCAGGCTATGTCTGGGTTGCGCCCAAGGAAGCGGTCGTGCTCGCACGCCGGCTGTCGCTTTCGCTCGACGACTTCGGCCGTCGCTACCTGCGCCTGGTCGATGGCCACTATGCGCTGCTGGACGGACCCGGCGGAGACTGCATCTTCCTTCACGGCAAGCACTGCCGCGTCTACGAGGACCGGCCCATGCAGTGCCGAACCTTCCCGTGGTGGCCTGCCAACTTGTCGTCGTCGCAAAGCTGGCGCAACGCCGCCGAGCATTGCGAAGGCATCCGCGCCGACGCTCCGGTAGTCGGCGCCGATCAGATCGAACGCGACCTGAAGCGATCACTCGAGGCGGGACTGGGGGAGGCGCGTCAGGCCTCGATGCTCGAAGAGCCCGAGAATTCCGCCCGTTGACTCCCCGATGCATCCGTCCCATCTTGCCCTTCCAGTGAGCCAGGCAGCCGGCACAACCGTCGATTTCGAGTTCGACGTCGAGGCCCTCGACCTCGACTCCCTCAACGCCGTCCTCGAGCGCAAGAGCGCCGAGGAGCGCATCGGCTGGGCCCTGGACGAGCTTCGGCCCCACATCATCCTGTCCTCGAGCTTTGGCGCACAGGCTGCCGTGTGCCTGCACATGTGCACGCTGCAGTGGCCCGAGATCCCGGTCGTCGTCACCGACACCGGCTACCTCTTTCCCGAGACCTACCAGTTCATCGACGAGCTCACCGAGCGCCTCAAGCTCAACCTGAAGGTCTACCGCGCCGAGATCTCGGCGGCCTGGCAGGAAGCCCGCCACGGCAAGCTGTGGGAACAGGGCGTCGAGGGCATCGAGCAGTACAACAAGATGAACAAGGTCGAGCCGATGCAGCGCGCGCTGGACGACCTTGGCGCCAAGGGATGGATCGTGGGCCTGCGCCGTAGCCAATCCAGCACGCGCAAGAACCTCTCGGTGCTCGGCGTGCAGAACGGCTACCTCAAGGTCCATCCCATCGTGGACTGGAACGACAAGCGCGTCTTCGACTACATGCAGGAACACGACCTGCCCTACCATCCGCTGTGGGAGCAGGGCTACATCTCCATCGGCGATACCCACACCTCGCACCGCCTCGTCGACGGCGTCACCGAAGAGGAAACGCGCTTCTTCGGTCTCAAGCGCGAGTGCGGCCTGCACGAGCCCTTCAAGGGCGACGGCGACAAGTAGAAAAAGGGGTCAGACACCTTTTTTCGCGCGCCTACGGCGGAAGCACCTCGAACCCCTCGCGACCGACGGCATCTCTCAGACGTTCATCCATCGAAACCACGACATGGGCCGACGTGTCACCGCGCGACCACACCAGCGCAGCGGCGAGCTGAAGCGCATCGGCCGCACGCAAGGAGTGCACGCTGAGCAACCGCTCGGCGCGCAGACGTAGCTGCTCACTGGGAAGAATCTCGGACCATGCGGAGGCTACGGCTGCGAGCACGTCGCGGGCCTCTCGTTCGGACTTCGCGGTGAAAAAGCCTTCACGCCTGCGTCGTGAAATCGCCGAAATACACTCCGTGCGAGTGCCCCACCAGACGACGATGCCTGGATCGCCGTCGACGAGTTTCCGGGCAATCGCAGTAGCGGGTTCTTCGATCAGCAGGGACACCACGGCGGAGGTATCCCAGAATTTCACCAGCCCGCCTCTCTCTCCTCGGCGACCGCCTTGCGCAGCGACGCCTTCGCGTCCCTGGGACGCGGCAGCTGCCAGAAGTTCCTCGGAAGCTTCCCACTGCCTCGCCGTGCCAGGCCCTGTCGCTCGAGATCGGCGAGCGAATCGTCCGGCGAATCGCTGGCCTCCACAGGGACGAGGCGCGCGATGGGTAGTCCTCTTTCGGTTACGAGAACCTCGTCTCCTGCCTTCACGCGGCTCAGATAGCGGCTCAGTTGTGCCTTCAACTCAGCGACGGCGGCGGTCGTTCTCATGTGACCAGTCTAGTCAGCACATCCGGCCCACACAAGACTGTCCGGAGACAAAGGTGCTGCCCACGTGCTCCCCCGTCGCCGTACGTCAACGCTCGAAGCTTCCGTGCCTTCCCGCACCCTGCGCAAAGCGCGTGGCACCGGCCAGCGTCTCTCCGCTGAAGATCACCTCGCGCCCTCGCAGCGTCTCGTTGCGCATCGCTGCCTCGTAGCCGAGGTCCCACTGCTCGTGCGCACTCATGCGGTCCGAGCGCATGCAGCGTTCGGGAAAGGCTGCGATCTGCCCGGCAAGCTTCTCGGCCTCGGCGCGGGCCTGGCCGTCTTCGACCACGCGATCGGCCAGGCCGATGCGCAGCGCCTCTTCCGATCCGACCGGCCGGCCCGTCAGGATCATGTCCATGGCGCGGCCATGGCCGATCAGGCGCGGCAGGCGAACCGTCCCGCCGTCGATCAGGGGCACGCCCCAGCGCCTGCAGTAGACGCCGAAGATCGCGCTCTTCTCGACGACCCGAAGATCGCACCAGATCGCCAGCTCCAGGCCTCCGGCCACGGCATGGCCGGCCACCGCGGCGATGACGGGCTTGGTCAGGCGCATGCGGGTCGGCCCCATCGGACCGTCGCCTTCGAGGCGGACCTGATTGCCCTTGCCCTCGGAGACGCCCTTCAGGTCCGCGCCCGCGCAGAAGGTGCCGCCGTCTCCGAACAGGACAGCGATCTTGGCCGACTCGTCGGCCTCGAATGCCGAGAAGGCGGCGGCCAGGGCCTCGGCCGCTTCCCGGTCCACCGCATTGCGTCGTTCGGGCCGAAAAAGAATGACGGTGTAGATGCCTTGGTGAACTTCGACCCTTACGGACATCGCCAACCTCCGTGTAGAATGGGTCCTCGCATTACCGCCGTGGGGACCCGGATTCCACGCAAGCGACCCACTTTTGCGCTTGCGTCGTCCGCCAAACCGAAGAAGATCAGCGTCTACGGCCCGCCATCGGCGCGGCCGGCAAGGAGAAAGCTTACGATGCGACGACCCAGCCCAGGGGCTCTAGCCACCATCCTTCTGCTCTCGTGTGCAGCAGGTTGCGCCCTGCCCGAGGTGAGGCCGTTGGTTTCCGGACCCACTCCGGGCCCTTCGCCCTACGGTCCGTGGTACGAGCAGCACTGGCAGGTCAATGCCGTGATGATCGAGCCTGCCGATGCCGACGCACTTGCGGCAGCCGAGGAGGCTGCAGCCGAGGACGCGGCGATGGAAGAAGGCTACGTCGACGAGCAGGCTGCCGATGCCGAGGCGTACGCCGATACCGCCGTCGCTTCCGATGATGCGGTCATTCCGCCCGACGACAACTACGAGCCGCTGCCGCCCTCCGAGCCCGGTGCCGCCGATCCGGCCGAGCCGCTCGATCCGACCATCGACGCGCAGCCCTCGACGCCGCGCCGTCCCGGAGCTCCCTCGGCAACCGGCGAGCCGGTCCGTTACTGATCCCGATACGCTCTCTTTCCAAGGGGTCAGGCAGGTGCCTGACCCCTTTTTCGTTGCGCAGACCGAACGTTCCGCTACCTAGAGCGAGGCGTCGGTCCTTGCCGTCCGGCGCCGTTCCAAACGATACGACATTGCCGAGCCGCATCGGGCTGGCAGGAGGACGAAGCTGGTGAAGCACATCTTCGCACGGTCTCTGGTCTGCGCGGTCCTGGTGCACGGCTCGGCGCTCCTTGCCCTGGCCGAGAAAGAATCTGCGGCTCCCGCCGCACCGCCGGCCCAGCCGGCTGCAACCGCGCCAGGCGCAGGCTCGCCGCCACCGGCGCCCGATGCGGATGCACACAAGCAACCGCCTGCGGCAGCCGATGCGGACGATGCAGCGAAGAAAGCGCCGCCGGCCGCTGATGCGGACGATGCAGCGAAGAAAGCGCCGCCGGCCGCTGCTCCTTCCGCCGAGGCCCCGGTGCCTTCCCATGGAGCGCGCGCGAAGGCGGCCGACGGCAGCACCGTGTTCTACGACAAGGTGCGCGGCGTCTATGTCTCACCCGATCAGCACAACACCTTCTACAACGCCGATCGTTTCTATCGGCAGGTCGAAGGGATCTGGCTGTCGGCAGCGTCGAGCAAGGGCCCGTGGGAGCTGGCGCCCGAAGAGAGCGTCCCTGAAAGCCTTCGCGATGCCTATCTTCCGCCCAAGACCAAGGTAACAGCGACGCTGCCGTCGGGAATGGCGGTGGTCTACGAGCCCGACCTGCGCGCGTACCGTGTGACGTCGCAGGAGGGACTGTTCATCTCCGATGGACGCTTCTACCGCTACACCGACGGCATCTGGCTCTCGAGCACCAAGGCCGAGGGCCCGTGGGAGCTCGCCAACACCAAGGGGCTCTCGGCTCCGCTCAAGCATCGCGTCAAGCCGCCCGAGGCCGGGCAGAAGGTGACGCTGCCTTCGGGCACCGTGCTCGAGTACGACGACGAGGTGCTGCTCTTTCGCGTCGCGGGGCAGGGCGACGTCTATCTGCACGACGGGGCCTTCGTTGCGCGGCGCGAAGGCAAGTGGCTGACGTCGGCGACGCCCGATGGAGCGTTCGTCGATCTGCATCCGGCGCGCGTGCCGCCATCGCTCAAGGCCTATTACAAGAAGAAGGAAGGGCCGCGGCCGGTCGTCAAGAAAGAGAAGCCGCCCAAGCCTGCGACCAAGGAAGAGCGCGAGGCGCTGCGCAAGGAACGCGAGAAGATCCGCGCCGAGCGCGAAGCGGCGCGCGCCGAGCGCGAGGCCCTGAGGAGAGAAGCCAAGACCGCCGGCAACAAGACGCGCAATCCGAACGCGAAAGCGAAGCCGTCGTCAGCTGCCAAGAGCAAGCAGGCTGCCAAGGACAAGCCGGCCAAGGAGCCGCGGCAGCGAAAGGCGGGCGCCGATTCGGAAGAGTGAGCGGCAGGGCAAGAAAGGGGGTCAGGCACCTTATCCGGCTGCCGGAAAAGGTGCCTGACCCCTTTTTCAACGCTTGCGCGGCAGACGCTCTTCGAGATAGCGGCGGATTGCGGCGGTCGACTCTTCGTCGGCTGCTGCACCGAGCAGTGCATCGCCGTCACCGAAGCTGGTGATTCCGGCGGTCATCGCGTGAGTGATCGCGTTGACGTGCTCCTTGGTGATCACCACCGGCACCGATGGCTTGGCCGCGATGGCTTCGGCCAGCGCACGCGCTTCCTTTTCGACATCGGCTGCAGCCACCACGCGGTTGACGAATCCCATCGCCCTGGCTTCGGCCGCGCTGAAGCGGCGGCAGGTGATGACGAGCTCCTTGGTCATCGCCGGACCGATCTCGCGAACCAGGCGAGGAATGCCGCCCCATGCCAGCGGAATGCCGATGTCGACTTCGGGAATGAACATGACGGTGTCCTCGGCCACCACGCGCAAGTCGCAGGCCGCCATCAGGACCACGCCTCCGCCGACGCTGTGGCCGTGTACCTGGGCGATCGTCATCGCGCGCATCCGTTCGACGGCGTCGGCCATGCGCAGTCCATACTGGCCGACCTCGCGCCGGTACAGCCACGTATTTCCCGAGCCAGCCATGCCCGGCAGCAGCGGCGGATCACGAAGGTCGGCCCCGGCGCAAAACGATCTGCCCTGTCCGCTGACGATGACGACGCGTACCTCGCGCTGCTCGTCGAACCAGCGCGCGGCCTGCGCCAGCTCCTGAAGCATCGTGGCGCCCATCGCGTTGAGGCGCTCGGGACGGGCGAGCGTCATGTGTCCGATGGCGCCGTCGAAGCCTACCGATAGCGTTTCGAAACTCGGGGCAGCGTCTCTGGCAGTCATGGTCGGCTCCTAGCGCGGACATCGGGCTGGCTCCATCGAGCTGCCGCCTTGGCTGCCGCGGCCAGGGCGGTTACAAGGCTGCCACAGGTGGCTCGATCCCGTCGCAAGAGCGTCGCTTCGGCTGGCGAAGCGCCGCGCCGGCAAGTCTCACCCAAAGCGCAGCGCATTGCGCTGGCTCTGCACGGCGGTGCGGGCGATGGCGATCCCATGGCCATCGATGCCGGCGTCGAGGAGGCGCGCCGACTTGCGCTCGCCGAGATCCTCGCGCGCGGCCGCCAGATGCTGCGACAGGGTCGCGACGCGGTCACGGTGGTCGAGGCCTGTGTTGCCGGGCTCGAGAATTTCGAGGGCTTCAACGCCGGCCGCGGCTCGGTCCTGACCTCGGTGGGAACGGTGGAGATGGACGCGGCCATCGCCGACGGCGCATCGCTGCGCGCCGGTGCAGTCGCGGCCGTCCGGTCGCTGCGCAACCCGGTGCGTGCCGCGCGCCTGGTGCTCGACCACAGTCCTCACGTGCTGCTGGTCGGAGAGGGGGCCGAGCGGTTCTGCTGCAACGCGGGAGCGGAGACGGCGCCGGCCGACTACTTCATCGTTGCCGCCCGCCACAAGAAAGGACCGGCGCGCCCGGACGCGCGCAAGATGGGAACCGTAGGGGCCGTCGCGCGCGATGCCCATGGCCATCTGGCCGCCGCAACGTCCACGGGAGGCATCGCGCGCAAGCTGCCCGGCCGCGTCGGGGACTCACCGGTCGTGGGCGCTGGCGTCTTTGCCGATGACGCCACTTGCGCGGTATCGGCCACCGGAGACGGCGAAGCCATCCTCTGCGCCGTCGTCGCCCACGAGATCGATGCCATGCTGCGTCTGTCGAAGGCCTCGCTGGTGGTGGCCTGCTCGGCCGCCATGAAGCGCATGGTGCGCGCAGGCGGGCGAGGCGGCGTGATCGCCGTCGACTACAGCGGCAAGGTCTGTTGCCGCTACAGTGCGCGGTTCCTCTACCGTGCGTGGTTCAGCGGTGAAGGAGCCATGCACGTCGCCGTCGCATAGGGCCGCAGCCGCGGGCAGCGTTGCCGTCCCATGGAGATCGCAACGGACCTGCAGGCGCCGCGGCCGCACGAGGATTGCGGCCAGATTGCATGCAGCCTTCGCAGGCACGCCCGGAAAGGAGGAAACTGGCCAGCATGTGGTCCCGCTTCTGGGGCGCGGCAGCCGCCGTCGCATTCTGGGTTCACGTCGGCGCTGCCGTCTACGAAGCGGCAGTGGTCGCACCGCAATGGGCGGCCTCGCCGCCGCAGAGCGTGCGGGCCTGGAACCAGAGCGGCGTGCGCCCCGAGGCTGCCCATCTGCTGACGCCTCTGGCCGCCCTGGCGGTCGCAGCCACGACACTGGCGTGGCTCTCCAGCCTTCGGGTGCGCAGCAGCCGGCGGTGGTGGCTGACCCTGACGCAGGCGTGCGCGCTCGGACTGGGCTGGATCGTGATCGTCGGCCTCATGCCGGCCGAACGCGGGCTGCGCGGCGCCGGTCTGTCCGACATCGCCATCGTCGAGCTGACCGGCGAATGGGTGCGCTGGAGCGCGGCTCGGCTGCTGATCCTGCTGCTCGGCGCCTACGCCGCGTATCGCGGTCATATCGTCCCGGAGCGGCCGCCGGTCATGGTCGGCTCCGCGACCCGGCGAGCGCCTGCGCGCGACTTCGTCATCAGCGATGACGACCCGGATCGCATCACGTTCGGCGACGACTAGCCGCCGATTCCTGCCTCCTCGATGACCGGGATGTACTTTCGCAGCTAAAAAATAGGGGTTTGCACAGCCCCTCGCATTGACTACAGGCTTTTTTTTGCTGCAAGATGCACGCCTCACGGGAGGTGAACCTCGGAAATTCGCAGGAATTGCCGGGAAATATCGCCGTTCCGCGACAACAAGCGGGCCGTCACGCCCGGCAGAAGGAGTAAGGAGGCATGGCAAAAAAATCTGCACCGATCGCGGCTACGCAAACGAAGAGCCAGCTCATGGGCTCGATTGCGGAAGCCACCGGTTTGTCCAAGCGGCAGGTGGCGAGCGTGGTCGAGGCCCTGAGCGATCACATCGTTCGCCATCTCAAGCCCAAGGGCGCCGGCAAGTTCACGCTGCCCGGACTGGCCAAGTTCACTGCCGTGAACAAGCCGGCCCGCAAGGCACGCAAGGGCAAGAACCCGTTCACCGGCGAAGAGATCATGATCAAGGCCAAGCCGGCCACGCGCGGGGTGCGCATCCGCCCGCTCAAGGCCCTCAAGGACCAGGTCTGAAGCTCATCGTTTGATTCTCTGCGGCGCAGCGTGGAAGAGGGCAAGGCGCCTCTTCCACGCGCGGGCGCAGTAGCGAGACCTGCCGAGACCTCTGCAATGTTCCACCGGACCGACGACCTACGCATTGCAGGGCTCCGGCCTCTGATCGCTCCCGCCATCCTGATCGAGGAGCTTCCGCTCTCCGAGCAGGCATCCACTCTCATCGCCGACGCCCGCGAGCAGGCCACCCGCATCGTCCTCGGTCAGGACGACCGGCTTCTGGTGATCGCCGGCCCATGCTCGATTCACGATCCGGCTGCCGCACTCGACTACGCGCGCCGCCTGCTGGTGCTGCGGCAGAGACTCGCCAGCGAGCTGTGCATCTTCATGCGCGTCTACTTCGAGAAGCCGCGCACGACGGTGGGCTGGAAGGGGCTGATCAACGACCCGGACATGGACGGCAGCTTCGAGATCAATCGCGGGCTGCGCGCCGCGCGCCGCGTACTGCTCGATCTTGCGGAGCTCGGCATGCCGGCGGGCTCCGAGTTCCTCGACACCATCAGCCCGCAGTTCATCGCCGACCTGATCTCGTGGGGAGCCATCGGCGCACGCACGACCGAGAGCCAGATCCATCGCGAGCTCGCTTCCGGGTTGTCCGTTCCGGTCGGTTTCAAGAACGGCACCGACGGCAACATCCAGATCTGCATCGATGCGCTGCGCGCCGCGCGCAACCCGCATCACTTCCTGTCGGTGACCAAGCAGGGCATCTCCGCCATCGTCACGACCAAGGGCAACGAGGCCTGCCACGTCATCCTGCGCGGCTCCAGCGCCGGCCCGAATCATGACGCCGCCAGCGTCCAGGCCGTTGCGGCAAAGCTTCGCGAGCAGAAGCTGCCCGAGGGCGTGATGATCGACTGCAGCCACGGCAACAGCCGCAAGGACTACAACCGCCAGTGCGAGGTGGCATCGGAGATCGCGCAGCAGATCGCCGCCGGTTCCAGCCTCGTCACGGGCGTCATGCTCGAGTCGCATCTGGTCGAAGGGCGCCAGGACCTGGTGCCGGGCAAGCCGCTGACGTACGGACAGAGCATCACCGACGCCTGCATCTCTTGGGAGAAGACGGTTCCCATTCTCGAAGAGCTAGCCGCGGCGGTGCGTCGAAAAAGGGGTCAGGCCCCTTTTCCGGCCCGGAAGGCCCCTTGAAAAGTTCCAGCGGCGAGCGCGTGAGCCGCGATGAGATGGCTCCCGGTGAGCCGGCTTCGGCTCGCCTGACTCTTCTTCACAGGAGCAACGCATGATCATCGTCATCGTCGAAGTGGACGTCGAAGCCGGAGCGGCCGATCAGGTACGCAGCGCGATCGCTGCGATGGAGACGGCGACGCGGGCCGAAGGCGGATGCGAGCTCTATGCCTTCTCGGTCGACGTCTCCGATGATTCCAAGATCCGCGTCATCGAGCGGTGGCGCTCCATGGACGACATCAAGGCTCACATGGCCTCGCCCCACATGGCGGAATTCAATCGCGCGATGGGTGCCATCCGTCCCAAGGGATTGAGCATCAAGGCCTACGAGGTCGAGCGCGAGGTCGCCCTCGGCTGAAGCTTTCCATCCGGCCGACGGCGGCGCGCCAGGGTCGGTACCGCCGCGCTCTTGTCGGCCCGCGGCACGGGCTTGGATTTGCAGAAGACCTGCGCAGTGCCGCGGCTCAGCCCGGCGTACCTATCAGCCGAGCGAACTCGCTCACGATGACGTCGTAACATTCGCACGCGGTGGCCTGCAGCCCTTTACGATCCAGGATGTGGATGCGGCCGCGCACGTACGAGATGAGCCCCGCCTTGCTCAGCATGCCTGCCGCCAGCGAGACGGTCTGGCGCCTGACACCGAGCATCTGGGCGATGAACTCCTGCGTCAGCCCGAAGCTGTCGGACCGGGTACGGTCATGGGACATGAGCAGCCACCGCGCCAGGCGTTCCTCGACGGAATGGATGCGATTGCAGGCGGCGTTCTGCGCGATCTGGCTCATCAGCGCCAGGGCGTAGCGGTGGAGGATGCGGTTGAAGCCGGGACACTCGCGCACGAGCTGCCGAAACGCGTCCGCCTTCATGCGCGCGCCGCTGCCGGCGACCTGCATGAACGCGCGATGCGCGCCCTGGCCTCCTTCGAGCAGCACTGGCATCCCGACCATCCCCTCTGGGCCGACCGTCGCGATCTCGACGACTGGCGTGTCCTTCATCTCCGTGACGATGGATGCCACGCCTCGTGTCGGAAAGTAGATGAACTCGATCTCGCGTGAAGCGTCGTAGAGCTTGAAGCCTAGAGGCAGGTCGAGCATCTCGAGATGCGGCAGGATCGCGGCGCTTTCGTCGTCTGGCACGGAGCGCAGGATGAGGTTGTCCGGTTCCGCTTCGGGGGGCGTCGTCCCAGCCATCGGGTGCACTTCCTGAAAACGAGTATGTCATCTGGAAGCCATAGCGCCTACGGCGTATCGTCGGGCAATGCCGGATTCACGAGCCACTGGGCCTGTCGGGCACTTCCCAGGCGCCGCCGACGTATCGCGCTTCGATGTTGTCGTGGTCGGAGCGTCGGCGGGCGGGCTCAAACCCCTCACGTTGCTACTGGGTCTGCTGCCGCAGGATTTTCCCCTGCCGATCCTCGTCGTGATGCACGTTTCCAAGCGCTCCCCCGGTCTGCTGCCCACGGTCCTGGGGTGGCGATGCAAGCTGACGGTGAAATGGGCGGAAGACATGGAGGCGCTACGCGCCGCCACGGTCTACGTTGCCCCACCCGACCGACACCTGCTGATCTCGAACGGGATGACCGTGCAGCTGTCCTCGGCCGAGCGTGTGAACTGGTGGCGTCCCGCGGTCGACGCGCTCTTCCACAGCGCCGCCGCGGTCTGCAGCGACCGGACGATTGCCATCGTGCTGAGCGGTGCACTGTATGACGGTGCCAAAGGTGTCGCGGCCGTGGCCAGCGCCGGCGGGATCACCATCGCGCAGGACGAGGCCAGCGCCGAGTTCTTCGACATGCCGTCAGCTGCGCTCGATCTCGGACGCGCCGACATCGCGATGAGCCCGGCCAAGATGGCCGAGGCGCTTCAGATCCTGGCGGCGCAGCGAAGCTGAAACGTTCGCGTGCCGGCGAAAGAACGAATCGCCCAGCGCGACCGTTCAGGCCCGACGTCGCAAAAACGGCGCGAATTGTGGCCGGACGGTGGCCTTGCCGTCTGATTCACCTTTGCCCGCTCTCCGCGCTAAGGTCGGCCCATGACATACGACCCGTTCTCCCGAGGCTCTCATCCCGTCGGCGTTCGCACCGTCGACCTGACCGACTCCTCACGCTCGCGCTGGCTGCCGACCGAGGTCTGGTATCCCGCCACCGCCGCCTACGCCGGCAAGGACACCGCGACCGAATCGCGCGACCACTACGACCTGCTTCCGGGATTTCCGCCGGCATCGCAGAGCGCGGTACGCGACGCCGAGGCGGCAGGCGGCCGCTTCCCGCTCGTCGTCTTCTCGCACGGCTTCGGCGGCCATCGTCGCCAGAGCACGTTCCTGTGCACCCATCTGGCCAGCCACGGCTACGTCGTCGCCGCCATGGATCACACCGGCAACACCGTCATCGACATGGCGCAGATGACGATGCAGATCATGATGGGCCAGCCCATGCCGGACCTGCACGCGATGATCACCGACCTGATCGCCGCGCGGCCTGCCGACGTCACCTTCGTGATCGATCGCATCCTTGCCGGCGATGCCGGCGTGTCGGCGGACAGCGTCGACGACTCTCGCATCGGGATGAGCGGGCACAGCTTCGGCGGCTGGACCACGCTGAAGGCCACCGGCCTGGATCGCCGCATCCGTGCGGCGCTGGCGCTTGCGCCGGCGGGCGGGCCCGGGCCGCTGCCGGGCGATCTGCTGATCGATTCTCTCGACTTCGCATGGGGACGCGACGTTCCCACGCTGATGCTGGTGGCCGACAAGGACAGCGTCCTGCCGCTGGCGGGAATGCATCACATCCTCGGCCGCGCCACCTGCACCAAGCGCATGATCGTGCTCGAGAACGCCGACCACATGCACTTCTGCGACGAGGTCGAGCAGATCCACGAGCTGTTCCGCTCGATGCCGCCGCCGGGCCCTCTGGCCGAGGTGGCCAAGGCCGTGCCGCCCATCGGCGATCTCTGTCCCGGCTCGCACGCCTACGAGTTCAACAGCTCGCTCGGCCTCGCACACATGGACGCGAACCTGAAGGGAAGCGAGCAGGCCGCCGGTTTCCTCTCGCAGGACCTTGCGTCGCTGTTCGCGAAGCGCGGCATTCGCATCTCCGTCGTCTGAAACGCGGAATGGACTTCGCGCCGGACGCCGAGCTCGAAAGCATCCGCGCCGAGGCCGCGCGCCTGGCAGGCGCCTTCGACGACGAGTACTGGCGCGCTCGCGACGGCGCTCACGAATTCCCCTGGGACTTCTACCATGCGTTCGCCGAGCGCGGCTGGCTGGGCGTGCTCGTACCTTCGCAGTACGGCGGTTCCGGCCTCGGCGTTCGCGCTGCCGGCACGCTGCTGCGAACCGTCGCCGCCAGCGGCGGCGCGATGAACGCGGCCTCCACGCTTCATCTGTCCATCTTCGGGATGGGGCCGGTGATCCACCACGGCTCCGAGGCGCTGAAGAAGAAGTACCTGCCGCCGACGGCAACCGGAGAGCTGCACGTCTCCTTCGGAGTCACCGAGGACGATGCCGGCACGGATACTTCGCGCATCCGGACCACCGCGGTTCGCAGCGGCGACCATTGGATCGTCAACGGCAAGAAGGTGTGGAACACCAAGGCGCAGCAGGCGCAGAAGATCCTGCTGCTGGCGCGCACGACGCCGCGCGAGCAATGCGCCAGGCCACTGGACGGCCTGACGCTGTTCCTGGCCGACCTCGATGCGCGTTACTGCGAGATTCGCGAGATCCCCAAGCTCGGCCGCAACGCCGTCAACTCGAACGAGGTCTTCCTGCGCGACCTTCCGGTGGCCGCCGGCGACGTGGTCGGCGAGATAGGCCGCGGCTTCTACAATCTCCTGGACGGCATCAACCCCGAACGCATCGTGATCGCGGCCGAAGCCGTCGGCATCGGTGTGCGCGCCATCGAGCACGCGGCCAGGTATGCGGCAGAGCGCGTCGTGTTCGGCCGGCCCATCGGCCAGAATCAGGCCATCGCGCATCCGTTGGCCGATTCGTGGTCGGAGCTCGAGGCAGCCGACCTGCTATGGCAGAAGGCCGCGTGGGCCTACGACAACGGCATGGAAGCAGGTGCTTTCGCCAACATGGCCAAGCTGCGCGCATCCGAAGCCGGCTTTCGCGCCTGTGACCGTGCGCTGCAGACCTTCGGCGGCTTCGGCTACGCCAGCGAGTACAACGTCGAGCGCTACTGGCGCGAGTCTCGCCTGATGCGCATCGCGCCGGTCTCCAACGAGATGGCGCTCAACTACCTGGCCGAGCGCGTGCTCGCGCTGCCCAAGAGCTACTGACGCCGCCGTGCCGGTCGAGTATCCCTCCGAGCCTCGTGTCGCCGTCGGCGCCGTCGTCGTACGCGATGGCCGCGTGCTGCTGGTCGAGCGCGGCAAGTCACCGTCGAGCGGAATGTGGGCGGTGCCGGGCGGAAGTGTCGAGCTCGGCGAGTCGCTGGCGCAGGCGGTCGAACGTGAGGTGATGGAGGAGACCGGCGTGACGGTGCTCGCGGGCGACGTCGTTCACGCCTTCGATGCCGTCGTACGCGACCAGGATGGCCGCGTACGATTCCACTACGTCATCGTCGACCTCGAGGCCGCCTACGTCGCGGGCGAGGCCGTTGCGGCAGGCGATGCCAGCGATGCGCGCTGGTTCCGTTCCAGCGAGCTCGACGGCGTGCGCGTGCATCCGGTGACGCTGGAGCTGGTGCGCCGTCTCCTCGAGCCTGCGCGAGGAGACCGCAGCGCAGCGGACTGACGCTGCTTGCGTCGCTGCGCGGCCAAAAGGGATCACGTGCTCTGGGTCGTGACGCGGCGTGCGCGACGCGACATGCGCCGTGCGCAACGGCGCGACCTGCGCGACTCGACACGCGGTGCCAGCGCGAGTAGGCTGCCGCGGGCGTGCAAAAGCGCCGCTACCACAGCCTCCTTGGCCTCTCTGTTCGGTTGGGTGCATGCGTGCTCCTGCTGTCGGCAGCGGCCTGCAGCCGCACCGCCACGGGTCCGGCCACCGTCACCACTCTTGCTCCGCGCACCACTGCGCAGGACCTGTTCGAACGCTCACCGGTGCGCCTGCGCATTCGCAGCTTCGCGCCGCAGGCGTGGCGCCTTGCCGAGCCCAACTGGTCGCGCGTTCCCGAGCGTGAGCGCGGCCGGGTCCAGAGCGTGTTCCTGACCGCATTCTCCGAGCGCAGCGTCGCGCCGCTCGCCGAGCGCCGTTTCCAGGCCGCGGCGCAGGAGCCGGGCACACCCGCCGAGGCAGCGCTCGAGTGGTGGAAGCGCGGCGAGGCGGCCGAGATCAAGTTCGCCGAAGCCACTGCCTCGCGTCCCGATCCGTCGTCCAAGCAGGAGTTCATGGCGCGCTACGCGGCCGTCAGTGAAGACAACGCGCCCGAGGTGCGCATGTCGCGCATCCGCCGCCTGGCCGCGGCCACCGATGCGGTGCGCTCGACGCTCGATCTGACCCACGCCATCGGTCACGCGGTCGCACGCGTGGTCAATCAGGTGTTGCCGCCCGCGCAGCGCCTGGACGGCCGGCGCCTTGCCGAGACGATTCGCGAGGAACGCAGCGACCGCAAGACCGTCCAGGGCTACGAAGCGGTCGTACTGGCCTCCATGCTGCAGCGCTACAGCCAGGTCGCCCTCGAAGACCTCGATGCCTACGTTGCCTTCGCCGAGAGCGAAGCCGGCCGCTGGTATCACCGCGTGGCCTGGCAATCGCTGGTCGGCGCCGCCGAAGAGGCGGGCCGCGACATCGAGCGCACTCTTGCGCAGACCGATCCGACCGAGCCCGTCATCGATTCGGACGCGCTCGAGCTCGCGCTGCCCTCGGGGCGCAGCGTGCGCATGCTCGGAGTCAGCGGCATGCGCTACCAGGCGATGGCTGCCGTGGTGGTGCGCTACGAGACCAGCGTTCCCATTTCCGACCTTACGGCCGTGCGGCGCGAGGCCGACGAGGTCTGGGCGCGCGTGCGCAACGACGTCGAGGCGATGGGCTCCAAGGCGGTCGTGCTGCAGGCCACGGGGTCGGTGGCAGGATGGGTCTTTACCACGGCCTCTTCGCGCAGCTTTGCATGGCGACGCGGCGACGACGGCTGGGAAGTGGTGCGGGGCGGGCTTGGCGGTGATCGTCCATCGCTGGAAAGCCTTCACAGCGAAACGTTGTGGAGCGTACCACCCTGAGCACATCGGCGACGCTCGAGCTCGCTCCGCTTTCGCGCCGCGACCGCCTGCATGCCAACGGTCTCGGCGGAATCGTCCTTCTTTTCGTCGTTCCCGTTCTCCTCGATACCGTCGACGCGAGCCTGGGACTCGTGGTTTCGGGCCCGGCCTTCCGCATGACCATCCGTCTGGCCGCGCTCGGCGCGCTCGGTGCCTTGCTGTGGGCATTCGTCCGGCCGCCGCGTCTGGTCCGAATCCAGTTCGACCTGGACAGGCTGCGCGTCGACGGCGTGGGCAACCAGGCGCGATCGATCTCCTATCGCAGGATCATCGCCGCCCATGCCTACGGAAGCGGCGAAGGCAGGCGCGTGATCGTCGGCGTTCGTCGCAACCTGCCGCTGTCACTTCCGCAAGCGGCTTTTCCCTCGCCGGCCGCCATCGACGAGTTCCTGGCCACCCTTCGCGAGCACGTGCGCGCGGTGCAGGGCGAGGAGGCGATGGCGGACTACGATGCACGCAGCACGCTCGGAGAGCAGACTTCCGAAGGGTGGATTCCCGTGACGACCTGCTTCGTGCTGCTGTGCGGCCTCGCGCTGGCCGTTGCGATCGCGGCCCGCGTGCAGGCCGATCCGCTCGGCATGCTGCGCTTCGGCGCTCTCTCCAGCGCGATGGTACGCGCGGGCGAGTACGAACGGCTGATCAGCTACGTCTTCGTTCACTGGAATCTGACGCACCTGTGGGCCAACGTCGCGCCGCTGATCGCGCTGGGCTGGAGCGTGGAGCGTCTGCTGGGTTGGCGTCTGTACGCGCTGATGCTGCTGTCGGTGACGCTGGTCAGCTCGACGCTGGCGATGTCCTCCGGCGGCGGCGTCCTTCGCGTCGGGGCCTCGGGGCTGGTGTGCGCGGTCTTCGGCGTTCTCCTGTATCTGAACGTGCGCCGGAGCCGCAATCTGCCGCCGATGTCGCAGGTGCCCATGATCTTGTGGATCATGCTGCTGCTCGTGCAGGGCTTCCTGCTCATCGGCTGGGTACGCGCCGGCGCGCCGTCGACCGGCATCGACCATCTCGGCCATGCATTCGGTTGGATCGCCGGCGCCACCGTGGCGGCGATCGCAACCAGCCGCCGGTCCATCTCCGAGCTGCGCTCACTGCGCTCGCCGCCGCTACTGGCCGGGCCGTGGATCGCGGCCGGCGTGGCGTGCGCGGCGCTCTCGACCTCGGTGATGCGGGCGATGGGCTTTACGCGCGAGGATCGCGTGCGCGCCGCCTCCGTCCTCATGCTGGCTCCCGAGACGCCTCCGGTGCTGCGCGCCGCGCTGGCTCGCGAGACCGTCCTGAATCCGTTGTCGACGCCCGAGCAGGTCCGGCGCGCGCAGCACGGCGTGCGCATGCTGCTGCGCGACCAGCCCTACGACGGGCGCCACCTGGACATCCTGTCGCGTGCCCAGGCCCGGCTCGGACACGATCAGCGTGCGGTCGAAACGGCGCGCACGGCGCTTCTGTGGCACCCCGACAAGGAAGCCGCGGCGCAAAACCTCGCGCGCCTGATGCTGCGCCATCATGACGAGCACGGCCCGATGACCATCGGCGGTCCTGCACCGGACCTCCTCTTGCAGCGTAAGGACGACGCCTGGATGGCCAGCGTCTCGCGGCTGGAGGCGGCGCAGGGCAGGAGAGGCCTGGTTGCCTATGTCGTCGCTCACGACGACGAGAAGGTCGCAGGCCTCATCGTCGTGCGCATCGGCGGCTTCCTCCGAGATTCGTACGCGCTGAGCGGGGTTCCGGATTGGGCCGGCCAGCCGCCCTGGACGCTGACGACGGTGGCGCGCACCGCCTTCGAGCTGGTGGACGTGCCGGTGGGCGAGGCCCACGTCGAGGCCTGGTCGTTTCCCGAGGGTCCCAGGTAGCCGCCACTCTTCCCGCAGCCCCGGCTCATGCGGCATACTCGGCCGCTGCACGTTTCCGCGTTCAAGGGGAAGTCCCCTCGAGCTGCTCGTGGGGCCTGTCCCTTTGAACGTCTGCCACGGAGGTCAACGATGGAACAGCTGAGCGGACTGGACGCGTCCTTCCTGTATTTCGAGACGTCGAGCGCGCCCACGCACATAGGCTCCTTCGCCATCTACGACCAGTCCACTGCGCCCGGAGGCAAGGTCACGTTCCGAGGCATCCTGCGAAACCTCGAAAGCCGTCTTCACCTGGCGAGATGCTTCCGCCAGAGGCTCGTGCACGTTCCCCTGGATCTCGATCATCCCTACTGGCTGCAGGATCCCGATTTCGATCTCGAGTTCCACGTCCGGCACATCGCGCTTCCCGCGCCCGGGGACTGGCGCCAGCTCTGCATCCAGGTCGCGCGCATCCATGCTCGCCCGCTCGATCTGTCCAAGCCGCTGTGGGAACTCTACGTCATCGAAGGTCTCGACGCCGTCGCCGGCGTTCCCAAGGGAAGCTTCGGAGTCCTGACCAAGATCCATCATGCTGCCATCGACGGCGTGGCGGGCGCAGAGCTCGCCGCGGCCGTGCACGATCTGGAACCGACCTCCAAGCCCATGCCGCCCGTGCAGCCGTGGGAGCCCGAGTCGGTGCCGAGCGCCAGCGACCTCGTGCTGCGCGCCGCCGGCGGAATGATCGGCAATCCCTTCCGCGCCGTGCGCACACTGGCACGCACGGCGCCAGGCCTGGCTGCGATGCTGTGGCCGTTCAGCGGCGAGGAAGTCGAAGGCTCGGGGCCGGTGCCGCGCACGCGCTTCAACGGCACCGTCTCTCCTCATCGCGTCGTCGAAGGCAGGGATTTCTCGCTCGAAGACATTCGCGAGATCCGCAAGAAAGTTCCCGGTGCAACGGTCAACGACGTCATCCTGACGGTGTGTGCGGGCGCGCTGCGTCGCTACCTCCAGCACCACGAGGAGCTGCCGCGCGAGTCGCTGGTGGCCATGGCGCCGATCTCGGTACGCAATGAAGCCGAGAAGGGCGCCGCCGGCAACAAGATCTCCGCGATGTCGGTCACGCTCTTCACCGACGTGGCCGATCCGCTCGAGCGTCTGGCCAAGGTCCACCGCGGAACGCGCAGCTCCAAGGCCACCGCCGAAGCCATCGGCGCGCGCACCATGACCGACATCACCCAGTTCGTGCCCGGCGCGCTGGCCGGTCTGGCCACGCGCCTGTACACGAGCCTGGGCCTTGCCAATCGCGTGCGTCCCTTCCTCAACACCGTCATCACCAACGTGCCGGGGCCGCAGATCCCCCTCTACTTCACCGGTGCTCGCATGGTCTCGCTGTACGGGCTGGGACCGGTGATGGACGGCATGGGCCTGATCCATCCGGTGTTCAGCTACTCGGGACGCATCAGCATCGGCGTCACCGCGTGCCGCGTGCAGCTTCCGGATCCGGGCTTCTACGCGCAATGCCTGCAGGCCTCGTTCGACGAGCTGCTGAGCGCGGCGCGCGGGCCGATCCAGGCAGTGGCATAATCGCGGCGGCGACGCTTCCATTTCGATGGACCACAGCTCGGCTGCGCTCGGACGGGCGCGCACGGCGATCGCGGCGATCTTCTTCCTGAACGGGACGCTGCTGGCCAGCTGGGTTCCGCACATCCCCATCGTCAAGGCGCGGCTCGCCGTCGACGAAGCGGCGCTCGGTGGGTTGCTCCTCATGATGGCGCTGGGCGCGCTCGTCGCGTTTCCGACGACGAGCTACCTGATCGGCCGCTTCGGCAGCCGCGCTGTCACCGTGGTGGTCGCGGTACTGCTGGCGGCGTTTCTTCCGCTACCCGTTCTCAGCACCACGCCCGCCCGTCTCGCGATGGCGCTGTTCGTGTTCGGGGCGGCCAACGGCGCGCTCGACGTGGCGATGAACGCGCAGGCCATCGGCGTGGAACGGCACTACGGCAGACCGATCCTGTCTTCGTTGCACGCGCTGTTCAGTGTCGGAGGCATGGCGGGCGCCGGCGTGGCAGCGGTCTTCCTCGCGACCGGCGCCACGGCGACCCAGCATGCGCTGAGCCTTTCGCTCATCGGCATCGCGGTGACGCTGTCGTGCGCACCCCTGCTGCTGCGCAGCGATGCGGCGCCCGCGACTCCCTCGCCGGTGTTGGTGCGGCCCGAGCGCGCGCTGGTGGGCATCGGAGCCCTGGCGTTTCTCGGCCTGATGATCGAAGGCTCCATGGCCGACTGGAGCGCGCTCTTTCTTCACGAGACGCTGGACGCGTCGCGTGCGTTTGCCGCGACCGGGTTCGCGGTCTTCTCGGTCACGATGGCGGCGGGCCGGTTCGCAGGCGATGCGCTGGCCGCACGCACGTCGAGCCGGCGACTGCTGCGGACGTCGGCGGTGCTGGCTGCCGCCGGAATGGCAACTTCGCTCGTGGTCGCTCATCCGCTCGTTGCCATCGCCGGCTTTGCCGCGGTCGGCTTCGGCATCGCCAACGTGATCCCCATTCTGTTTCGCAGCGCCGCTGCGGCATCGCAGCAGCATCCCGAGCGCGCACTGGCCGCCACCACGACGATGGGCTACCTCGGCTTGCTGGCGGGGCCTGCGATCATCGGATTCGTCGCGGGCGCTACCAGTCTGTCGATCGCGCTCGGCCTGGTGGCGCTGGCGTGCGTGCTCATCGCGGCTTTCGGTGGTGCTGCCGCAAAGGATGTCGGCCACCCGATCGGCCGCGGCATTGAATGAAGTCCGGAGCCTGCGGCGTCACTGGCCGGCGCGCTCCTCGTCCCCGCGCTCATCGGAATCCCCACGCTTCCCGTCTTCGTCGTCACGCTCCTGGAAATCCAGGCGTTCTTCGACCTTCAACGCTCCCGCGCCGTCGAAGATCCTCAGCGTGACCGCGGGACGCTCTTCCTGCCAATCGATCTCGATCTCGCCGAAGTTGGTCGTCCAGATCGGAGGCCCGAGGCGATGCGCGTTGTCGGCGGGACGATTGATCGGCAGCGCACGATTCATGCTGCTGGCCGTCAGCTCGTACAGCGGCCGGCCATCGGGAAGGCGCACGCGCGAGATCTCGGCCAGATGCCGGTCGCCGCTGACGATGACCGTCGGCACGTCATCGTCGTCCTCGATCTTTTCCATCAGCCGATCGTACTCGCGCGGGAAGTTGCGCCAGGTCTCCCAGCCGTGGTGCTGCGCGGTGACCTGCACGCTGGAGGCGATGATACGAAGACGCGCCGGCTTCTCGAGCTGTTCGTCGAGCCAGTCCCATTGCTCGGCGCCCAGGATCGTGGCGTCTTCGGCCTTGGTGGGAACGTACGGACCGCGCCCACCGACCGGGACGAGCCAGCGCGGATTGCGCGCCAGAGGGCTGCGAAAGCTTCGCGTGTCGAGCAGGATGAACTGCACCGTATGCTCCGGCGGACCGACGATGACGGAATCGTAGACGCCTTCGTGACTGCGCCGCTCCGGCGACGCGTGCGGATCGAACGCCTGAAGAAAGACTTCCTTGACGGCTTCGCGCAGCGGGTTCTCCGCGCCGGCATCGTCCAGGCCGTAGTCGTGGTCGTCCCATGTGGCCAGCAACGGAACGTTCTCGAGAAAGCGGCGCACGTTGACGTGGGAGAGCTGGCGCCGGTAGTGCGCCGCCAGGCGCTCGACGGAAGCGGCATCGGCATAGACGTTGTCGCCGATGAGCATGGCCAGGTCGGGCTGGCGCGCGAAGACGGCTTTCCAGATCGGCTGCGGCTTGGCCTGATCCAGGCACGAGCCGACGAAGATGCGCCGGAGGATCGCGTCGCGATCGACCGCGCGCGACTCGAACTCGGGGACGCGAACGGGCGGCACCGAAGTGGCTGCGTGCGCCGAGGCATCGTCGGAAACCGGCAGCGGCGCGGCGGCACGACAGCCGATCGCGCTCAGCATGAGGCAAGCCGCGAGCAGGGTCGCACAGCGGCGCCGCGGCGTCGCACCGGAAACGTGGCTCTTGTCGGATTTTGCGGGCACGCGCCGGCGCCGGTTAGGCGAGGTTGTGGAACACCTTCTGGACGTCGTCGTCCTGCTCGAGGCTGTCGGCGAGCTTGAGGACGTCCTTGGCCTTGTCCTCGGGCAGCTCCATCGGCGTGGTCGGAATGTACTCGGACTCGGCCGACAGCGGCTTGATGCCGCGATCCTCGAGTGCCTTTTGCAGATTTCCGAAATCGTTGAAGGCGCAGCGAAGGACGAGCTGAGGCTCGCCCTTCTCGCCGGTGCCTTCGCCCATTTCCTCCAGACCGTACTCGATCATGTCCAGCTCGAGCGAGTCCTGATCGATGCCGGCAGGATCCAGGCGGAAAACGCCCATGCGCTTGAACTGGAACCCGACGCTGCCGGTGGCGCCAAGGTTGCCGCCGCCCTTGGCGATGATGTTGCGCACGTTGGCGATCGTGCGGGTGGGGTTGTCGGTGGCGGCTTCGACCAGCATTGCCACGCCGTGCGGGGCGTAGCCTTCGTAGAGGATCTCCTGGTAATCGGCGACGTCCTTGCCCGCGGCGCGCTTGATGGCGGCCTCGATCTTGTCCTTGGGCATGTTGACGGCGCGCGCGTTCTGCACGACGCGCCGCAGTTGCGGGTTGGAACCCGGATCGGGCCCGCCGGCCTTGACCGCAATGACGATCTCCTTGCCAATGCGCGTGAACGCCTTGGCCATGCGGTCCCAGCGCGCGAACATCGTATGTTTTCGGGTCTCGAAGATGCGTCCCATGGCGGCCCGTCCATCTCCATTTCCCGAGGCATAGGCAAACGCGCGCTCGAAGATAAGGGGACAGTCCCCTTATCTTTAAGGGGACTGTCCCGGGTTAAATGCTTACGCGTTACGGCGCGGCAAGTCTGGTGCCGGCGGCGTCGATGGCGCGCAGCGTGCTCGTGGCCACCATCGGTACGCCGCCGATCTCGAACGTGGCGGTGAGAGTGCCCGGCGCGGCGTCCGAAAGATCCACTTCCCTGGCGACGAGCGACAGACTGAAGCCGCCGTCGGCGCGGCTTCGCAGACGCATGCGACGTACGCCGCCGGCGAGCAGACCGCTCTTGTCGCCGAACCTGGCGCCGTTGCCGCTCGCGTTCACGTCCTGATGGGCTGCCGAGACGGTTGCGGCGAAAAACGAGCCATCGTCGTCGGCGAGATCCAGTGACAACGTCTCGCCGATCAGTCCCAGGCCGGCCAGATCCAGACCGCCCTGCAGCTTTGCCACCAGCGTACCTTGGCCGGTTGCCGCGTCACGCTTGATCTTGACCCGTCGTACGACGAGGTCGGCGAGGAAGGCGACCTGCGTCAGCGGGCCGCGATTGCCTGCCTCGTCGACGGCTCGTAGCGCGTAGAACTTCTCGCCCGGGAACGGCTCGAACGTGGTGCTTTCCTCGCTTCCACCGGCCTGCGGCGCCGGCAGCGAGATCGGGGTGGCGGCGCCGGCGTTGGCGTAGGTGATGGGCTGGTCGGAGGCGAGCAGCTCGTACTCGGCGGCCGTTCCGCAGCGGCCGTCGTCACCCGGCGCGGCCCATGCCAGCACGACGTTGCCGGCGTCGACGGCGATGGCGAGATCGTCGATGCGTGCCGGACGGCGCGTGTCGGTGCCGAGCACGCCGGTGCTGTGCTCGTCGTGATGGAACGTGCGCCACTGGTCGTTGCCGGCCGCGCACACGTCGCCCGGCATGTCCCAGACGAAGAGGTTGCCGAGTCGCGTGAACACGACGACCTCGACGTCGCCGTCGTCGTCGATGTCGCCGACCAGCGGCGTCGAGATCACCCATTGGCCGGTGAACTTCGGCCAGCCTGAAGGCTCCAGTCCGAGCGCGTTGAACGCATGGACCCAGTAGCCGCCGCTGCTGACCAGCATCTCGGGAAGGCCGCCGGCGGCGCCGTCGAGGTCGGCAACCGACGCGCTGGTGAAGAACTGCCAGTCCTCGACAACGCGCGGGAAGGCCGGCTTGTGCGCGGCGGTGGTGGCATTCCACACCGAGAAGTAGTGATCGAAGGGCGTCGGCGTTCCCGACCCGACCGCAAGCCCGGCAATTCCGTTGCCGACGGTGCCTGCCATCAGGTCGATCTGACCGTCCAGGTCGATGTCGCTGAAGGCGGGATGCGCGACGTAGTAATGCACCGGCGCATCGCTCGGCTTTCCGAGCCCGCCTTCGGCCGTCTCTTCGTCGCCGTCGCCGCCGGGGCCGGTGCCGCCGAGAGCGCCGGACATCGTCGCGAACACGCTGCCGTCGTGGTTGAAGACCGTCGCGTCGCCGACGAGCAGGCCGGTGGCGATCTCGAGCGTGCCGTCGTCGTCAATGTCGGCCGCAGCCGGGCTGGTACCGATGCCCTCGGCGACCAGCGGCACCGCATCGGGCGACAGCGACGGCAGCGCCACCGGCCATCCGGCCTCGATGCTGCCATGCTCGTCGACGGCATACAGACGTCCCGATCCGCCCTGGCCGGCGATATTGGGCGTGCCGTAGGTCTCGTTGGTGCCGAAGACCATCTCGATGTCGCCGTCGTCGTCGATGTCGGCGACCACCGGGACCGAGATGATGTACTCGGGCCGCTTGGTGCTGACGCCGCTGGTCTGGGCCGCGTCGAAGACTTCGATCGGGAACGGCGCGCGCCGCGTGCCGTCGCTGTTCCAGACGTAGAGCTTCTGGTCCCAGGCTCCCGCCACCAGCTCGAGCTTGCGGTCGCCGTCGAAGTCGGCGAGCGCGGGAACCACGAGCACCGGCTCACCCTTGGCGTTGGGCACGAGCGCGCCGCTGTAGGGATCGCGCGTGGTTCCGATGTCGGTGGAGACGGGGAAGCCCGGCTGTCGTGTGCCGTCGGCTTTCCAGCAATAGAGCTTGCCGTCGTAGCTGCCGCTGCAGATCTCCTGCACGCCGTCGTCGTCGATGTCGCCGACGCTGACGCCGCCGATCACCGACGAGCCGACGATGGGAACCTCGCCGTTGCTCGCGTCTCCGTCGTAGGCCTGCGAGCAGCAGCCAGGCACGCCCGGAAGCGGATCGGTCGATACGGGAAATCCCGGCATCACGGCGCCGTCGTGGCGGAAGGCGTAGACCTGGCCGTCCGAGGTGGACAGGATGATCTCGAGCTCGTTGTCGTCGTCGAGGTCGACGAGCTTCGACGAAATGGACTCGAGCGA
>DASPNH010000146.1:0-16450 GCA_035626675.1 Binatia bacterium
CATGGCGCAAGGCTCGCGAGGACAAGCACTACCTCGCGTTCATTCGGAAGCATCCGTGCCTTTCGTGCGGTTCGCGGAGGCGCAGTCAGCCGCACCACGAGCCGCCGAAGGGATGGGGAGTCGCGTGGCACGATCGGCTGACGATCCCGTTGTGCAAGAAATGCCACTCTCGCGAGCGGCCCGGCCGTCACTTCTATGCGACGTGCGAAGCCTGGGAACGGGCGACCGGTGTCGACGCGGCACAGGCGATGGCCACGTACCACGCCGAGTACTCAAGCCTGTACCCGACACGAGCCGCATGGGAACGGCCGTCGCAGTAACCGCCATTGCGCTGTTGGCGGTGATCGTCGTGGGCGCGGTGATGACCGCGGGGCCCATGATTCTCAGCGCACCGGAGTGGTGAGGATGAAGGGACGATTCGAAGTGTACCGAGGGCGCAACGGGCTGTGGTTCACGCGGTTCCGCGCAGGGAACAACCAGGTCGTGATGGCGGGAGAGGGCTACACGCGCCGGCGCGACGCTGTCCTCGGCTGCCGGCGAATGCAGCGCGCGATCCGGATGGACGGCCCCTGCCAGGTCTGCATCGTCGATCGGTGAGCAAGAAGCGCCACAGCGGCTGGCAGCGCCTGAAGGGCGTGCTGTCGAACACGGAAGTCTGTCCGCGATGCGGCCTGCGCAAGACGCGCGTTCCGAGGCCTGCGGACAAGAACCTGCTCGACACCGCGCCGGACTACGAATGGCGCACCAAGGACGGCGAGGTCATCTGGAGCCTGGGCAAGCGGATCTACAGCCACACGCCGCGTGGCTGCGTGTGAGGGCGACGTGATCGACGAGAAGACGTGCAAGGTGTGCAAGCGAACGAAGTCGAAGCGGAACGACTTCCACAACCGCCGAGCTGCGCGGGACGGGAAGTGTCCGATCTGCATCGAGTGCTGGAACCGCCTGTACGTCGCTCCGAAGAAGTCGAAGGCCGCGTGATGGCGCAGGCACGTCTACGCCTGGCGCTGCTGACCGAGCTCCAGGAGCTCGAGAGCGTGAGCGAGGAGATCGAGCAGTGGAACGCAGCGGGCCTGCCTGCGCCACCGGAACTCGTGCAGCGGCAGAAGCACCTGCAGGAGCAGGCCGAGGAAGTGCGCCGCGTATAGCGGCGTCGAGAAGGAGAACCCTATGCGCTTGAATATCGACCGTTCGTTCCCGAGCCATCCGCTGCCGCCGGCCCCGCCGGCGAACGCCGATCTGGCCAAGCAGGTCCGTGAAGATTTTCGGGTCTTTGCGACGAAGCTGAACGCGAGCATTCCGGACTCGCGTGAGAAGTCGATCATGCTGACGCATCTCGAGGACGCGAGCATGTACGCCGTGAAGGCGGCGATCTGCGACGGGCCGGCGAACACGGACGGCTGAGGCACAGCACACACACACGCGGAGAAGGGGCGGCCGGACGTTGAGCGGCGGCCGCCCCGCCGGTGAATCGATGCCGTGGTTCCAAGCAAAGGTCGTAGCGGAAACCCAGATGGCGATACTGTTCGAGCATGTCGACAGCGACGAGCCGCAGTGGGTCCCACGGTCGACGATCAAGGACATGACGCTGAGCTACGAGATCGGCGAGACCGTGGACGTCGAGATCGCAGGATGGAAGGCGCGGGATCTGGGATGGGAGTGACAGAGGCTATGAACTTCGAACTGGACATCTACCGCCTGGTCACGGATCCGGAGTACCAGCGGGATGCGCTGCTGCGCCTGCGAGACGCATTGGCGCGCTGCGCTTCACGCCCCGGCCTGCTCAACGTCCGCCACGTCGCCGAAGACGGCGAGCTGGCCTGCGCGGACTGCAGCCTGCCGTACAGCGATCCAGGATGGTGCGACCTGGTCATTCCCGACGAGGCCTGGGCCAAGATCTCAATGAGGGGGTCCGTGCTTTGCGCGAACTGCATGTCGCGACGAGCGATCGAGGCTGGCGTCCGATGCACCGCCGAGTTTCGCAGCGGCCCCTTCGTCAGCAAGACACGCGACGAGGCCGACGCGAACGGCTTCGCGCGAGGCTACGCACTCCGAGAGCACGAAAACTTGCGCCTGAAACTGCGACTCGTGGAATGCCAGGAAGCCTCGACGCGAGACGTCCTGGCGCGGCGGGAGGCCGAGCGAGAGCTGCAGCGCTTGAGGTCTGCGCTAGCCGAGTCTGCAAAGCCTGCGGTGATCGGCCCGTGCCGCTACCCGTATCCGATCGGTACGGTTGACGTGCTCGAGAAGGGTTTCCTCGTGACGGTGTTCGGCGAGTCCTCGCCGCATGCCGTCGCTCGAGTGCCGATCCCGATGCTCCTCTTCTGCCCACGCTGCGGCCTGCAGCACGTCGACGGCCCTCAACCCGAGAAGAACTGGACGAACCCACCGCACCGTAGCCACGAGTGCCAGGGCTGCGGCTACATCTGGCGACCTTCAGACGTCTGCACGGACGGCGTTCTGGCGATCGCGACGAAAGGCAAGGCGGATCAGCCGGCGGCGCCGCTTCGTCAGCCGAGGGCCTACTCGTGACCGACTCCGATTTCCTGGCCCTGATGGCTGCGATCTGGTTGGCGCAGGCGCTTCCGAAAGAAGTAGCCGCAGTCGTCGGCGCCGTCTTCGCGCTGGCGTTCCTCGAAGGGCTTCTTTCATGAGCACCGCCATCGAGTGGACCGACGAGGTTTGGAACCCCGTCACTGGCTGCACGAAGGTGAGCCAGGGGTGCAAGAACTGCTACGCGGAGCGGCTGTTCCCGCGCGTGTACGGCAAAAACCTGCTCATCAACAAGACCGCTGCGCTTGGAACGGCCCGGGATCAGATGCGGACCCTGGAGGAGGCACGACCGCGCGAGTTCACGGACGTCCTCACGCACGCTGACCGCCTCGAGCAGCCGCTGAAGTGGAAGCGCCCGCGCCGCATCTTCGTCAACTCGATGTCCGACCTGTTCCACGAGGACGTGCCGTCCGACTTCATCGCTGCTGTCTTCGCGGTGATGCACGCCAGGACGGACCACACGTTCCAGATACTCACCAAGCGCGCGGCGCGAATGCTGGCTTTTTCGCGCTGGCTCGACGGCGTTGGGGGTATCGGCCCCTTCACGCGAGCAAATCCCGACGTACTCCGTAAGTGGTTCGGTCGTCTGTTTCCGACGATCTTTAACGCCGCCGCGGTCTGGCACGCTGGGCCCGCCGATAACGTCTGGCTCGGCGTAAGCGTAGAGGACCAGGACACGTTCGATGAGCGCGTCGAGATACTCGGCCGTGTGCCCGCTGCCGTCCGCTTCATCAGCTACGAGCCAGCGCTCGGCCCTATTGACTGCGGAAACGCCTTCGACGGCCCTGTTGAAGGGAGTCCGTACGGCGAGATTCATTGGCTGATCGCCGGCGGCGAGAGCGGCCCCAACGCTCGGCCAGCGCATCCCGACTGGTTCAGGAGCGTGAGGGACCAGTGCCAGGCCGCGGGCGTGTCGTTCTTCTTCAAGCAGTGGGGAGAGTGGACGCCTGATCCCGAGCTGGGTCGGCCGTATCGCGCACTGCACATGAAAGCCATGCCGCCGGCGCTTGGATCAATCGAGCCGCTGCTCGGCGGCCGCGCTTTCGTCGCCTGGGAGCGAGAGACCAGTCCCGGTTGCTTCGAAGGCACGCAGCTCGTCCGCGTCGGCAAGAAGAAAGCCGGCCGTGAGCTGGACGGACGAACCTGGGACGAGTTCCCGGAGGCTCGGTGATGGCAGCGCCCTGCCTCGTCAGCCGGCACACGACGCTCGAGCAAGAGAACGCCGAGCTGCGAAAGAAGCTCGCGCATCAATGGCGACCACCAGGTGCGGAGCTGGGACTGCCGTGCTGGGCGTGCGACCGCCAGATCTTCTGGCTGTCGGCCTACCGCTGCGCGGACTGCCACAAGTTCTTCTGCCACGTCTGCGTCCTGCGGCATCGAGAGCAGGGGTGCACGCCTGAGCCTTGTCCGGCGGCGCACATATGCAGCTGCAGCGGGGTGTCGGCGTGATGCTACGACACGATGCCGGCTCCATAGCCCCACGGGCTCTTCATGGGAAGCCCAACCTGCACGACCAGAAGTGCAAAGAGGCCGCGTGATCGAGCAGCTCGCCCAGGAGTTCGGCCGCCGACGCTTCGCCTTCGTGGACGAGGCCGAGCTGCAGTTGGCCATCGAGGCAATGCTCCTCGAATGCGGCCAAACCTACGCCCGCGAGGTGGTCCTGTCCCCGAGGGACCGCGTCGACTTCATGCTCGGCAACACCGCCCTCGAAGTGAAGATCAAGGGCAGCCAGCCAGCCGTCCTCGAGCAGCTCGAGCGCTACGCCAACAGCGACCAGGTCAGCGCGATCGTCCTGGTCACCTCTCGTTTCCAGCTCCGCGCGATGCCGCCGGAGATCAACGGCAAGCCCGTCTCGGTGATCTACCTGCCGCGCCTATGAGAACGTTCGGCACAGCCACCCTGGACGGCAAGTACTGGCGCCTGGAGGTCGAGCCTCAGGTTGCCCTACGCCTGAAGCGCTGGTTCGCGCGCATCAACCAGCGGCGAGCGCGCGAGCTGTACTTGGCCAACACCGACGAGAACTGCCGGGACCTCGAGGTGTTCCTCGATCGATACCCGCTGAAGGTGTCACCGAAGAAGGCACTGACCGCCGGCGCACGCGCCTTCGATGCGAAGTGCGAGAAGATCGCGGAGATCCTCTCGGGCAAGAACCAGATCTCGGCCGCGCCGATGGCGCTGCCACCGCGCGAGTACCAGCGCCAGGCGGCCACGCTGTGGCTGAACGACGGCTATCTGCTGCTGGCCGACGAGCTGGGCCTGGGCAAAACGGTCTCGGCGATCGCCGGCCTCTCGGATCCGCGCACGCGGCCGGCCCTGGTCGTGACGATGACGCACCTGTGCGAGCAGTGGCGGCGCGAGCTCGTCCGCTTCCTGCCCACGCTTCGCGTTCACGTCGCACGACGCGGCACCGCCTATCCGCTGGCGAACAAGGACGGCTTCGAGCCCGACGTGGTGGTGATGAACTACCACAAGCTCGCCGGCTGGGCTGATTCGCTGGCAGGGCGTGTCCAGGCCGTCGTCTTCGACGAGTGCCAGGAGCTGCGGCACGACGAGACGAGCAAGTACCGCGCGGCCCGCATGATCGCAGAGGCTGCGCCGTTCCGCCTCGGGCTCAGCGCAACGCCGATCTACAACTACGGCGCTGAGTTCTACACCGTCCTGTCTATCCTGGCCCAGGACGCCCTCGGAACCCGCGAGGAGTTCGATCGCGAATGGCTCGGTGAGGCCGGTGAGAACCTGAAGGACCCGAGGGCCTTTGGCGCCTACCTGCGCGAGTCCGGCCTTATGCTGAAGCGCACGCGCGCAGACGTCGGCCGGGAGCTGCCTGCCCTGACCAAGATCATCCACGAGGTGGCCATCGACGAGGCTCCGCTCGAGGAGATCAAGAACAACGCTGCAGCGCTGGCCACGTTCATCGTCTCGGCCGAGGGCCGCGGCATCGACCGGCTGCAGGCCAGCCAGAATTTCAGCATGGTCCTGCGCCAGCAGACGGGCATCGCCAAGGCGCCATACGTCGCGCAGTTCGTGCGCATGCTGCTCGAGGAGACCAACGAACCCGTCGTGCTCTTCGGCTGGCACCGAGCCGTCTACAAAATATGGAAGGACAGGCTGAAGGACTTCAGCACCGATCTCTACACGGGCACTGAGACCGCCAAAGAGAAGCAGGCCGCCGTCGATCGCTTCCGCTACGGGCAGACGCGCGTGCTGATGGTCTCTCTTCGCTCAGGAGCGGGCCTGGACGGGCTCCAGAGCGTCTGCTGCCGTGCGGTCATAGGCGAGCTCGATTGGAGCCCTGGCGTGCTCGAACAGTGCGTAGGGCGTGTTCACAGAGACGGCCAGCAAAATCCGGTGATGGCCTACTACCTGATCGCCAACGATGGCGCTGATCCGGTGATGGTCGACGTCCTCGGTCTCAAACGCAGCCAGGTCGAAGGCGTGATCAATCCCGATGGCGGTACCGAGGTTCACGAGGTCGATCCGAACCACGTGAAGAAGCTGGCTGCGGATTACCTGAAGCGTCTCGGCCATCCGCGGGCGATTGAGGTGGCGGCATGACGACGCCGTCGCGATGGATTGGCGGACTCGCTGAATGGCAGGACGGGGACACGACGTACCTATCCGTGGCCATCACCTGGCTGCTCGATGAGGCCTACGGCCGTGCGCTCTGGCACCGCTCCGCAGGGCGGCGGGTCATCGCCGGTGGGCCCGGCGTGTTCCTCGCCCAATCGAAGAAGCGCCTAGAGGAAGTCGCCGAGATCGGCACAACGTATCCGGACGCGATCGCGCGACACAACCCAGCGGCGACGATCGCGAGTCGTGGCTGCCCGGTCGGCTGCTGGTTCTGCATCGTGCCTGCGATGGAGGGCCGCGAGTTCACGCTGCTGCCAGACTTCCCGGTGCGGCCGATCCTCTGCGACAACAACCTCTCGGCACTGCCGGAGGACTACCAGCGCTTCATCATCGAGCGGTACCTGGCCGAAGACGTGCCGCTGCTCGATGCCAACAGTGGCTTCGAGCCTCGAACCTTCGACCGAGGCACGTTCCTGCGATGGTCGAAGATCCTCCGCGGTCCCTGGCGCTTCGCCTTCGACGACATGCAGGAGTGGCATGACGTAGAGCGTACCGCTCGAATCCTTCGCCGCGAGGGCGTCGCACCCCGCAAGATGCGTGTCTACGTCCTGATCGGGAACGAGCCCTTCGACGTCTGCATGGAGCGCATCAACAGGGTGATCGCGATGGGCGGTGAGCCGCACGTGCAGCCGTACATCAAGCTGAACGCCCTCGAGAAGCGGCCCTACGTGCGATTCGACTGGACCGAGCAGCTGCTGCGCGACGTGGCGCGCTGGTCGAACCGATTTCTCTGGAAGTTCTGCACCTTCGAGGAGTACGGGCGCTCCCGCAAGACGTCGAGCGAGCCCGAGCGCTACGACGAACAGACGGGGCTGTTCCAGTGACGACGCGCCCAATCCTTCGCTGGCACGGCGGCAAATGGCGCCTGGCGGACTGGATCATCAGCCACCTGCCGCGTCATCGAACGTACGTTGAGCCCTTCGGCGGTGCGGCCTCGGTGCTCATACGCAAGCCGAGGTCGTACGCAGAGATCTACAACGACCTCGACGGCGAGGTGGTCAACCTGTTCCGGGTCGCACGGGATCAAGGGCCCGAGCTCGTCCGGCGACTGCGCCTGACGCCGTTCGCGCGGCAGGAGTTCGAGGACTCACGCGACGCCAGCCCTGACGACCCGATCGAACGCGCTCGCCGGACAGTCGTGCGGTCGTTCATGGGGTTCGGCTCGAACAGCCACGCCAAGACGACGGGCTTCCGCGCGAACAGCCAGCGCTCGGGCACGACGGCTGCCCACGATTGGGCAGCGTATCCGAGGGCGCTCGAGGCGATCATCGATCGACTGCGCGGAGTAGTCATCGAGAACAGGGATGCCTGCGAGGTGATGCGGCAGCAGGACGCCGACGATGCCGTGCACTACGTCGATCCGCCCTACGTCTGGCAGACGCGGGGACGGCGGTTCCAGTACCGCCACGAGATGACGGACGAGGATCACCAGAAGCTCGCTGACGTCCTCAAATCGTTGAGGGGGGGGGTAGTCCTCAGTGGCTATCCCTGCGCGCTCTACGACCGATTGTACGCGTCCTGGCAACGGGTCGAGAGGGCGTCCTACGCAGACGGCGCGCGCCCAAGGACGGAAGTGTTGTGGCTGTCGCCGAACTGCAGGCAGCCGGGGCTGTTCGCGGCAGCGACAACAGCAGAGGCGAGAGGGTGATGGGTGAGGTTGTGGAGGTGGAGCAGTGTCGGTTGACGGACTGAGGTGGGCCCTCAAAGTCTCGGGTGTCAGCCCGGTTCAGAAGCTCGTGCTGGTCGTGCTCGGCGACTACGCGACTGAGAACGCAGTGTCGTTTCCGAAGCAGACGACGCTCGCGGATCGGTGCTGCGTCGTCCGCGCCAGCGTTTCCAGGGCGCTTGCCGAGCTCAAGGAAGCTGGACTGATCGAGGACGCTGAGCCGCCAGCGCACGTCGTAGCGAAGAACCAGAAAGCCGGACGCTTCTCGCTGAAGGCGTACAGGCTCAACTACTCGCGGTCCAAGCCTGTGACGGGACCGTGTAACACAGAGTTACACGGTCAGGATGAGCATCCTGATCAGCCCCCATGTAACGGAAAGTTACACGGTGCGGACCTCGACCAGGCGCCTCCATGTAACTCAGAGTTACATGGACCGTGTAACGCAGAGTTACCGAGCCATGTAACGGAAAGTTACACGGACCGTGTAACTCAAAGTGACCGGCCTATATGTGTAACTTCAGAATCCGGGAACTTCATTCCTGAAAGAGAGAAGACGCCGGACTCTTTCTCGGAGTACAAAGGCACACCGACCGACGAGGAGATCCAGGAGACCTGGGAGCTGATCAACAGCACGCTCGGGCTTCCCCGCAAGGACTGGCTCCCGGGAAACAAAAACAGCCTCACCTTGATCTGGCGGCGGAACGCCGGCGAGACCGAGGGAATCGCGGCATGCGTCGAAGAGGCTCGGGTTCGCTGCGCTGCGGTGAATCAAGGCGTCACGCTCGACTACCTGGAGCGAAAGTGGCCCGAGCTGCGCAGTCTTGCCGCGCAAAAGCGCACCACGCCCAAAACCTTGGGTCCGGCCGCCTGTCCCAAGCACCCGCAGTACAACGCACGGGACTGCTTCGCTTGTCAGACGTCTGACAAATCGTCCGATCAGGAATTCGGAGGCGTCCCGGCATGAGCGCGAGCGTCTTCTGGCAGGAGGCCAACAGCCTGGCTCGTAAGTGCCGCGTCTCGCTCAAGCCAGGCAGCACGTACATGGCCCAGCTCGAGGAGTGGGCCCGGGATCACGCGCAGAGGCCTGACGAGGTGATCGGGCAAGCGTTCACGCTCCTGCGCGCAGCGCGCGGCGTCGAGCACCACTGGCCAACCCTTCCCGAGCTCGAGAAGGCCTTCCGCGTCGCAGAGCATGACCACCAACTGGCGCAGTCCGGCAATGCGGCCTTCGCTGAGCCAGTCACCTCGACGCCGATGCAGCGCGCGGCAGCGATGGAATGGGTCAGGCGCAATCCCGAGGTGGCCAAGAACGACCAGGAGCGCGTCGTCGAGCAGATATGCTCGCCTCCCGTCACCGACCTCGACTGCGAGCGATACCTCGCCACCAAAGATGGCGACCTTCCGATCTACCCCTGGCCCGAGGGACATCCTCTGGCCCACACCGACAAAGGAGAAGCAGCATGAGCACGGCCGCAGCCCAGCAGGTAACCCCGTATCTCGTCGAGATGGTCCAGCTCGACACGCGCATCGTCGAGAGCGCCACCAACCCATGGCATGGACGCGAGGACGTCACCGAGCTCGCCGAGGACATCAAGGCCAACGGCATCGAGCAGCCGGTGCTGCTGCGGCCGATCGGCGAGGGGAAGCTCGAGATCGTCTTCGGCCACCGCCGGATACGGGCTGCGAGGAAGGCCGGCCTCACCGCCGTCCCCGCCCGCATTCGCGAGCTGACCGATGTCGAGGCGCTTGAGCGCCAGATCGCCGAGAACGACCACCGTGAGAACGTCGACCAGATCGATCGTGCGGAATCTGTCAGACGTCTGCACACGCAGCACGGCCTGACCGTGGACGATATCGCCGCCCGCCTGAAGAAGAGCCGGGCATCGATCTACGGCTACCTGAAGCTGGCCGACGTGATCGACGACGCCAAGGAAGCGGTCTGGTCAGGCAAGACCACAGCCTCGCATGTCCTGGAGATCGCGCGCGTCGTGGACAAGGGCGCCCAGTTCGAAGCGCTGCAGTTCGCTCTGAAGCCGAACTACAACAACGACCTGCCGAGCGTGCGAGATCTGCGCTCGCACGTCCGCAGCTTCTACGGCGGCGATCTGGATGGTGTGCCGTGGGATCTCAACGACGCCGAGCTCGTCGCCGTCGCGGGCGCATGCAACGCATGCGCGAAGCGGTCGGACACGCAGGCCCGCCTCCTGGCCACCGATGACGACAAGCGCGGCTTCTGCATGGACCGCCAGTGCTTCGCTGGGAAGCTGAAGGCCTGGCACCAGCAGGAGCTGCTCCGCCTGAAGGGGCTGGGCTGCCGGATGCTCTCCAACGAGCACCTCGGCGAGATCATGTCGTACGGCCGGGCACGTGATCCGTACTGGGATCTGGATAGCTGGCCGATCCTGATCGGCATCGATCACGCCCGCGCCCCCAAGGACTTCAGCCGCGACATCGAGCAGCTCGGCAAGAAGGTCTACCGCTATCTGCACGTCGGCCTGGATGACGACGGCGAGGTGGTCGTCCTGCTGCACAAGCAGGACACGGGAGCCCTGCAGAACCTGGCATCCAAGGCAGGGCTGCCCCTTCGCTCCGAGCCCGCACTCATCACTGGCGAAGATCGTCAGACGTCTGACAACTCAGACGATCAGGAAGGCGACGACCAGGAAGGCTTCGGCGATCAGGATAGCGAAGCCCCGTCGTCGTCCATCAACGCATGGACCGATGCCCTGTTCGCCGCCGGGATACGCAAGGCGCGCACCATCGTCTCGGCCATGGTGCACGACCGCTGCTTCTGGAAGCCGCTGGCCGCACTGATCCTGTCCGAGACCTACAATTACAACGATGAGCTGCTCTGCGAGCTGGCCGAGGACTATGGCCTCACGTGGAACGATGACACTCGGGATCAGGACGTAGCCCTGTCCCACATGACGCAATGGGTGGACACGGCGAGCGAGGGCGACATCGCGGCCATGATCTTCACGTTGAAGATGTGCGGCGGTGCGGACTGGAGCGTTGTGCTCGATGCGATGACCCGCCTCGGCATCGAGCGTGCGGAGCTGGAGGCTGAGCTCCAGCAGCAGGCCGACGTGGCCGACGACAGCATCGATCACGAGGAAGGCAACGAGTCCGTCGATGATGGACAGGAGCTGACCTCGTCACACGACGAGCACGACGAACAGGACGAGGACGAGTAGCGAAGCGAACATGATGTCAGGTCGAGGAAGGACGCGTAAGTGATGAAGCTTTCGCACAGGTTTCGATGGCGAAGGCTGAGCGAAACAAAAGTCACTTACGCGGGTCCTTCCGGCGTATCTACCCTACGCGGGTGAAGGGCGTCGCGCCCCGTCCGGCCAGAGTGCCTGACGAAAATCGCTAAATTTCGAGCGCTAAAATTTCGGGACATACGGGGAGCGGTGGCAGTGGAATGGCGGGGTCGAAGAAGAAGGCGGCAAAGAAAGGCGGCAAGGAGCCGCCGGCGATCGAGCCCGATCCGCCGCCGAAGCGGCGTGGCCGCAAGCCCGGCCAGGTTGATCGCACGCCTCGCAAGGCGCGAACGGATGCGCCCGCTCGCAAGAAGTTCGAGGCGGATGCTCCAGCTGCAGATGCAGCGTCCGGCACGAAGAAGAAGGGCGAGCAACTCGAGCTCAAGAACTACGCGTCGAGCCGGTCGCGCCTGGCGCGCGCTGAAGCAGACCTCAAAGAGACAAAGGCCAAGCTGGAGCAGATCAAGCTCGAGCAGCAGTCGGGCCTTCTCATCTCGCGCGAACAGCGCGATCGCGAGGACCTCGCGAAGGTGATCGCGGTGCGCACAGGACTTCTGTCGCTGCCCGACCGCTGCGCCGCTGATTGCGCCGCGGAAGATGATCCGCGCCGCTGCCGCGCGATCCTGCTCGAAGCAGTCACGGATCTACTGCACGCCTTCGCAGGCGACGCGAAGAAGGCCGCCGCCAAGGCAAGCAAGTGAGTCCGACGCGTCAGACGTCTGCACGACCTAAACGCCGGCGGGCAACGCGCCTGCGCGTCAAGCGCGCGGGTAACATCTCGCAGCCGTGGAGTGCGGACGAGCGCGCGGCGTGGCGGCCACCGGTCAAACGGAAACCGTCATCGTGGGCCGAGCAAGAGCGGAAGCTGGATCCGCTCTTCGCAGCGGAGCCCGGGAAGCTTCGGATGTCGCGCACGGAGTACATGCGCGAGATACTCGATGCGTGCGCCGATCCGTTCGTCGAGCGGATCACGTTCATGAAGTCCAGCCAGGTTGGCGGCACCGAGACAGTCCAGAGCTTCGTCGGCTACTCGATCGACGAGGACCCGGGCCCGCTCCTCTACGTAATGCCCACCGAGAAGGACGCCACCGGTCTTGCCGGCCGGCGCCTGCGCAGTCTGATCAACGACACGGAGGCTGTTGCGCGGCATCGCACCGACCGCCTCAACGATCTGCGTGGCGACTTCTGGGAGCTCGATCGCATGCCAATGCGCCTTGCCTGGCCGACGGCCAGCAAGCTCGCATCGATGGCGGCGAAGATTGTCATCCTCGACGAGGTCGACAAGTTCGAGAAGTTCACCGGGAAGGAAGCCAACCCGGTCCGCCTCGCAGAGAAGCGTACCGACACCTATCGCGCGAACCGCAAGATCATCCTGATCAGCACGCCCGTCCTCGAGGACGGCCACATCAACCAGCAGTTCCTGAAGTCGAGCCAGGAGCGGTACTGGGTGCCCTGTCCGCACTGCGGCGAGTTCCAGCGGCTGGTTTGGTCGCAGATGAAATGGCCGAAGGACGAGCGCGACGGCGAGAAGATCAAGATCCGCCGCTTGGCCTGGTACGAGTGTATCCACTGCCACGAGCCGATCCGCGATCGGCACAAGCCGGCGATGCTGCGGAAGGGGCGCTGGTGTCCGGAAGGTTGCGTCGTCACGCGTGAAGGGCGCCTCGAAGGGCAGGTCCCGGAGACCACGCACCGCGGCTTTCATATCAATGCGCTCTATTCGCCGTGGATGGACTTCAGCTCGCTGGTCGCCGAGTGGCTCGAAGTCCAAGGCGTGCCGACGGATCTGCAGGACTTCATTAACTCGCGCCTCGGTGAGCCTTGGAGCTTGAAGGTTAAGGCGAAGAGCAAGTCCGAGATCGAGCATCTAGAGATGCCGTATCAGCCGGGTGTCGTACCCGCGGAGGCGGCGCTGCTGACGTGCACCGTCGATGTGCAGGGAGACCGCTGCTACTACGTTTTCCGCGCATGGCGCGACGGTTTCACCTCCTGGCTGATCAAGTGGGGCGAGGTCGCGCGACTTCTCGCGCCGCAGCCAGGCGAGCCGGCAGAGGAGTTCAACCCGTGGCGCGAGCTCGAGCGCGACGTGATCACCGCCGAGTTCCCCTGGGTGGGATCGCAGACGCCGATGCGGCCGCGAATGGTCCTGATCGATTCCGGCTCATTCACGCACGAGGTCTACGCGTTCGCCTTGCGGCACCCGCAGCTTGTGCGGCCGATCAAGGGCAACCCGTATTCGATGCGTGGGGCGCCGTACCGTCCGACATTCATCGAGCGCGATCGACGCGGAGCGCTGCTCCAGCAGGGCGTGACCATGTGGTGGGTCGACGCCAACTACTACCGTGACAAAGTCACTGGCCTCATGGAGCGCGCTCCCGGCACGCCCGGCCGGTGGAACGTCTATGCAGGCGTGGAGGACACGTACAAGGAGCAGCTGACGTCCGAGCATAAGGTGCTCGAGCGGAACCGGCAGACCGGTGCCGGGAGACTGGTCTGGAAGCTGAAGCCAGGCCACCACGCAAACCACCTCTGGGACTGCGAGGTCTACCAGGTCGCGGCCGCCGACATGTGCGGCGTCGACCGCCTGACTCCTGCTATGGCGACTGCGGTCCGCCGCGCGGCTCAGCCGCAGGCGGCTCCGATGGAGCGCGACGTTCAGCAGGCTCAGGGCTGGTGGCAGGGCGGCAGCGAGTACTGGGATCGCTGATGGCCGGTTGGTTCGACGATGAGGACGAGCCGTTCTGGGACGGACAACGTCGGCCGACAAGCTCTTCGGCGCCCAAGGCGCCGGCGGAAGAGGGCTATGCCGTGCTCTACATGCCGGCGATTTGTCCGCGGTGTCGGATGTACGACCAGGTCGAGGTCACGTCGACTCGGCTGCAGGAGACCCCGCCGAAACGGTACCACCGATGCCGGCGTTGCAACGTGACCTTCAAATCCCTCGAGGCCGAGCAGGACGAAAATGGAAACTTGGTGCTACGCCGTAGCACCTACCTGCGCGCCTAACCCATCTCAGCGAAGGTTTCATCGGTAGAGTGGCCCTCGCAATGGCGACAGCCGCCGAACTAAAGACCCGGCTTCAGGAAGTCGAGGAGGCCATCCATGATGTGATGAAGAATGGCGGCGTGGCGGAATACCGCCTGGCCGACGGCCGCTTCGTTAAGCGCGACCTCGCCCAGCTGCGCGCACACAAGGCCGAGCTGCAGGGCGAGCTCGCGAGCATCAGCGGCGGTGGCACGACCTTCGCCAGCTTCGGAGCGATCCGGTGAACGCGATCGAGCGCGCGATCGCCGTCGTCAGCCCTCAGCGCGCTCTGCGGAGGGTTCAGGCCCGCCACGCCATCGAAGCCATGGATGGCACGAGCAGTGGCTATTCGGGCGGCAAATCGACGCGGATCAACTCCGAGTGGTTCCCGACGCTCAACTCTGCGGACAAGGACACCCTGCAGGACCTCGACGTTTTGCGGGCGCGGTCCCGATCCCTCCTGCGCGAGAATGGCTGGGCGGAAGGCCTTGTCTCCACACTCGTGGACCACGTCGTAGGCCTTGGCATCAAGCCGCAAGCGAAGGTCGATGCGAAGCTGGCAGGCATCTCGCCAGAGGAAAAGCGGGAGTACGAGGCGGCCGCAGAGAGCGCGTTCAAGCTGTGGGTCCCGCATGCCGACATCACGCTGAAACTGGACTTCTACGAACTTCAGCAGCTGTCGGCGCGCAGCAAGTTCACGGACGGTGAGTACTTCCACCGGATCGTACACCTCGACGAGCTGCGCATGCAGCAGCGCGGCGCAGCGTATTCGACAGCGCTGGAGATCATCGACCCCGATCGCGTCAAGAGTCCGCGCGGCAATGTCGAGCAGCTCGGCAACGGCAACGTCATCAAGCACGGCATTGAGTTCGACCGCTTCGGTGCACCCGTGGCCTTCTGGGTCTTGAAGACGCATCCGAACGACATCGGCGGCTTCGCTCGCGGCTACTCCGAGGACGACTTCATCCGCGTGCCGGCGAGCAGCATGGTCCACGGGTTCGACGTCCTGCGCCCCGGCCAGACGCGAGGCGTGCCGCTACTCGCGCCCGTCCTCAACACGTTCCACCAGCAGTCGCGCCTGGCGACGTTCCATCTCGTCGCGGCGCAGGTTGCCGCTTGCTACTCCCTCTGGATCACGAGCGAGAACCCTGCGGGCCTTCTCGGCGCGACCGATACGACCCTCAACGCGAAGGGCCAGCGCGAGGAAAAGATCGAGCCTGGCGTCATTCGTCGTGCGCGGCCTGGAGAGTCGATCCAGGCATTCAGTCCGAACCATCCGCACACCAGCTTCTTCGAGCTGGCACAGTTCAACTCCCGCGAGATCTCGTCCGCCGCCGGCGTCACCTACGAGCAGGCCTTCAAAGACTTCACGAAGACCACCTTCTCCGGTGGTCGCTTGGCGCAGCTCGTGTCGCAGAAGTTCTACAAGCGGCAACAGGGGCGCGAGGCGCGTGTTCTCGGCCAACGCATCTACACCGAGGTCATTCGAGAAGCGTGGCTGGCTGAAGACCTGCCGGTCCGCATGTCGATGAAGTCGGCGAAGGCGCGCCACTTCTTTATGGCCAACTGGGCGGGGCCGGCCTACGGCTACGTCGATCCGGTCAAGGAAGTCCAGGCCTCACGCATGGCGATCGCGGCCGGTTTGTCCACGCACGCGCGCGAGTGCGCAGCCACCGGCGAGGACTGGGAAGAGGTCTTCGAGCAGCTCCAGAAAGAGCAGCAGCGCGCGGCAGAGCTCGGCCTCAAGCTCGAGGTCGCCGGCGAACTCATCATCACGGAGCCCCACGAGCCGGCTCCGTCCGACGACGGCGACACCGAAGACGAGGACGAACGCGACGAGTCCGAGCGCGACCTCGACCGAGTGGAGAAAGCGGCGTGATCCGACTCATCGAACTCTTCCAGCGGCCGTGGGCCCTGCACGAACCCTACCTCCTCAAGGCGTACGAGGTGATCGCGCGCCACGACGCCGGCATCAGGCTCAACGCCGAGCAGATCGAAGCGGCGACCGCGTCGCAGCAGGCGCGCGCCGTCGGCGCTGAGGACTTGACGCCGGCGGCCGACACGGCGGTGATTCAAATCCGCGGCGTCATCGCGCAGCACGCGGAAATGGTCAGCAATATCTCGGGCCCGCGTGGTACGTCGGTCGAAGGCATCCGGCGCCAGATCAACGCCGCCGTCAACGCGGCCGGGATCGAGCGTATCGTTCTGGACGTGTCGTCGCCTGGTGGCAGCGCCGACGGGATCGACGAGCTCGCCGAGGACATCCGCGCGGCCGGCCAGATCAAGCCCGTCATCGCGTACACCGACAGCCGTATGG